>NZ_MECK01000009.1 GCF_014596465.1 Streptomyces sp. CBMA123 | reverse complement strand
GTCCCCTCGGCGCCGCGGCCGGCCCGGTGGTCCCACCGGCTCCGGTGATCCCGGTGCCGCGCCCGAATCCGTCAGGAGTAGTCATGGTAGTTGGACACCTCGACGTTCTGCAGCACGGCGATGGCGTCGTCCACCAGCGCGGCGGTGGAGAAGTAGCCGGTCACCAGGTAGGAGGTGATGGCCTGCCGGTCGACGCCCATCGCGCGCACCGCCAGGCCGGGCTCGACCTCGTCCGGGACCTTGGCCGGCCGCAGGCCCACCACGCCCTGGCGCTCCTCGCCGACCCGCATCAGCAGGATGTTGGTGGTGCCGGGCGCCGAGTTCGCCGAGCCGTTGAGGTCCAGCTTGTCGGAGGGCAGCAGCGGCACCCCGCGCCAGGTCAGGAACGGGCTGCCGAACAGCTCGACGATCTGCGGCGGCACCCCGCGCCGGGTGCACTCGCGGCCGAAGGCGGCGATCGCCCGCGGGTGGGCCAGGAAGAACGCGGGCTGCTTCCAGACCCGGGCGAGCAGTTCGTCGAGGTCGTCCGGGGTGGGCGCGCCGCCGCGGGTGCGCACCCGCTGGGTCGGCACCACGTTGTTGAGCAGGCCGTACTCGGGGTGGTTGAGCATCTCCCACTCCTGGCGCTCGCGCAACGCCTCTGCGGTCAGCCGGAGTTGGGCCTGGACCTGGTCCATGTCGGAGTTGTAGATGTCCGAGACGCGGGTGTGCACCTTGAGGACGGTCTGGGCGATGCTCAGCTCGTACTCGCGCGGGGCCTCGTCGTAGTCGACGAAGGTCTCCGGCAGGTACGGCTCGCCGGAGTGGCCGGAGCTGAGGTCGATCGGGTGCTCCCGGTCGACCGGGGCCTGGGCGGCGGTGAACTCGTCCAGCCGGGCGCGCAACGAGGGCTCCCGGTCGGCGAGTTCGACCAGCGCGCGGCGGTCCAGCGAGAGCACGGTACAGGTGGTGGCGGCCTGCACCCGGTACGGCATCGCGGTGCCGGCGGCCCAGGCGGTGGCGTCGAAGAAGTCGCCCTCGCCGAGTACGGCCAGCAGGGCGTCCTGGCCGTAGGCGCCGGTGGCGCGCTTCTCGGCCCGGCCGAAGGCGATGAGGTGCAGCTGCTCGGCGGGGGCGTCGGTGTCGACGATCAGCTCGCCGGGCGCGACCTCGCGCTCGGTGAAGGCGCCGGCGAGCGCGGTGAGCACCGGGCCGTCGACCTGGCTGAGGAAGGACACCTCGCGCAGGTCCTCGGGGATGACCCGGGTGGCGCCGGAGCCGTCGACGTAGGTGCTGACCAGGCCGTCGCCGAGGATGAAACCCCGGCGGCGGTTGACCCGGTAGACGCCCGCCTCCAGGTCCACCCAGGGCAGCGCGCGCAGCAGGTAGCGCGGGGTGATCCCGAGCATCTGCGGCACGGTCTTGGTGGTGGTGGCGAGGTTGCGGGCGGCGGAGGTACTGAGGCTCTGCTGGCTGGGCTGGCTCTGCGGAACGGCCTCGGTGGTCACGACAGGGTTCCCCTCTGCGGCAGGTGCGGGAAGCGGGATCCGACGGGTCGTCAGATCGCCTCGCAGATTGTTGCCGTTCGAACGGGTCGTCGTGGGCAGGTTTGCGGGCGCCGGGGAGCGGACACTCGCTGCGCGAATACGGCAATCCAGGCCGCCAAACTCACTCGAACGGGTGACTTTCGCATAAGCGGTGGCGATCATTGCGAAAGCAGGGCTTGGAAGCACGGGGGGCGAGTTGAGGCGCGCCCCCGGCCACCCCCGCGCGCCCTCTGGACGACGGGCACGCGGGGGTGGCCGGAGGTGCGGGGGACGGCTGCGCGGGGCCGGGCGTACGGGGGCGGGGGTGCGGAGGCCGGGCGTACGGGAGCCTCAGCCGGGCCCGCCGACCTGGGTGGCGGGCCCGGCTGAGCCCGGGGGCCGGGTGGCAGCGGCCGAGGGCTCAGGCGTAGATCGCGATCCGGGGCTCGATCGTCCCCTGGGCGGGTCCGTGCAGCACGGTGAGCCGGTAGCTCTCGGTGAGGGTGTGGCCGGAGTGCAGGACGATCTTCGCCGGGATCAGCCCGGTGTAGAGCGTGCCGGTCTGGCTGCCGAGCGGCACGGTGCGCCAGCGGCCGTCCGTCCCCAGCATCTCCAGCCGGAAGTCCGACGGGCTGAGGAACGGGCCCTGCTGGGGTGACTCGAGCAGGATCTGCGGGGCGACCGTCTGATCCGTCGGGGCGTCGTTGCGGTAACGGAAGGTGATCCGGTGCGGCGCGCGGTCGGTCGGCAGCGCCGAGTCGGGCAGGTCCACGAAGCCGACCGGCGCGGCGGCGGTCGTGGCGGCCGGGACGGTCGGGGGTGCGGAGGCCGCCTGCGCGGGCGCCGTGAGCGCCGCGGTGGGCAGGACGGCGAGGGCGGCGGCGGTCAGCACCAGAGCCCGACGGGGGATCGTCCTGGTCGGCATGGCGCCTCCTTCGGTCGAGGGGCGGCTGGGGGCCGGTGGCCGGGCGGACGGTGTCCGCGGGGCCACGGACGGTCGCCGGCCGGGCGGTTCGTACCCCACTACCTTGCACGTGCCCGGCGGATGGCGCATCCGCCGGGCACGGCCCCGCCGTGACCGGGGGCAGATCACGTCACGCCGAAGGCCTTCTCGATCTCCTCGATGACCTTCGTCCCGCTGATCGGCCCTCGTCGCCGGACGACGCCGTCGCGGTCGCCGTCCGGGGCGCCGACCGCGAAGGGTCGCGGTCGGCGCCACCGGGCCACGGCGGGTGCGCGCCGCCGTTGGCGCAGCCACCCGTCAGCTCAGCGGGCGGCAGAGCAGCGCGTCCGGGACGCCGTACTGGAGCCCGCGCCAGGTGTCGGCGACGCCGGCCACGTACTCGCCGTCGGCGCACTGGCCCTTGTAGGAGCCGGGCGCCCAGTCGCCGGCGGTGGAGCCGCCGTTCGCGGGCCGGTTGTCGCCGTGGTCGAACCAGACGGTGCGGCCGGTGGTGGGCAGCGCGGCGGCGGCCGGGGCGCAGAGCAGGGCGGACATCGCGTTGCTGCGGACGCTGTAGCCCACCGCGACGGTGTTGTCCGGGCACTGGAGCTTGTCGTAGCCGGAGGCCCAGTCGCCCTCGGTGACGTAGCGCTGGTCGGTGACGGTCACCCAGTCGCCGGTGCCGCCGGCGGGCTGCCCCGCGTCGGTGCACAGGCCCCGGCTGCTGCCGCGGCCGAGGCCGGCCAGGCGCTGGCCGTCCGGGCAGTCACCCTTGCGGTTGCCGGGGCTCCAGTCGGGCCGGGCCAGCATGCGGGCGGAGACGTTCTGGTCGCCGTGGTCGAGGTCGAGCATGTTCCAGCGGGTGACCGGTGCGACCTGCCCGGTGTACGAGGGGCCGTCGATCAGCTTGTGCCAGTCGGCGGCGCGCCAGTCGCCGGGGTCGTTCAGGCCGAGCTGCCGGCCGGCCGTGTCGTACGAGAGCAGTGCCCAACTGTCGTTGGGGACACCGTTGTTCTGCCAGCCGACCAGCGGCCAGACGGCGAAGTCGGTGTCATTGGCGGCCAGGATGTCGGTGAAGCGGTCGAACCAGGCCTGCTCCTTGGCGTCGGTGGAGCCGCGCCCGCCGGCGCCGAACTCGCTGACCCAGACCGGGGCGGTGAAGTGCTGGCCGGACTGGGTGACGAACAGGGCCTCCTGGTCCACCACCTGGGCGAGCTGGTCGGGGGTGAAGTCCTCGTAGCGCGGGTCGCCGGTGGCGCCGGGGCCGCTGCCCGCGCCGGTGTTGGCCGGGCCGGTGTAGGCGTAGAAGTGGGCGGCGTAGACCAGCTTGTCGGAGCGGATCAGGGTGTTGGACAGGGTCGCCACCGGGGTGAGCATCGGCCGGCCGTGGGAGAACCCGGCGGCGGGGATGCCGTACCAGTTGATGCCCTCCATGATGACCAGCAGGTCCGGGTCGGCCTGGAGGATCCGGTTGCCGGCCTCCTCGAAGGCGGCGTACTCGTCGTGGGCGTCGCCCAGGCCCCAGTTGGGGTCGTCCCAGGTGTCCCGGCGGACTTCGTTGCGCAGGTCTGCGCCGACGACGCGCTTGTTCGACGCGTAGCGGTTCGCCATGAACACCCAGTCGTCCTCCCACTGCTGGGTGCTCTGGCCGCTGTTCCAGCGCTCGTTGCCGTCCAGGCCGCAGCAGAAGCGGTAGCTGGTGGTGTGGTTGTTGAGGATGACCGCGAAGCCGTCGGCGGTCAGCGCGGCGACCACGGCGTCGTAGACCTGCAGCGGGGTCCGGCCCTTGAGCTGCGGGTTGGCGGTGACGGCGACGTCCGGCACGGTACTGGTGTCGTGGATCAGCGCGTTGGCGAACGGCAGCCGGACGGCGTTCAGGCCCAGGCCGTGGAAGCCCGCCAGGATCTCGCCGAGCGGCGCCCGGTCCAGGCCGAGCGGGATGTCGTACGAGACCTGGCCGGCCTGGTTGTTCGCCGGGTCGGTGGTCGAGCCGCTGCCCTCCCAGGTGCCCTGGGCGCCGGCCCAGTTGCCGGCCTTGAGCTTGAAGCGGTCGCCGTTCGCGTCGACGACGTAGCGGCCGCGGGTGCTCAGCGGGCCGGTCCAGGAGGCGGCGAGCTGGGCGCCGCTCAGTACGGGTGTGGGTGGGGTGACGGCTTGCGCGGGTGGGGCGGCGCTCACGAGCGCGGCCAGCAGGGCCGCCACCGCGAGCACGGCGGTGCGGGCCTTACGAAGGGGGATCACGGATGCTCCGGGCGAGGGTGACAGGGGCAAGGGTTGTCGACGGTACGTCAAAAGTACTGTTCAGGACGAGAGTGCGGAACGGTTGAACCCCTTATGACAACGGCATTGACGTGAAACGAACCCGCCGGTTTCATGGCTCGCACTTCCCCACCCCCGCACCTCCCCCCGCCCCACCCCGCATCCCCCGCATCCCCCCGCATCCCCCATGAGCAAGGCGGTGACCCGTTGGCATCGACGGTGAAGGACGACACGGGCAGCGGCCCGAGAACGGGCGCGAGCCACGGCGCCATGCACAGATCCATCGGCCTGCTGGACGGCGCCGCCAT
Source organism: Streptomyces sp. CBMA123 (assembly GCF_014596465.1). Classification (GTDB taxonomy): domain Bacteria; phylum Actinomycetota; class Actinomycetes; order Streptomycetales; family Streptomycetaceae; genus Kitasatospora. Next base: position 23,160 of record NZ_MECK01000009.1, on the reverse strand, counting down.
CGCCGCCTCCAGCACGGCCGCCACCAGCAGCATCGGCATCGGCCTGGGGCTGATGGCCGGCGTCGTCGGCCTGCACCTGCCCGCGATCATGCTGCTGGCCTTCCTGCCCGTCCTCGCCATCGCGGGCGGCTACGGGCGGCTGAACGCGGTCGAACCCGACGCCGGCAGCAGCTACCGCTGGGTCGGCCGCACCCTCAGCCCCTGGCTGGGCTTCCTCACCGGCTGGGTGAACACCGTCGGCACGGTGGTCTTCATGGCCTACACCACCACCGTCACCGGCTCCGCCGTCATCCAACTCCTCGACCAGGCCCACCTGCGCAGCGTCGCCGGCCTGCGCCTGGACGCCGACTCCACCGTCCAGTGCACCCTGCTCGGCCTCGTCGTCCTGATCGGCGCCGCCCTCGTCGCCGTCCGTGGACTCGACCTCGCCGCCCGGCTGCAGAAGGCCCTGCTGGTCTTCGAGTACGCGGTGCTGCTCGGCTTCTGCGGCTACGGGCTGTTCGCCGGTGACCAGCCGTTCTCCCTCCAGTGGTACAACCCCTTCGACCTGCCCTCCTTCGACGCCGTGGCCCAGGGCATGGTGCTCGCGGTGTTCTGCTACTGGGGGTTCGAGTCGGTGTTCAGCGTCGGCGAGGAGGTGCGTGACCCGCGCGACGCCTCCCGGGCCGGCCTGCTCGCCCTGGTGGTGATGATGCTGCTCTTCCTGCTCGCCGGGACGGCCTTCCAACGGGTGCTGCCACTCGGCGAGTTGGCCGACAACGGCGCCCACGGACTGACCTACTTCGGCACCACCCTCGCCCACCAGCCGCTCGCCGCACTGCCGTTGATCGCCCTGACGTTCTCCGCCGTCGCCTCGCTGCAGTCCTCGGTGATCCCGACCGCGCGCGGAATGTACGCGATGGGCCGCGACGGCGTACTCGGCCCGGTCTGGACCAGGCTGCACCCCCGGCACGCCACCCCCGCCGTCGGCACCCTGCTGATCACCGGCCTCGCCGTCCTGCTCGCCCTCGCCTCGATCGCGATCCCCACCGTCAACGACCTGATCTCGGCCGCCGTCAACGCGATCGGCATCATCGTCGCCCTCTATTACGCGCTCACCGCCGTCGCCGCCGCCGTCCGCTTCCGCGGGCTGCTGCGCACCGACCCGTGGCAGGGACTGCGCGCCGTGGTCGGCCCGCTGCTCGGCGCGGCCGCCCTGCTCGCCGTCGGCGGCTACCTCGCCTGGACCTTCTACGACTCCACGGACCACTTCGAACTGTCTGCCGACAACGGCTGGTTCGAGCTGACCGTGGTGGCGATGATGATCCTCACCGGACTCCCGTCGGCGGCCTGGGCCCGCTGGCGGCGGCGCTCACCGTACTTCCTCGACCCGACCGCCTGAACGGCCCCCGCCGCCGACCCGTGCAACGCCAGCACGACCCGAACGACCCGCACAACCCGAGCGACAGGCACAACCCGTAGAACCCGTACCACCCGCACAACCCGAGAACGGAGCACCACCCATGACCGAGGCCGCCGATCTGGTCTTCACCCACGGCCCCGTCCACACCGGCGACGCCGCCCGCACCCGGGCGACCAGCCTGGCCGTGACCGGGGAACGGATCACCGCCGTCGGACACGACGAGGTCCGCGCGCTGATCGGACTGAACACCGAGGTCGTGGACCTCACCGGCAGACTGCTGCTGCCGGGCTTCCAGGACGCCCACGTCCACGCGGTGTTCGGCGGCGTCGAGGCGGCCGCCTGCGACCTCACCGGCACCGTCGGCGTCACCGAGTACCTGGAACGGATCCGCGCCTACGCCGAGGCCCACCCCGACCAGGAGTGGATCACCGGCAGCGGCTGGTCGCTGGAGAGCTTCGACGGCGGGCTGCCCACCCGGCAGCTGCTCGACTCCGTCGTCCCGGACCGCCCGGTCTACCTCACCAACCGCGACCACCACGGCGCCTGGGCCAACACCCGGGCCCTGGAACTGGCCGGCCTCACCCGTGACACCCCCGACCCGGCCGACGGCCGGATCGAACGCGAACCCGACGGCACCCCGGCCGGCACCCTCCAGGAGGGCGCCACCGGTCTGGTCGCCCGGCTGGTGCCGCCGCCCACCGCCGCCCAGCGGCTGACCGGACTGCTCCGGGCCCAACGCCTGCTGCACTCGCTCGGCATCACCGGCTGGCAGGACGCCCTGCTCGGCGAGTTCCACGGCCAGCCGGATCCGTCCGACGCCTACCTGGCCGCCGCCCGCTCCGGCGCGCTGACCGCCCGGGTGACCGGCGCGCTCTGGTGGGACCGCGAGCGCGGCGCCGAGCAGATCCCCGAACTCGTCTCCCGGCGGGCAGAGTTGAGCCACGGCCGGTTCCGGGCCGGCTCGGTGAAGATCATGCAGGACGGCATCGCGGAGAACTTCACCGCCGCGATGACCAGCCCGTACCTGGACGGCTGCGGCTGCGCCACCGCCAACTCGGGCCTCAGCTTCGTCGATCCGGCCGCACTGCGCGGATACGTCACCGAACTCGACGCGCTCGGCTTCCAGGTGCACTTCCACGCCCTCGGCGACCGGGCCGTCCGGGAGGCCCTGGACGCCGTCGAGTCCGCCCGGACGGCGAACGGCCGGCGCGGCACCCGGCACCACCTCGCCCACCTCCAGGTGGTCCACCCGGACGACCTGACCCGCTTCGCCCGACTCGGCGCGATCGCCAACATCCAGCCGCTGTGGGCCGCCCACGAGCCGCAGATGGACGAACTGACCATCCCGTTCCTCGGCCCCGAACGCGCCGCCCGGCAGTACCCGTTCGCCGCGCTCCAGCGCGCGGGCGCCACCCTGGCGGCGGGCAGCGACTGGCCGGTGAGCAGCCCGGACCCGCTGGCCGGACTCCACGTGGCGGTCAACCGGATGGAACCGGGCGCCACCGACGGCCGGGTCTTCCTGCCCGAACAGCGCCTCGACCTCCCCTCCGCCCTCGCCGCCTACACCGCCGGCTCCGCCCATGTGAACGGCCACGACGACGCCGGCACCCTGGCCCCCGGCCACCTCGCCGACCTGGTCGTCCTCGACCGCGACATCCTCACCGGCCCCGCGGAGGAGATCGCCGCCGCCCGCGTCCTGCGCACCTACGTGGGCGGTGAGGCCGTGTACGTCGCGGAGTGACCGGGCACGACCCGGCGGGCCCGACCGGCCGCCTGCCCCGTCGTCGCCGAGCCCACCGGGTTCGGCGACGATCGGCGTTCTGAACCACGCCCGCCGGTGGCCCGCCGCTTGCTGGGCCCACCTCCCGCCGGGCCCACCTCCCGCCGGCGGCCCGGCTCAGCGCGTCGTGGCCGCCGTGAGGCGGGCCGTGGCGGCGTCGAGGAGGAGGTCGAGGGCGTACGGGTAGCCGCTGCGCCGCATGTCGGTGGTGAGCAGGTGGGCGGTGGCGGCGATGTGGGGGTGGGTGGTGGCGTCGAGGCGGGCGTAGGAGGCCTGCCAGACCCGCAGGTCGGCGGTGGCCGCGGCGGCCGGGAGGGCGAGGGCGGCGGCGTCGAGGGCGGCGAAGCCGAGGCTCTGGTCGACGAAGGCGTGGTAGATCCCGACGGCCTCCGGGTCGGGGAAGCCGGCCGTGCGCAGGACGCCGAGGATCGTCTCGACGGCGGCGGTCTCGTGGCTGCGGCCGGTGGTGCGGTGGGCGGCGAGCAGGGCGGCCTGGGGGTGGGCGAGGTAGGCGGAGTGGATCCGCAGGCCGATGGCACGCAGGTCGGCGCGCCAGTCGCCGGTGGGCTGCCAGCCGGCCTGGGCGCGGCCGATGAGTTCGTCGGCGATGGCGAGCAGCAGGTCGTCGGTGCTGTGGAAGTAGCGGTAGACGGCGCTGGGGTCGGAGCCGAGGGCGGCGCCGAGCCGTCGGACGGTGAGTGCGTCGGCGCCGTGCTGTTCGACCAGTCGCAGCGCCGTGTCGATGATCAGCTCCCGGGAGAGCACGACGCCCTGTTTGGTGGGCCGCCGCCGGCGGCGCTGGGGCTCGGGGACCACGCGTTCGCTCATGCCCCGCAGGTTATGTCAGCGGCGTTGACCCAGGACAGAGGGAGGACAGGGGTGTGCCGGGCCCTTGTTCGCGGCCGGACTTCCCGACCAGTGGCCGGTGGGCTCCGGGCGAACGTTGCTCCTGGGGCTGGTGGGTTGGAATGAATCGTGGACGGTTCTGTGCAGGCTGTGCCGAATTCCCGGGGCATTCGTAGTGCTGTTCGAGGTTCGGTCACCCTGCGTGGTCGAGCTGCTTTGTCGACATGACGCTTGTTCCGTGTCGAGAGCTTCTCCGGGGCCGGATTCCCGCTGGTGGGGACGCCCGGAACGTGACCGTTGGCCAGGAGAGCCGTGGTGGATACGTCTGACAGCTCATCAAAGTTCCACGATCGGCCACCCGGTTGGGTGAATTCCCTTTAAGCTCACGTTAATCACGGCGGTTTCAGGCCACGCTGTGGGCTCGCTCCTGTAGGCGGGCCATTTGGGCTCTTCAGATGATGAGAGCAGGGATGAAGACAACGAAAGAACTGATGAACGGCGCCGCGCGCGGCCCGGGCCGGTCACGGTCGGGCCTGCCCGGCCGCCGCGCCGTGGGCCGCATCGCGGCGCTCGCCATCGTCGTCGGCAGCAGCTCGCTGGCGGCGGTCCCGTCGGCGGTCTCGCAGACCGGCGACGGGACGGTCACGGTCCGGGTGATCCGGGCCGTGGACAACTCCGGCACATGGACGCCCGCGCTGGAGCCGAACATGGCGGGCGTCAAGGTGACGCTCACCGACGACGCCGGGGTCTCGATCGACGGCACCACGGCGGCGGACGGCACGGTCACCCTGGCGCCCGCCACGAGCAAGGCCACCGGCGGGAAGTACCGGGTCCAGGTGGTGAATCCGAAGCCGGGCGTGCTGTTCCCGGCCTTCGCGTCCCGCCAGGGCCTGGACGGCGCGCCGAACCAGCTCAGCTCCAACGAGGAGTTCGTCGACCTCAGCGGGGGCAAGAACGTCTCCTACACCACGGGACTCTGGAACCCGGCGGACTACTGCCAGAAGAACGCGCCGCTGGTGACCGCCTGCCAGACCCCCACCTACCAGGGCGGCACCCAGCGCACCCTGGTGTCCTTCCCGTACAGCGCGCGCGGGCAGGAGGGCCCCGGCAAGGACGTCGTCGCGACGAACCTCGCCACCGACGCCGAGACCGGCACCATCTTCGGCATCGCGTGGAACAAGGCCGACAAGCGGGTGTTCTCCGCGGCGACGGCCAAGCGCACCACCGACTACGGCCCCGGCGGCTCCGGCGGGATCTACGTCACCGACCTGGCGGCGAAGAAGACGACCGTCTTCACCACCGTCCCGAACGCGGGCAGCACCGCGCACGGGCCGGGGACGGACGACGCCTTCCTCGACGTGCCCGGAAAGGAGAGCCTGGGCGGCATCAAGATCACCGACGACGGCAAGGACCTGTTCGTCGTCAACCTCAACGACCGCAAGCTCTACCGCTACGACGCCACCGCGGCGACGGCCTCGGCGCCGAAGGGCGTCTACCCGATCCCGGACCCGGGCTGCCCGGCGGCCGGCGACTGGCGGCCGTTCGGCCTCGGCATGCAGGACGGCACCGGCTTCCTCGGCGGGGTCTGCTCCGGCCAGTCCACCGGCAAGCTCACCGACGTGCGCGCCATGGTCCTGCCGTTCGACCTCGGCACCGGGGCGTTCGGCAAGCCGGTGCTGGACCAGCCGATGGACTACCCGCGGCAGTCCACCGTCGGCACCGGCACCTGCGACGGGGCGGGCTGGTTCCCGTGGAGCAACAGCATCTCGTCCTCGCAGAACGGCAAGCCCTGCAACATCGCCACCATCGCGTTCCCCGAACCGGAGTTGGGCGAGATCCTGTTCGAGACCGACGGCTCGATGCTGCTGGCCTTCAAGGACCGCTTCGCCGACCGCGGTCCGGGTGCCCCGGCGCCCAACTCGGCCACCGTGATGTCCGGCGGTGACCTCGACAAGGCTTGCCCGTCGAACGGCATGTACGTGATGGACGTCAACCTCGGCTGCGGCAAGACCGTCCGCGGCGCCCGGTTCTTCTCCACCGGCTGGGACGAGGTGGGCCACCACAACACGGTGTTCGCGGGCATCGCACTGTCCAAGGTCGAGAGCACCATCGCGGCCTCCGCCTTCGACCCGGACCACACCCCGGTCGGCTACGGCACCTCCTTCATGGAGCGCCAGGACGGCAGCCACGACCCGAAGTTCGGCCTGCGGCTGACCCCGGCGGCGACCAGTTCGCCGTTCGGCAAGGGCGCGGCGATGGGTGACCTCGAAGTGCTCTGCGACCAGGCACCGCTGCAGATCGGCAACCGGGTCTGGTACGACCCCGAGCGCAAGGGCATCCAGAACCCGGGCCAGACCCCGGTCAAGGGCGCCACCGTCAATCTGTACGACGAGTCGGGCAAGGTGGTCGGCACCACCAAGACCACTCCGCGCGGCGAGTACTACTTCGACGACAGCGACGTCGCCGGGGGCCTCAAGCCGCACACCAAGTACACCATCCGGATCGACAACCCCGCCGATTACGCCAAGGGCGGCCCGCTCTACCACTGGGTGCCCACGGACCACGACGTCGGTGACAACCACTTCGTCGACTCCAAGGGCATCGTCCCTGCCGGCGCCACGTTCCCCGAACGGGCGCTGACCACCGGCGGACCGGGCGAGAACGACCACACCTTCGACTTCGGCTACCGCCAGCAGGAAGGCGCGCTGAAGCTGGTCAAGAACGACCAGGACGGCAAGCCGCTGGCCGGTGCCAAGTTCCAGCTGTGGCACGAGACCAACGGCACCGACGGTCTGCAGACCGCCGGGACCAAGCCGGACACGCCCGTCGGTGATCCCTGTACGACCGGCGCCGACGGCATCTGCCAGGGCACCGGCCTGCCCGGGACGTACTACTGGCAGGAGTTGAGCCCGCCCGACGGCTACTCGGCGCCCGACAACACGGTCTTCGGACCGCTGGTGCTCACCGCCGACAACCTGGAGGACGGGGTCAGCGTCACGGCCGTCAACAAGCTGATCCCCACCCCGACGCCCACCCCGACGCCCACCGCGTCGGCGACGCCTACCCCGACGCCGACCCCGACCACCCCGCCGAGCACGCCGGCCCCACCGGCGCCCGCTCCCGGCGGCGAACTGCCGCACACCGGTGCGAGCAGCGGGATTCCGCTGATCGCGACCGGCGCCGCGGCGCTGATCGCCCTCGGCACGGCACTGTTCGTGCTGGTGCGCCGCCGCCGGGCCCAGCACCGCTAGCCGGCACCACCGCCATCCCGTCCTGACGGGGTGACACCCGGACCGGGCGGGTCCGCGGACCGCGAGGACCGCGAACCCGCCCGGTTCCCGTGCTTGACCGCAGCACGCGCACCACCTACTCGACCCGCAGCACTCGCACCACCCGCAGTACCCTCGCTGACGCGAACCTCCCGAGCGCCCCGAACGCCCCGAACGCCCCGAACGACGGATCGGAGAACACGACCGCATGGCCCGGAAGACGAAGGCCGCCGCCCGCCCGCCCCGGCGCCGCCCGCCCCACTGGTTGACGGCGCTGATCGCGGCCGCGGTGTGCGCCGCCGCGGCCGGGGGGTTCGTCGCGTACCGGGCCGTCTCCGCCGGGGCCTCGGAACGGCCGGTCACCACCGAGGAGGCCGCCCGGCTGGCGGTGTCCCGGCTGAACCTCTACCAGGCCAGCCCGGTCGGGGTGGTGCTCACCGCCGACGAGGGCGGGGGAGTGCGGATCCGGGTCGAGGGCGTGGTGGACTACCGCACCCACCGGGGTGTGGGCCGCTACCAGTCCACCGGCGCCGGCGGCGGCCAGCTGGACCACGGCCTGGTGATCTGGGACACCGGCGGCCTGGGCCTGGCCCCCGAACCGGCGGGCGACCGGAGCCCGGCCTGGGAGCAGGCCGAACGCGTGCCCCGCAGCGGCTGGTCGCCGCGCTCCTACACCGCCGACCCGCTGGACGCCGGCCTCCAACTGCTGACCCAGGTCGGCGCCGACCGCCCGGACAACCCGCTGCTGCTCGCCCAGTCCGGCGCCCGCTGGCTCGGCCAGGACCGGATCGACGGCCGCGGCTACGACCGCTTCGCCGGCCCGCGCGCCCAGGGCGCCGCGCCGGACGGCAACCGCTCGCCGCTCACCTACTGGGTGGACGCCGACGGCACGCTGCGCCGGGTCACCATGCGGATGGCGGGCCTGGGCACGCCGACCACCGTGGACTTCTCCGGCCGCAACGCCGACGCCAAGCTCCCCGAGGCACCCTGGCTCACCGGCTGACGGTCAGGTGCGGCCGCGGGCGATCGCCAGACCGGCCGCCCGCCCCGAGAAGATGCAGCCGCCCAGGAAGGTGCCCTCCAGCGCGTTGTACCCGTGCACGCCCCCGCCGCCGAACCCGGCCACCTCACCGGCGGCGTAGAGGCCGGGGACGGGGGCGCCGTCCGCGCCGATCACCCGGGAGTCCAGGTCGGTCTGCAGCCCGCCGAGGGTCTTGCGGGACAGGATGTTGAGGCGCACACCGATCAGCGGGCCGTGGGCCGGGTCGAGGATCCGGTGCGGTTTGGCGACCCGGGCGATCCGGTCGGTCAGCGAGCGGCGGGCGTTGCGGATCGCCATCACCTGTACGTCCTTGCTGAACTCGTTGCCCAACTCCCGGTCGCGGGCGACGATCTGGCGCTCGATGTCGGCCGGGTCGAGCGCGGGGCCGCGCGCGATCCCGTTCATGGCGGCGACCAGTTCGGGCAGGGTCCGGGCGACGACGAAGTCCACGCCGTGCCGCTTGAACCGCTCCACCGGTGCGGGGGCGCCCTTCGCCAGCCTGCTCCTCACCGCGAACTTCAGGTCACGGCCGGTCAGATCGGGGTTCTGCTCCGAGCCGGAGAGCGCGAACTCCTTCTCGATGATCGACTGGGTCAGCACGAACCACGAGTAGTCGTGGCCGGTGGCCAGGATCTGCTGCATCGCGCCGATCGAGTCGGCGCCGGGCACACCGGACATGCCGGTCAGCCGGCGCCCCTGCGCGTCGAACCACATGGACGAGGGGCCGGGCAGGATCCGGATGGCGTGGTCCGGCCAGACCGGGTCCCAGTTGTGGACGCCCTCGGTGTAGGCCCACATCCGGTCGCGGTTGACGACCCGGCCGCCGGCCCGCTCGCTGATGGCCAGCATCCGGCCGTCGACATGGGCGGGCACGCCGGAGATCAGGTGCTCGGGGGCCGGGCCGACCCGCTCGGTGGGCCAGCTGGCGCGCATCAGCGCGTGGTTGTGCCCGATGCCGCCGGAGGTCACCACGACCGCCGCCGCCCGCTCCTCGAACGGCCCGGTGACCTCGCGCGAGGAGCTGATCCCGCGCCCGGCGTCGTCCGGCACCAGCACCGCACCCCGGACGCCGACCACGGCACCGTCCTCCCCGGTCAGCAGCTCGTCCACCCGGTGCCGGAAGGCGAACCGCACCAGCCCGCCGCGCTCCGCCCGCAGCACCGGGCGCAGGAAGGCCTCCACCACGCCGGGCCCGGTGCCCCAGGTGATGTGGAAGCGCGGCACCGAGTTGCCGTGGCCGGTCGCCGAGCCCGCGCCCCGCTCGGCCCACCCCACCAGCGGCACCACCCGGTGGCCCAGCTCGCGCAGGTACCCGCGCTTGCCGCCGGCCGCCCAGGTCAGGTACGCCTCGGCCCACTCCCGGCCCCAGCGGTCGTCGTCGTCGAGCCGGTCGAAGCCCGCCGAGCCGAACCAGTCCTGCCGGGCCAGTTCCAGGGAGTCCTTGATCCCGGCCCGGCGCTGCTCGGGGCTGTCGACGAAGAACAGGCCGCCCAGCGACCAGAACGCCTGGCCGCCCAGGTTCCGCCGGTTCTCCTGCTCGACCACCAGCACCCGCCGGCCGGCCTTGGCCAGCTCATGGGCCGCCACCAGTCCGGCCAGGCCGGCCCCGACCACGATCACCTCAGGCTGGAACGGCATGCAGCACTCCCTCGGGCAGTCGCCGTCGCCCGGGCGCGACGGCCGTGCCGTCCCATGGTCACGGGCGGGCCGTGGGCGCCGACACTAGGCTTGTCAGGTGGTGATGAAGAAGACTGTGCCATCGGCACAAGGTCCGTCGGTAACCGATCCGTCGGTGGCGGGCGGGTCGGCGCACGGCGAGGCTGCGCCCCTGCCGGACCGGCACGGCGCGGTGGCGCTGATCCTGGCGGACGAGCCGGGCATGGTCGAGGCCTTCATGGCCGCCATCGCCCGGGAGATCCCGGCCTACGCCAACCTCGACGCCCGCCAGCTCGAAGAGGTCCGCTCGATCATCGTCTGGACGCTCCGCCGGGTGCTCGAACTCTGGGCTGTGGACGGTGCGTTGGACGCCGAGGACATCCGGATGTTCCGCGGTGTCGGCGCGGTCCGGGCGCGCGACGCCCGTCCGCTGGCGGCTGTGCTGCGCGCCTACCGGGTGGCCGCGCTGGCCTTCTTCGAGCGGGTCGGCGAGCGCTTCGCCGACGCTGTCACCGTGCGCGACCTCAGCGCGCTCGCCCGGGTGTGGCTGACCGTGCTCGACCAGTCCTCCGAGGCGATCTTCGACGGCTACGAGTCCACCGGGCGCGGCCTCAGCGAGGACCGCGAACGCTCCCTGCGCGGCCTCCTCACCGACCTGCTGCTCGGCCGGCAGAGCCACGCCGGCACCCTGCGGGCGCGGCTGCGCGAACTCGACGCGGAACTGCCGGCCGCCTTCGACCTGATGGTGCTCTCCCCGGCGGCCACCGACCCGGAGAGCGCGGCGGCCCTGGTGGCCGCCGCCCTGGACGCCCGGGCCGCGGGGGAGGCGGCCGACCTCGAACTCACCTCGCTGCACACCACCATGGACGGCGTCGGGGTCGCCCTGGCCAAGGCCGTCGACGCGGCGGCGCTCGACCGCCTGGCGGCCGGGCACGGACTCACCGGCGCCCTGCTCACCGGGGTCACCGCCGCCACCGCGCCGCGCGCCTACCGGCTCGCCGTCCACGGCGTCCGGCACGCCTCGCCGCTGGTGTGGACCGAGCGCCGGGTGCTCGACCGCGGCGACCTGGAGGTGGTGGCCCTGGTGACCGGGCACCCGGACGCCGACCCCGCGCGGGTCACCGAAGCCGTGCTCGGCCGCCTCGCGCGGGACGAGTCCACCCGGCGGACGCTCGACACCGTGATCTACTCCGACGGCGCCGCCGGAGCGGCCGCCCGGCTGCACCTCCACCCGCAGACCGTCCGCTACCGGCTGCGCCGCCTGGCCGCCGTGACCGGCCGGGACCCACGGACCCCGTGGAACCGGTTCGTCTTCCAGACCGCCCTGTTGGCCGGTTAGGCCCTGTCCGCCCGAGCACGCGACCGCCGCCCGGTCTGCGCAGAGGCCCGGCCGGGTGGCCGCCCGTCCGCGCGGACAGGGCCGCAGGGGCGGACGGCCACCGGGCTCCGGTGAGGAGCGGCACAAAAGGAGCGGTCCCGGAAGCGCAATGGCGTGAAGCGTCGCCGGACCGGCCGGGACACCGTGCGGCCACCTTTCCGAATGCGCGGCGGCGGATGTCCTCTCATGGGCCGACAAGTCCCGGCCCGCCATTCTCCGCCGCCTCCGCCCGAGCGACCGGACAGCTCCCCGGCGGCCCGGCCGGCGGGCGCTCCTGGCCACAGGATCCGCTGGTCGCGGGCGCGTTCGGGCGGCCGGCGGCGCCCCGGCCCGGGGCGGAGAGGGCGTATTCGCGGGGCCCGGGGAGCTGCCCGGCCGGCCGTTCCGGAATTCCCCGGAAAACCGCGGTGCCGGAAATCGAAGGCCACATCCGTGCCGGACAGTCAATATTTACTTTCCCGGAATTGCTCTGCATAGTGGTGGGTCGAATCGAGGAGGGGGTTCTTTCTTGTCGCAGATCCAGGGCAATGCCGTCCAGCAGGTGGAGCTGGAGCGGGTGCAGGTGTCCGTCATCGGCGAGCTGTTCGACGAGCGGCTCGCCGGGGCGCGGGCGCAGCTGGGCCGGGTGCTCGCGTCGGCGGCCGACAGCGCGGGCGAGGTGTACGAGCGGGAGGTGGCGGCCGGGCGACTGGCGGGCGAGGTGCGCCGGCTGGAGGGCGCCGAGGGAGGAATGGTCTTCGGCCGGATCGACCTCGCGGACGGGACGGTGCTGCGGATCGGGCGGCTGGGCCTGCAACGGGAGGAGGACGAGCTGCCGTTGCTGGTGGACTGGCGGGCGGAGGCGGCGCGGGCCTTCTACGAGGCGACGCCGGTGCACCCGCTGGGGCTGCGCAGGCGCCGTCATCTGAGCCTGGCGGGCCGCACGGTGGTCGGGGTGAGCGACGAACTGCTGGACGGCTCGGAGCCGGCCCCCGGGGACGTCGTCGGTGACGGTCCGTTGGCGGCGGCGCTGCGGGAGCGGCGCACGGGTCGGATGGGGACGGCGGTCGCCACGCTCCAGGTGGAGCAGGACGCGATCGTCCGGTCGTCGCACCGCGGGGTGACGGTGGTGCAGGGCGGACCGGGCACCGGGAAGACGGTGGTGGCGCTGCACCGCGCCGCGTACGTGCTGTACGCGTTCCCGAAGGCGGCCGAGCGCGGCGTGCTGGTCCTGGGGCCGAACGCGCGCTTCCTGGAGTACATCTCCCAGGTGCTGCCCTCGCTCGGGGAGAACGACGTCGTCCTGGCGACGTGCGAGGAGCTGGCCGGCGTCCGGCCGGGTGCCGTGGACCGGTTCGGGGTGGCGCGCCTCAAGGGCGGTGCCGAACTGGCCGTCGCGCTGGCCGGGTCGGTCCGCGCGCGGCAGGCGCCCGGCGGGGACTTCACCGTCCGGGTCGGGCAGGAGTGGGTCCGCCTGGAGGAGGGGGAGGTCGCCGGGGTGCGCGAGGCGGCGCGGGCGAGCGGACTCGCCCACAACCGGGCGCGCCGGCTGTTCCTGGAGCTGCTGGTGGACGCTCTGACCGGCGCGCTGGCCCGTGGCACGGCCGAGGCGCTGGAGCGCATCGACGCCGAGGTCGCCCAGCTCACCGGAGTCGACTTCGACCGGATGGCGGCCCGGGACCTGCGCAACCTCGGTGTCGACGGCGAACCCTCCACCGGGGCCGACGAGTTCGACGCCGACGCGGTCCGGGCCGCGCTCCTGGACGACGCGCACCTGGACCGGGCCGTCGAGGAGATCTGGCCGCGGCTGGTGCCCGGCGGGGTCGTCGACGCCCTGCTGTCCGACGCCGACGCGCTGGCCGCGCACCTGCCGCACCTCACCGACGACGAGCGGGCGTCGCTGCTGCGCACGCCCGGCGCGCCGTGGACCGAGGCCGACGTGCCGCTCCTCGACGAGGCGGCGGGCCTGGTCGACGGGCCGCCCGAGCAGGCCTTCGGGCACGTCGTCGTCGACGAGGCGCAGGAGCTGACGGCGATGCAGTGGCGGATGGTCGTGCGCCGGTGCCCGGGCCGGTCGATGACGCTGGTCGGTGACTTCGCGCAGGCGGGCCCGGCGGCGACCGCGCGGGACTGGAACGACGCGCTCGCCCCGCACCTCGGCCGGCGCTTCGACCTGCGGACGCTGACCGTCAGCTACCGGACCACGCAGGAGATCCTCGCCACCACCGGGGAACTGCTCCGCCGGATCGCCCCGGAACAGCCCCCGGTCCGGTCGATCCGTCACGGTGACGAGCCGCGGTCCGTCGCGGTGGCCCCGGAGCGGCTCGTCGGCGAACTCCTCCGCGAGCTGCGGGCGCAGTCCGCCGCGCATCCGGGCGAGCTGCTCGGAGTCGTCTGCGCGGACGGCCGGATGGCGGAACTGGCGGCTGCCGGGGCCGAGGAGTACGCCCGGCTGGTCCCGGCGTCGGAGGCGCGCGGCCTGGAGTTCGACGAGGCCGTCGTGGTGGACCCGGACGGGATCGTCGCGGCCCGGCCCGCGGGCGAACGGGACCTGTACGTCGCCCTGACCCGCGCCACCAAGCGGCTGTGCACGGTCGCCGTCCGCGGGGCAGGGGCGTAGCGGGCCCGAAGGGACTGCCTCAGCCGGCCGTGAGCCGCGCCCGGAGTTCCCGCTTGAGCAGCTTGCCGCTCTGGTTGCGCGGCAGTTCGGCGACGAAGACGACGCTCTTCGGCACCTTGAACGGCGCCAGCCGGCTCCGGACGTGGGCGACCAGCTCCGCCGCCGAGGGTGCGGCGGAGCCGGGCCGGAGCACCACGAAGGCGGTGACGGCCTCGATCCACGTGGGGTCGGGTGCGCCGATCACCGCGACCTCCGCGACGGCGGGGTGGCTGTAGAGGGCCTCCTCGACCTCCCGGGAGGCCACCAGCACCCCGCCGGTGTTGATCACGTCCTTGATCCGGTCGACCACGGTCAGGTAGCCGGCCGCGTCGGCGACGACCAGGTCCCCGGAGTGGAACCAGCCGCCCCGGAACGCCTCGGCGGTCAGCTCCGGCGCGTCCCAGTAGCCGAGGCACAACTGCGGGGAGCGGTAGACGATCTCGCCCGGGGTGCCGGGCGGCACCTCGGCGCCGTCCCGGTCGACGATCCGGGTCTCGACGAACAGCACCGGGCGGCCGCAGGAGGCCGGCCGGTCCGGGTGCTCCTCCGGGCGCAGCACGGTGGCCAGCGGGCCGATCTCGGACTGGCCGAAGCAGTTGTAGAAGCCGACCCGCGGGTAGCGGGCGCGCAGCCGGTCGAGCACCGCCACCGGCATGATCGAGGCGCCGTACTGGGCCTTGCGCAGCGAGGAGAGGTCGCGTCGGTCCAGGTCGGGGTGGTGGGCCAGCGGCACCCACACCGTCGGCGCCAGGAACAGCGAGCCGATCCGGTCGCTCTCGATCCGCCGGAGCAGTTCGGGGATGTCGGGCGCCTCCAGCAGCAGGACGGAGGCGCCGACCGCGAGGTAGGGGAGCAGGAAGACATGCAGGGCGGCCGAGTGGTAGAGCGGCATGCAGATCAGTGGCCGGTCGTCCTCGCGCAGGTCGAGGGCGTGGATGCTCGACAGGTAGGCGTGCACCAGGGCGCGGTGCGGCATCATCGCGCCCTTCGGCCGGGAGGTGGTCCCGGAGGTGTAGAGCAGCTGGGCGAGGTCGGTGTCGGCCACGCCGGTGCCGAGTTCGGGCACCGGGCCGTCCAGCGCGGCTTCGAGCAGCCCGGCCGGGTCGTCCCGCAGCGGTACCAGGTGTGCGACGCCCAGCCCGTCCCGGACCCGTTCGACCTCCGCCGCCAGCGCCGGGTCGGTGAGCACCGCGCGGCTTCCGGACTGGCCGAGCAGGTGGCGCAGCTCCTCGCCGGTCAGGGCGTGGTTGACCGGGACGTGCACCAGCCCGGCGCGGGCGCAGGCGAGGAAGGCGATCGCGTACGCGTCGGAGTTGCGTCCGTACGCGGCGACCCGGTCGCCGGGGCGCAGGCCCAGCCCGAGCAGGTGTCCGGCCGCCCGGCTGACCGCCTCGTCGAGCCGCCGGTACGTCCAGCCGCGGTCGCCGAAGGTGAGCGCGGTGCGGTCGGGCGCGCGGCGGGCGCTGCGGCGCAGCAGCCCGTCGACGGTGCCGGCCCGGGGGTCGTCGATCATGCTCGCCGTCTCGCTTCCGTGGTCGGTGCGGGGTGTAGGAGCAGCCTGCCCACTCCGGACGGTACGCACCAGGGCCCGGGGGTGTGGAGTGGGAGCGGCCGGGTAGGCGCGGCGGGTATCCACTGCTCCCGGGCGGGCTGCCACGACCCGCGCCGAATGGCGCCAAGAGCGTAACCGTTCGTATGCATCCACCCTGGGTCGGAGGAGAATCGACGATACGGGCGGGGAGTTCCGACCAGGAGGCCGGCCATGAAGAGCCTTGAACGCCGCTACGCGGTGACCCTGCCCGGGCCGATCGGCGGGCACGCCCCGCCGGACGTCGTCGTGGTGCGCGCCACCGGCACCCTGGGGCCCGGTGGCGGGCCGGTCTGGGCCAGCCCCGACGGCGGCCTCCGGGTGGAGATCACCGGCGAGGTGGCCACCGTCCTGGCGGCTCCGGACGGTGTGGTTGCGGACAGTGCCCTGCGGCACCCCTGTCTGCACGCCGTGCCCTTGCCCGACCGCGCCGTGCCGACTTCGGACCGCGCCGAGCGGCTGCCCATCGCGTCACGAGGGGCGTCACGAGGGGCGTGACGTCGGGTGTGACGCCGGGCGGGCCGCGGGGCGAGCCGCCGGGCGGATCAGGCCGGCGGGATCGGGCCGAGGTAGGTGCCGCCGGAGACGTCGACGGTCTGGCCGGTCACCCAGCGGCCCTGCGGTCCCGCCAGGAAGCCGACGACGTCCGCGACGTCCTCGGGCTGACCGATCCGGCCCAGCGCGGTGATCGACTCCAGCCCGGCCACCGCCTGCGGGGCGCTCGTCCACGCGGAGGTCATGTCGGTGAGGATCACGCCGGGGTTGACGGTGTTGACGGTGATCCCGCGCCGGCCGAGCTCATTGGCGAGCGGGGCGGCGAACGCCGCCAGCGCCGTCTTGCTGACGGTGTAGCCGAGCTGGAGCGGGGAGCTGATCCGGGTGGCCGCCGAGGCCACGTTGACGATCCGCCCGCCGTCCCGCAGCAGCGGCAGGGACCGCTGGATCACGAAGAGCGGCGCGCGCACGTTGATCGCCATCACCCGGTCGAACTCCTCCTCGGTGATCTGCCCGATCGAACCGGCCAGGTGGATGCCCGCGTTGTTGACCAGGATGTCCAGCCCGTCCTCGCCGTGCTCCGCCAGTTCGGCGCCGAGGCCCTCGAACAACCGGTCCAGCGCGTCGCTCTCGCCGAACCGGGCCCGCACCGCGAACGCCCGGCCGCCGGCCTTGGCGATCAGCCCCACGGTCTCCATGGCCGCCTGCTCGTCGCCGCCGTAGTGCACCGCGACCAACGCCCCGTCGGCCGCGAGCCGCAGTGCGACGGCCCGCCCGATCCCGCGTGAGCCGCCCGTCACCAGTGCCGTCCTGCCGTCCAGTTCGCCCATGGTCGACGCTCCCCTCGTGTCGCCCGGCCGACTCCGGGGCCGGGGCCGGGTCGCCGGCCCGATGCCGGACAACCCCTCATCCCTGCCCGGCGTCGGCGGGTTGATGCCGCCGCCCCGACTGTGCTGCCCCGACTGTGCCGCGCCGGTGTGCGGGGGCGTTCCGTCGGGTGTTCAACTGCGCTGCGGCAGCAGTTCGTTGCCTCTGGCCTGGCCTGGCCTGGCCTGGCCTGGCCTGGCCTGGCCTGGCCTGGCCCGGCCCGGCCCGGTTCGGGCTCCGGGCGCCCCGGGTGGAGTTCCCGTCCGGGGTCGCTCGGGGGCCGGAGCGTGCGGCCCGCGGGGGAGGACGGGCGGCGGTGGGCACACCGCGCGGCGATACTCCAGCGGGTATCGAGCATGGCCGCCGCTGGACAGTGCGAACAAACTGTCGGAAGGTTCCCCGGCCGCAGTGCCGCCCCGACCAGACAGGAGCACGCGCGCCATGGACCAGATCACCCTTCCCGCTTTCCGGATGCCCTTCCCCTCCACCGGCGGCAACCCGTACCAGGACGAGGCGGGCTTACGGATGTGGGCCTGGGCCGAGGAGTTCGGCCTGTGCTCCTCACCCGAGGTGCGCCGCCGGATGCGACGCACCCAGTCCGAGCTGTGGTGCGCCCTGACCGACCCGACCGCCGAGGTGGGGCCGCTCACGCTGCGCTGCCAGTGGACGTTCTGGGCGTTCGTCGTCGACGACGCCTTCGACGACGACGGCTGCGGCCAGGACCTCGCCCGCAGCCGGGCGGCCATCGACGAACTGACCGGCGTCCTGAACGGTGGCCGGCGCCCCACCAGCCCGGCGGCGCTCGCCCTGGCCGACCTGTGGCAGCGCACCCGCGTCGGCCGGTCGCCCTCCTGGCACCGCACCTTCCGCGAGGACGTCACCGCCTGGCTGTGGACGTACTGGCGCGAGGCCGTGGAACGCGGCGCCGGCCACACCCCGCTGCCCGAGGACTACCTCACCCACCGCCGGCACTCGATCGGCATGGGGATGTTCCTGGACCTCTTCGAGACCCCGCCGGCCATCGACCTGCCCGACCACATGCGCCGCCTGCCCGCGCTGGTCGCCCTGCGCGGCGCGGTGGTCGACCACATCGCCCTCTACAACGACATCTGCTCGGCCCGGAAGGAGGGTGCGGCCGGCTACTACCACAACGCCGTCTTCGTCCTGCGCCACCACCAGGGCGGGACGGTGCAGGAGGCCGTCACCCAGGTCGACGCCCTACGGGCCGCCTGCGTCGAACGGCAGCTGCCCGCGCAACTGGCCGCCGCCGGCGCCACCCAGCCGATCCGCGCCGCGGTGCAGCTCTACGCCGAGCACCACCGCTCCCTGCTGCGCGGCGACTTCGAGTACCACGCCCGTGCCGAGCGCTACCGGCCGGACCCGGAGGCGGTGCCCGGGCCGAGCGGGGCGACCGGGTCGGACGTCTTCACTCCCCGGTAGCGGGCGCGGGTCGCGCGGGACGCGCCGCCCGGGCCGCCCGGGCGGATCCGGCCGACAAGCGGTCGGTCCAGGATGGATTCGATCGACCCGTTCGATTCAACGAACCTGTTCGTCCCCGGTGCGACCGAGGCCGGTGCGGATGACCTCGGCCGGCGGCCGGCTTGCCTTCCGGGGTCTGCGCCCGGGCAGACGCAACTTCTTCGCATTAAGCTGTGCGCATGACTTCCCGAGCGACCACACGCCCCGGCGGGCGCAGCGCCCGCGTCCAGCAGTCCGTGCACCAGGCCGTCCGTGACCTGGAGGCGGAGGTGGGGCGGGAGGCGCTCACCGTGCCGCTGATCGCCGCCCGCGCGGGGGTGACGCCGTCGACGGTCTACCGGCGCTGGGGGGACCTGCGGGAACTGCTGTCCGACGTGGCCGTCGAGCGGCTGCGTCCCGACACCCCGCCGGCCGATCACGGCAGCCTGCGGGCGGACCTGGAGGCGTGGGCCGTGCAGTTCGCTGAGGAGATGGACTCGACGGCGGGCCGCACCTACATCCGCGACGCCCTGCTGGGCGACCCCGGGCAGGGCAACGCGGCCCGCTGCTCCGACTACGCCGCCGACCAGTTGAAGGCCGTCGGCGTGCGCGCGGCCGGGCGGGGGGAGGCCGTGCCCGACGTGGAGACCCTGCTGGACGTCCTCGTCGCCCCCCTGATGTACCGCATCCTGTTCCGTTCCTCGGACCTCTCCAGGGCCTACACCGACCGCCTGGTCGCGGCGGCGCTCGGCCGCACCGCGCCTCCTCCGGCACCTAAAAGCTAAATATTTGCGTCTTAGGGGTCTGGGTGCCTAGAGTGCTTAACGCAAAGCATTCGCCTTAAGGCTCAGAGGTGCTTCCATGACCAGTGTCACCGCCCTGCCGTCCCGCCCCCGCCACCTGCCGGTGCTGAGCCACCACGGCGCCTTCCGGCTGCACGCCTCGGTCCTGGTCGCGCTGCTGGCCGCCTCCAGCGCACCGACCCCGCTCTACGCGCTCTACCAGAACGCCTGGCACTTCTCGGCCATGACGCTCACCGTCGTGTTCAGCGCCTACGCGCTCGCCCTGCTGGTGGCACTGCTGACGGCGGGCACGCTCTCGGACCACCTGGGCCGGCGCCCGGTCCTCGCCGGGGCGCTGCTGGCCGAAGCCGCCGCGATGGCCGTCTTCGCCACCGCCCAGGGGGTGCCGGCGCTGATCGCCGCCCGGATCCTCCAGGGCCTGGCCACCGGCGTGGCCACCAGCGCGGCCGGAGCCGCCCTGCTCGACTTCGAGGACCCCGACCACCCCGGCCGGGCGACGGTCACCAACGGCATCACCCCCGTGGCAGGCATGGCGGTCGGCGTGCTGGCCGCCACCGCCCTCGCGCAGTACGCCCCCGCCCCCACCCGCACCGTCTACCTGCTACTGCTCCTGCTCTTCACCGCGCAGGCCGCCGCCGTCCTGCGCACCCCCGAGACCGCCCGCCCCCACCCCGGGGCCTGGCGCTCACTGCGCCCCGCGATCGCCGTCGCCCCCGCCTCCCGGCCCGCCATGGCGCTCGCCGCGCCCGGCATCGTCGCCGCCTGGGCGCTGGGCGGCTTCTACTCCTCCCTCGGCCCCTCGCTCGCCCGGCTCATCGACCCGCACGCCGCCCGCGCCACCGGCGGCCTGGTCTTCCTCACCCTGACGGCCGCGGCCGGCCTCGCCGGCCACACCGCCCGGGCCCTGCCCGCCCGCACCGTGAGCCTGGCCGGCACCGCGCTCCTGATACCGGGGGTCCTGCTGACCCTGAGCGGCCCCCAGCTGCACAGCCTGCCCGCCCTGTTCGCCGGCACCGCCCTGGCCGGCGCGGGGTTCGGCGCCGTCACCCAGGGCGCCCTGCGCCTGCTGCTGCCCCCGGCCGCCCCGGACGAACGCGCCGGCACGCTCGCCGCCTACTACGTCCTCAGCTACCTGGCCATGAGCGTCCCCGCCGTCCTCGCCGGCCTGCTGACCAACCGCTACGGCCTGCGGACCGCCCTCTCGCTCTACGCCGTGACGGTCGTCCTACTGGCCCTGATCGGCCTCACCCGCGCCGCGCGGCGGCCGCGCACCGCCTGACCACGACCAGCCCTCCCGCCCCGCCCCGCCGAAAGGACCACCGATGAGCACCACCACACCCCGCCCGGCCGCCCCCGCCACGAGCACGGGATGGAGCCTCGGCGACATCGCCGTACACCGCGTCGACGAGATCGAACTGCCGCGCCAGACCGGACCCTGGCTGCTGCCGGACGCCACCAGGGAAGTGCTGGACGAGGCGTCGTGGCTGCGCCCCGACTTCGCCGACGCCGACGTCCCCCGCCTGGCGAGCCACAGCTTCGCGGTGGAGGCCGGCGGACTGCGGATCGTCGTGGACACCGGCATCGGCAACGCCAAGCCGCGCGCCAACCCGGCCTGGAACGGCCTGGACACCGACTTCCCGCAGCGCCTGGCGGCGGCCGGCTTCCCGCCCGAGTCCGTGGACCTGGTGATCACCACGCACCTGCACACCGACCACGTCGGCTGGAACACCCGCCTCGCCGGCCAGGACTGGGTCCCCACCTTCCCCAACGCCCGCTACCTCACCAGCCGCACCGAATGGGACCACTGGGCCGCCACCGACCTGGACGAGGCCCGCACCCAGATGTTCCGCGACTCCGTCACCCCCGTCCGCGACGCCGGACAGTACGACCTCGTGGACGTGCCCGAGCAGGGGCGCGAGGTCGCGCCGGGCGTCCTCCTGGTCCCCGCCCCGGGCCACACCCCGGGGCAGGTCGCCGTGGAGCTGCGCGGCAGCGACCGCCGCGCGCTGATCACCGGCGACAGCATCCACCACCCCGTGCAGCTGTCCCACCCCCACGTGAACAGCTGCGTCGACATCGACCCCGCCCAGGCGGTCCGCACCCGCGCCCGGCTGCTCGACGCCCTGGCGGACACCGACGCGCTGCTCCTGGGCACCCACTTCCCGCGGCCCACGGCCGGCACCGTCCGCCGGGAGAACGGCCGCTACCGGCTGCACGCCGAGCCGGGCACCGGGATCCCGGCCACTGCGGCCTGACCGCGCGCCCGGCCTCCGGCCGCCCCCGAGTCGCTCCACCCCCGACCGAGAAGGAGAACCTCCGTGCCCGCCGTCGCACTCACACCACCGGAGGCGGCCCGCTGGGCCGCCCGCGCCGGACTCGTGCTGCCCGCCGAGCGCCACGCCGCGGTCGCCGCGGTCGCCGACCACATCCACGGCGTGGTCGCCGTGCTGCGCGAGCTGGACTTCGCGGACGTCCCGCCCGCCGCCGCCTACCGTGCCGCCGCCCCTCACGCCGCCTCCCACCACTCCGCAGAGGAGAAGCCCGATGCAGCCGTATGAGCTGTCCCTCGCCGCCGCTGCGGACGCGATCCGCGCCCGGCGACTGTCCCCCGTCGAACTGGTCGACTCCGTCCTCGAACGCATCGAGACGGTGGAGCCGCACCTCGGCGCCTACGTCACGGTCGCCGCGGAGCAGGCGCGCCGGGCGGCGCGTGAAGCCGAACACGAAGCGGCACACGGCCGTTACCGGGGACCGTTGCACGGCATCCCGATGGGGCTCAAGGACCTGATCGACGTCGGCGGGATGGCCACCACGGCCAGCTCCCGGGTCCGCGCCGACCACCGCGCGGCAGCGGACAGCACGGTCGCCGCGCGCCTGAGCGCAGCCGGCGCGATCCTGCTCGGCAAGACCCACACCCACGAGTTCGCGTTCGGCCTGACCACCCCGCAGACCCGCAACGCCTGGGACGGCGGCCGGGTCGCCGGCGGCTCCAGCGGAGGCTCCGCGGTCGCCGTCGCGTCGGGCACCGCGACCTTCGCCCTGGGCACCGACACCGGCGGCTCGATCCGGGTGCCCGCCGCGCTCAACGGGGTGGTCGGCCTCAAGCCGACCTACGGTCTCGTCCCCCGGCACGGCGTCACCTCCCTGTCCTGGTCGCTGGACCACGTCGGCCCGATCACCCGCACCACCGAGGACGCGGCCCTGGTGCTGACCGCGCTGGCCGGACACGATCCGCGCGACCCCGCCTCGCTGCCCGCGCCCGCCGCGGACTACCGGCCCGCCGCCGGCCCCGACCTGACGGGGCTGCGCGTCGGTCTGCCGCGCACCTACTACTTCGACCACGTCCACCCGCAGGTGGAGACCGCCGTCCGGCACGCCATCGGGCAGCTGGAAGCCCTGGGCGCACAGCTCGTCGAGGTCGACATCCCGATGACCCGCTACATCCAGGCCACCCAGTGGGGCCTGATGGTGCCGGAGGCCGGGGCCTACCACGAAGGCAGCCTGCGCGCGGTCCCCGAGCTGTACCAGGACGACGTCCGGATCCTCCTGGAGGCGAGCGAGTTGATGAGCGCCGGCGACTACCTGCGCGCGCAGCGCTCCCGCACGCTCATGCGCGCCGAGTGGGCGCGGATGCTGGAGGAGGTCGACGTGATCGCCGCCCCGAGCGTCCCGATGACCGCGGTCGGAGCCGAGGAGGCGACGGTCACCTGGCCCGACGGCACCGTCGAGGGCGTCTCCGACGCTTACGTACGCCTCTGCGCCCCCGCCAACATCACCGGAGTGCCCGCCCTCACCGTTCCGGTCGGCCACGACTCCGCGGGCCTGCCCATCGGCATGCAGCTGCTCGGCCGGCCCCTCGGCGAGCCCGCCCTCCTGCGGGTCGGCCACGCCTACGAGCAGACGCGGCCGGCCCGGACACTCGCCACCGCGGCCTGAGC
>NZ_MECK01000008.1 GCF_014596465.1 Streptomyces sp. CBMA123 | reverse complement strand
GTTTCGGTGGTCATAGCGTGAGGGAAACGCCCGGTTACATTCCGAACCCGGAAGCTAAGCCTCACAGCGCCGATGGTACTGCAGGGGGGACCCTGTGGGAGAGTAGGACGCCGCCGAACAATTCTTCGAGAGAAGCCCCCGCCGGGTGAACCGGGCGGGGGCTTTTCTGTTGTATGGTCAACGTGCATTGTCGTGATACAGGACAGGAGGCCCCCGGGTGGAGGTCCAGGAGACGCGGGTCCAGACCGATCGCGTCCTCACCATCCCCAACCTGCTGAGCATGGGCCGGCTGGTCGGCGTTCCGCTCTTTCTCTGGCTCATCCTGTGGCCCGCCTTCGGCGGCCCCAAGAACGACGGTTGGGCGCTGCTGATTCTGGCGCTCAGTGGGATCAGCGACTATCTGGACGGAAAGCTCGCCAGGCGGTGGGGGCAGATCAGTCGGGTGGGGCAGCTGCTGGACCCGCTGGCCGACCGGCTCTATGTGCTGTCCACGCTCGTCGGATTGACGTGGCGTGAGTTCCTGCCGTGGTGGGTGACGGCGATTCTGCTGGCCCGGGAAGTCTTTATCGCGTCGCTGCTGCCGATTCTGAACCGGCACGGATACGGGCCGCTGCAGACGAGTTTCCTCGGCAAGGCCGCGACCTTCAATCTGATGTACGCGTTTCCGCTTCTGCTGCTCGGCGGAATTGACAGCTGGATCGCGCGGCCGGCCGAGGTGGTGAGCTGGGCCTTCATCTGGTGGGGGACGACCCTGTACTGGTGGTCGGCGATTCTCTACGCGGTTCAGGCACGGCAGATCATCAAGGCCGGCTCCGCGGGCTCGGCGTCCACAGCCTGAGACGTGATCTGAGAGAAGTCCCACGCCGCCCCGGTGCGTCGGACGGTACCTTCCGGGTAGAGAACCTCTGGAACGGTTTGATGGACCTGCAGGTCCACCACCGCAAAGGAGGACGCACCCGTAATGAAAGCCGTAGTAATGGCAGGGGGCGAGGGAACCCGACTCCGCCCGATGACCTCCAGCATGCCGAAGCCGCTGCTTCCGGTCGCCAATATGCCGATCATGGAGCACGTGCTCCGGTTGCTGAAGCGGCACGGCCTCTCCGACACCGTCGTCACCGTCCAGTTCCTGGCGTCACTCGTCAAGAACTACTTCGGTGACGGGGAGGAACTGGGCATGCACCTCACGTATGCCCATGAGGAGACGCCACTAGGCACTGCGGGGAGTGTCAAGAACGCCGAGGACGCGCTCAAGGACGATTCCTTTCTGGTGATCTCCGGTGACGCGCTGACCGACTTCAATCTCTCCGAACTGATCGACTTTCACCGCAGTAAGAACGCACTGGTCACGGTCTGTCTCACCAGGGTGCCGAATCCCCTGGAGTTCGGAATCACGATCACGGACGAGGAAGGGCGGGTCGAGCGCTTCCTGGAGAAGCCGACCTGGGGTCAGGTCTTCTCCGACACGGTGAACACCGGTATCTATGTGATGGAGCCGGAGGTCTTCGACTACGTCGCGGCCGGTGAGTCCGTCGACTGGTCGAGCGACGTCTTCCCACAGCTGCTGAAGGAGGGCAAGCGGGTCTACGGGTACGTCGCCGAGGGCTACTGGGAGGACGTGGGCACCCACGAGAGTTACGGCAAGGCCCAGGCGGACGTCCTGGAGGGCAAGGTCTCCGTGGAGATCGAAGGCTTCGAGATCTCGCCGGGCGTCTGGGTCGCCGAAGGGGCGGAGGTGGACCCGGAGGCCGTGCTGCGCGGGCCGTTGTACATCGGGGACTACGCCAAGGTCGAGGCCGGCGTGGAGATCCGCGAGCACACGGTGCTCGGCAGCAACGTGGTGGTCAAGCGCGGTGCGTTCCTACACAAGGCCGTGGTGCACGACAACGTGTACGTCGGGCCGCAGAGCAATCTGCGCGGCTGCGTGGTCGGCAAGAACACCGATGTGATGCGGGCCGCGCGGATCGAGGACGGCGCGGTGATCGGGGACGAGTGCCTGGTCGGCGAGGAGTCGATCATCGGGGCCAACGTCCGGGTCTACCCCTTCAAGACCATCGAGGCCGGTGCCGTCGTCAACACCTCGGTGATCTGGGAGTCGCGTGGCCAGGAGCACCTCTTCGGGGTCCGCGGCGTCTCGGGCATCCTCAACGTCGAGATCACCCCGGAGCTGGCCGTCCGGCTGGCGGGTGCGTACGCGACGACCTTGAAGAAGGGCGCCACCGTCACCATTGCGCGTGACCACTCGCGTGGTGCGCGTGCGCTCAAACGGGCGATGATCTCGGGGCTGCAGACCTCCGCGATCGACGTCCGCGACCTGGAGAACGTGCCGATGCCGGTGGCCCGGCAGCACACGGCGCGGGGGAGCGCCGGCGGGATCTTCCTGCGGACCACCCCCGGAGTGCCGGACTCGCTGGACATCCTCTTCTTCGACGAGCGCGGGGCGGACCTCTCGCAGGCCGGGCAGCGCAAGCTCGACCGGGTCTACGCACGTCAGGAGTACCGCAGGGCGTTCCCGGGGGAGATCGGGGACCTGACCTTCCCGTCGAGTGTGTTCGACTCCTACGCGGGCAACCTGCTGCGGACGGTGGACACCACCGGGGTCCGGGAGGCCGGGCTGAAGGTGGTGGTGGACACCGCGCACGGCAGTGCCGGGCTGGTGCTGCCGAGCATCCTCGGCCGGCTCGGGGTGGAGGCGCTCACCGTCTCCAGCGGGCTGGACGAGGCACGGCCGACCGAGGACGCGGAGACCCGGCGGGCCGGGCTGGCCAGGCTCGGTGAGCTGGTGGCCTCCTCGCGGGCGGCCTTCGGTGTGCGCTTCGACCCGGTGGGTGAGCGGGTCGCGTTCGTCGACGAGCTGGGCCGGGTGATCGACGACGACCGGGCGCTGCTGGTTCTGCTGGACCTGGTCGCGGCAGAGCGGCGGAGCGGGCAGGTGGCGCTGCCGGTGACCACGACCCGGATCGCCGAGCAGGTCGCCGCGTACCACGGCACCCAGGTCATCTGGACCACGACCACGCCGGACGACCTGGCGAAGGCGGCCTCCGCCGAGGGCACGGTGTTCGGCGGGGACGGGCGCGGTGGCTTCGTGGTGCCCGAGTTCAGCGGGGTGCTGGACGGCGCCGCGGCCTTCGTCCGGCTGGTGGGCCTGGTGGCCCGGACCCAGCTCACGCTGAGCCAGATCGACGCGCGGATCCCGCAGGCGCACATCAGGCGCCGGGACATCGCGACGCCGTGGGCGGCGAAGGGCATGGTCATGCGCTCGGTGGTGGAGGCGGCCGGCAGTCGGCGGCTGGACACCACGGACGGGGTCCGGGTGGTCGAAGCGGACGGGCGGTGGACCCTCGTGCTGCCGGACCCGGCCGAGGCGGTCACCCACCTGTGGGCCGAGGGCCCGGACGACGAGGCCACCGACGCGCTGCTGGACGAGTGGGCGGCCGTGGTCGAGGGCGCGGGGCGGTGACCGGCTGAGCGGACGAGTTCCCTGAACCGGCGGGGCGCGCGGATCAGTCCGCGCGCCCCGTTGTCCGTTTTCACATCATTCGGAGGGGTCCGTCACTTTCCGTCGATGTGTGTGGCGTGTGTGCAGCTCAGGGGCCGTGCGCTGGCCCCTCCGCCGACATGGGACGATGGTCCGCATGCCAGCGACGCCGACGCCGAGTGCCCCGAACGGGCGGTACAACCGCCCGGACGCCTCGATGTCCCTGCTGACCAACGTGATGGACCACAGCCTGGACGAGGGGTACGCCGAGGCGGCCGCGGTCCGAGGCGGTGAGCACGACAGCCGGATGCCCCGGACGCTACGCGGGCTGCTGACGCTGGGCGCCGGATTGGCGCTGGTCGGAGCGGTGGTGACGGTCGGCGCGGTGAACGCGCACAAGGCGGAGCCGACGCTGGCCAAGGAGCGGGACGCGCTGATCCACCGGATCAACGACAGCAACGGCTCGGCGGACCGCCTGCAGAAGGAGGTCCAGGACCTGCGGCGCAAGGTCGACGACACCCAGCAGCAGGCGCTGGCCTCCGGAGACGGCGGAGCGGGCGGACTGACCGGCGAGGTGGGGCTGGGCGAGGTCACCGGGCCCGGGGTGAAGCTGGTCCTGGAGGACGCCGCCGGGACGGGTGGCGGGGGCAACGTCGACCCGCGGGCCGGACAGGGCTTCTCCAACAGTGGCCGGCTGCGCGACCGGGACCTGCAACTCGTGGTGAACGGTCTGTGGGGATCCGGGGCGGAAGCCGTCTCGATCAACGGGCAGCGGCTGACCGCCCTGTCCGCGATCCGGGCCGCCGGTGAGGCGGTGCTGGTGGACAACCGGCCGCTCGTCCCGCCGTACAACCTTCAGGCGATCGGGGACGGGCCGAAGCTGCTCGGCGCCTTCGAGCGGGACATGGCCGGGCAGTACCTGCGGTTGCTGCAGGAGAAGTACGGCATCAAGTCGACGCTCTCCACGCAGAAGAGCCTGACGCTGCCGGCGGCGGTCGGCGTGACGCTGCGGACCGCCCAGCCCGTCACGCCCGAGCCCTCGCCCACGGCGAGCCCATCGGCGGGCTCGACGGCCGGACCGGGCGGGACTCCGTCGGGCGGCCCGGGAACCTCGGAGAGCCCCACCGCGTCCGTTTCACCGTCGGCGACCAGCGGTGGTCAGCCCGCGAAGCGGCGGCCGTCCGGCGGATCCACCAAGACCACCACAGGGACAGGAGCAGCTAGACCGTGATTGCCGTACTGGGTCTCGTGATCGGGGTGGTCGTCGGACTCTTCGTCCAACCCGAGGTGCCCGACGCCGTCGTGCCCTACCTGCCGATCGCGGTGGTGGCGGCGCTGGACGCGGTGTTCGGTGGCGTCCGGGCGATGCTGGACGGGATCTTCAACGACAAGGTCTTCATCGTCTCGTTCCTGTCGAACGTGGTGGTCGCGGCCCTGATCGTCTTCCTGGGTGACCAGCTCGGCGTCGGTTCGCAGCTGTCGACGGGTGTGGTCGTCGTCCTCGGCATCCGCATCTTCTCCAACGCGGCGGCGATCCGGCGCCATGTCTTCCGTGCCTGAGCCGGGCCGCGAGGCGGCGGAGAAGGAAGAGGAGAAGAGGGCGGAGGCGCCTGCGGCCGAGGAAGCCGCGGCGGAGCCGGTGGCGAAGGAGCCTGAGGGGGCCGGAAGAGCCGCTGAGGGTGCCGAGGGTGCGGCGGAGCCGGAGAAGTCTGACGCTGAGGGCGAGCTCGAGGCCGGGGTGGTGGAGCCGGAGCCGTCGGTCCGGCTGACGAAGGTGGTCGCGTCCGAGAGCGAGCCCCAGCCGGGGCGGGAGCCGGAGCCGGAGCCGGAGGCGGAGGCCGTCGAGGCCGAGGCCGAGGAGCCGGCGGAACCGGCCGGGCCGGAGGCCGCCGAGGAGCCGCCCGGCGCGGACCGCGACACCGGTCGGCGGCGGTTGAAGGCGGCGCTCTGGCCACCGCGGCTGTCGCGCGGGCAGCTGGTGGTGGCGCTGCTGCTGTTCTCGCTCGGCCTGGGGCTGGCGATCCAGGTGCGTTCGACCAACGACCACCACAACCAGCTGCGCGGGGCCCGGCAGGAGGACCTGGTGCGGATCCTCGACGAACTGGACAGCCGTCAGCAGCGTCTCCAGCAGGAGAAGGCCGAGCTCGAGCAGTCCCTGGGCAAGTTGGAGAACAGCTCCAACCAGGCCAAGGAGGCCCAGGAGCAGACCAGGAAGAAGATGACGGAACTGGGTGTGCTGGCCGGTACGGTCAAAGCCACAGGTCCGGGCATCGTACTCACGGTCGATGATCCCCAAGGGCAGGTGAAGGCGGATATGCTGCTGGACACCCTGCAGGAACTTCGAGCGGCGGGGGCGGAGGCGATTCAGATCAACGATGTGCGCGTGGTGGTCAACACCTACTTCACCGACCTGTCGGGCGGTGGGGTGCAGATCGACGGGAAGAAGGTCTCGCAGCCCTATCGGTTCACCGTCGTGGGGAACCCGCAGGACCTGACGCCCGCACTGAACATCCCGGGGGGCGTCGTCCGCACCCTGGAGAGCCACCAGGCGCGGGCGACGATCACCCAGCAGCAGAAGGTGGTCGTCGACGCCCTCGTCGATCTGAAGACGCCGCAGTACGCCAAGCCGGCCTCGAAGTGACGGGGCGCACGTCGAACGGCCCGTCACGGGCGGGCGCCACCCGGTGCGGGGCGCCGTCGTCGCGTGGGAGAGACTGGTTCGCACCAGTACGCTCCGTAGCACCAACCGAAGCACCAACCGTCGGAGTACCACTCCAGCAGGCCCGAGCCGCAACCGGGCCCGCAGCCTGTCCGAGGTTCTCACCCTGCCCCGCGGGCGGGTCTGTCACACGCAAGGGGATTCGCCCGTGAGTTTCTTCTCGAAGTTGTTCGGTCGCAACAAGGGTCGCGACGCGGCCGCCGTCGAGGCGCCCACCGCGCGACACCGCCGGTCGGAGGACGAGGCCGCCGTGCCGGGCATGCGCCCCGCCCCCGAGGCCGCGCCGTACGCCGGACAGCAGCTGTACCGGGACGGCGCCGCGCAGTACGCGGGGAATCCGGCGGGCTACGGCGCGTCGGTTGACCCCTCCGGCGACCCGCGCATAGGTTTCCCGTCAGGACCCTCAACCTCTGGTGGAGGGTTTGCCCCGGACCCGTACGCCGGGCACAACCCGTCGGGTGTGCCGCGCCAGGAGGCTGTGAACATGGCTGGCCCCACTCCGTGCCCCAGGTGCGGCAACCAGAACCCGGCCGCGGCCCGCTTCTGCTCCAACTGCGGCACCGCGCTGCGCGGCGGCCTGCTGCCGGAGGGGGCGGTGGAGACCACCTCGACGATCTCGATCTCCGGCCTGGAGTCCTACGACCCCTCCGCCACGACCGGCACCGGCACCACGCCGGCGCTGTCGGCCGAGGTGCTGTCGGCGATCGACGCGCTGCCGCCGGGCTCGGCGCTGCTGATCGTCCAGCGCGGCCCGAACTCGGGCAGCCGGTTCCTGCTGGACTCGGACGTCACCACGGCGGGGCGTCACCCGCAGGGTGACATCTTCCTGGACGACGTCACCGTCTCCCGCCGCCACGTGGAGTTCCGCCGCACCCAGGCCGGCTTCAGCGTCGCGGACGTGGGCAGCCTGAACGGCACCTACGTCAACCGGGAGCGGATCGACGAGGTGCCGCTGAACAACGGCGACGAGGTGCAGATCGGGAAGTACCGGCTGGTGTTCTTCGCCGGCCACAACCGGGGGTACTGAAACCAACGTCGGTGGGAGCCCGAGTGAATACGAATACCCCTTCCTCTTCTCTCGGGGCGGCCAACCCTGCGTCGTCGTCCGGTCCGCTGGCGGACCGGGGCGGGCGCGGGGTGGTCGCGGGCCCCAGGCAGCCGGTCCGGTCGGACCGGCCCGTCGGCCGGCGGCGCGGCGGTGACGAACTGCTGAGCATCGGCGCGGTGCTGGCCTTCCTGCGCGACGACTTCCCCGAGGTGACCATCTCCAAGATCCGCTTCCTGGAGGCGGAGGGGCTGGTCGAGCCGCAGCGCACTCCCTCGGGGTACCGCAAGTTCAGCCCGTCCGACGTGGAGCGGCTGGCCTACGTCCTGCGGATGCAGCGGGACCACTACCTGCCGCTGCGGGTGATCCGCGAGCACCTGGACGCGATCGAGCGCGGGGAGGCGCCGCCCGCGCTGCCGCCCGCCGCGGACGCCCGGCCCGGGCCGCTGGAGGAGGCCGACCGCGAACTGGTCGCCTCCGCCGACGTCCCCTCCGGGGTCCGGCTGGGGCGGGCCGAACTGCTCGCCGCCGCCGAGGCCGGCGAACCGCAGCTGGCGGAGTGGGAGGCGTACGGGCTGGTCGTGCCGGGCCCGGACGGTGGGTACGACGGGGAGGCCCTGCAGGTGGCCCGGCTGGTCGCCGAACTCGGCCGGTACGGGCTGGAGCCGCGGCACCTGAGGGCCATGAAGGCGGCGGCGGACCGCGAGATCGCGCTGGTGGAGCAGGTGGTGGCACCGCTGCGGCGGCACCGGAACCCGCAGACCCGGGCGCACGCCGAGGCCACCGCGAGGGAGCTGGCGACGCTGTCGGTGCGGCTGCACGCGGCCATGGTCCAGGCCGGTCTGCGGTCCCGGGGTTAGGGGTGCCCTCCGCAGGACCGGTGCACCGCGCTGACCAGCGGCGTCGGCCCTGCGCTTTCATATCCGGGGTCGTAGCCATAGGGTTGCCTGTGTGAATGAGCTCGACGTCGTGGGTGTCCGGGTGGAGATGCCTTCCAACCAGCCGATCGTGCTGCTTCGGGAGGTCGGGGGAGATCGATACCTGCCGATCTGGATCGGCCCCGGCGAGGCGACCGCGATCGCCTTCGCCCAGCAGGGCATGACTCCGGTGCGCCCGCTGACGCACGACCTGTTCAAGGACGTCCTGGAAGCGCTCGGCCAGCAGCTCACCGAGGTCCGGATCACCGACCTGCGGGAGGGCGTGTTCTACGCCGAGCTGGTGTTCGCCGGCGGGGTCGAGGTGAGTGCCCGGCCGTCCGACGCGATAGCGATCGCCCTGCGCACCGGTACGCCGATCTACGGGAGCGAGGAGGTGCTCGCCGAGGCGGGCATCGCGATTCCGGACGAGCAGGAGGACGAGGTCGAGAAGTTCCGCGAGTTCCTCGACCAGGTGTCGCCCGAGGACTTCGGGGGCGGCGGTCCGCAGTAGTGCGGACGGGGCGGATCAGCTGGTGCGCGCGCCGTTTTGCCAAAAAACGTCCATCTACCCACACTAGGGGCACGAAAAACCACTCTCCTGAGTGAAGTGGTTTGTCTGGCCCGGCGTGGCGATCGTTGACGGGTCATAGGGGACTGCCTACCGTCAGGAGTGGCTGTCCGGGTGGCCGATGCCCGCAGTCGGGTTGCCCGCAGCACGAGTGGACGGAGGTAGGCATGAGCAGCACCGGCGATGACGCGGCCGTGGGAGGCCTGTGCGCCGTGCACCTTCCGCGTACCGCCCGCACCGTGTCGGACCTGCCCAGGACGGGCAGGTTTCCGGCCGTACAGCCGGGCCAGCCCGCGATCGAGCGGCTGGCCCCGACCTCCGAACTGATCGGCTTCCGCGGCCCGACGGCCTGTGCGGCGGCCGGCATCACCTACCGCCAGTTGGACTACTGGGCCCGCACCGGACTGCTGGAGCCCAGCGTCCGCACCGCGTACCCGGCGACCAGTCAGCGGCTCTACAACTTCCTCGACGTCCTGCTGCTGAAGATCGTGAAGCGGCTGCTCGACGCGGGCGTCTCGCTGCAGAACATCCGGGTGGCCGTCGCCCATCTGCAGTCCGCCGACCGGGCCGACCTGGCCGGGCTGACGCTGATGTGTGACGGAGCGACGGTGTACGAGTGCACCACGCCGCAGCAGGTGGTCGATCTGCTGAAGAGTGGTCAGGGAGTGTTCGGCATCGCGGTGGGAGCGGTCTGGCACGAACTGGAGCTGACCCTCGGGCGGCTGCACGGGGAACGGACCGACACCGGCGAGACGCTGGTCGGCAACGACCCGGCGGACGAGCTGGCGCAGCGGCGCAACCGGGCGGTCTGACCGGGCGATCGTTTTCGACGGGGCCGTGGGCCCGGACGGGGAACCGTTCCGGCCCACGGCTTCGTCGTGTTGCCTGGCGAAGCGATCGAGGGAGGGGCACGTGGAGGTCGGCACCGGGATATCGGGGCTGCTGCGGCGTCGGGCCGGGGGGCTGCGGGCGCGGCTGCGGGAGCGCCGGACGCAGCGCAGGGTCTTCCAGACGGCGACGCTGCTGTGCTCGCTGGCGCTGGCGCCCAGCGCCTGGCTGTGGATCACGGCGGGGGACCGGGTGGGCACCGTGGAGAGCGCGCCGTCGGCGCCGGTGGCGGTGGTCTTCGGCGCAGGGCTGGACCAGGGCAAGCCGTCGCCCTACCTGGAGCACCGTCTGGTGGCGGCGCTGGACCTGTACCGGGAGGGCAAGGTGAAGGCCGTCCTGGTGACCGGGGACAACGGGCGGACCGAGTACGACGAGCCGGACGCGATGTACCGGTACCTGACCGAGCACGGGATCCCGGCGGACCGGGTGGTGCGGGACTACGCGGGCTTCGACACCTGGAACTCCTGCACCAGGGCGCACCGGATCTTCGGGGTGGACCGCGCGGTGCTGGTCAGCCAGGACTTCCACGTCCGGCGGGCGCTGGCGCTGTGCGAGGCGGCGGGCATCCGCTCGTACGCGGTCGGGGTGCCGGAGGTGCACGACAGCACCTGGCTGTACGGCGGGCTGCGGGAGGTCGCCGGGGCGGGCAAGGCGGCGGTCAACGTCTGGCTGCGGCCGGACCCGGTGTTCCTCGGGCCCAAGGAGGACGGCATCCCCAAGGCGCTGGCCCGGCCCGCAGAGGAGTAGCGGCGGGTCGCCGGCCACCGGGCGTCGGCCGGGTTCGTACGTACTGTCGGACCCGTGCGCGATGATCGGCGGGTGCGATCTCTGCCGAGCATCATCCATCTCGACATGGACGCCTTCTTCGCGGCGGTGGAGCAGGCGGCCAAGCCGAGCCTGCGCGGCAAACCGGTGGTCGTCGGCGGGCTCGGCGGGCGCGGGGTGGTCTCCACGGCCTCGTACGAGGCGCGCAGGTTCGGGGTGCACTCGGCGATGCCGATGGCGCAGGCGCGGCGGCTGTGCCCCAACGCGGCCTTCCTGGCCGGGCGGTTCGAGGCGTACCGGCAGAACAGCGAGATCGTGATGGCGCTGCTGCGCGAACTGTCGCCGCTGGTGCAGCCGCTGAGCCTGGACGAGGCCTTCGTCGACCTGGAGGCCGGTCCGTACGGTCCGGTGCTGGCGGAGACGGACCACGAGACCGGGGAGCGGCTGGTGCTCGCCCTGGCGGAGGACCTGCGGGCGGACATCCAGCGGTTCACCGGGCTGACCGGTTCGGTGGGCGCGGCGGGCTCCAAGCTGATGGCGAAGATCGCCTCCGAGCAGGCCAAGCCGGACGGGCTGGTGCTGATCGAGCCCGGGCAGGAGCGGGCCGTGCTCGGGCCGATGCCGGTCCGGGCGCTGCCCGGGATCGGGCCGGCCACCGAGCAGGTGCTGCGGCGGGCCGGGCTGAGCACGGTGGCCGACCTGGCGGAGGCGGGGGAGGCGGAGCTGGTCCAACTGCTCGGGCGGGCGCACGGCGCCGGGATCTTCCAGATGTCGATAGGGCTGGACGAGCGGCCGGTGGTGGCCGACCAGGACGCCAAGTCGGTCTCGGTGGAGGACACCTACGAGGTGGACCTGGCCGACCGGGACCGGGTGCTGCGGGAGGTGGAGGCGCTGGCCGGGCGGTGCGTGCGGCGGCTGCGGGCGGCCGGGCGCTCGGGGCGGACGGTGGTGCTCAAGGTGCGGCGCTTCGACTTCTCGACGCTGACCCGCTCGGAGACCCTGGGCGGGCCCACCGACGACGAGACGGTGATCACCGCGACGGCGCGGCGTCTGGCGGAGCAGGTGGACATCACCGGCGGGGTCCGGCTGCTCGGGGTGGGCGTGGCCCAACTGGCCGACTACACCCAGGAGGACCTGTTCGCGCAGGCGCTGCGGGAGGAGGCGGTGGAGCACGCCGAGGCCGCCGAGGCGGCGGTGGCCGAGGAGGAGCCGGAGGAGGTCGTGGTGCGGCGCTGGATGCCCGGACAGGACGTCCGGCACGCCGAGTTGGGGCCGGGCTGGGTGCAGGGCAGCGGGGTCGGGCGGGTGACCGTACGGTTCGAGACGCCGTGGAGCGGGCCGGGGCGGGTGCGGACCTTCGCGGTGGAGGACCCGGCGCTGGAGCCGGCCCGGCCGCTGCCGCTGCGGCAGGTCGAGGAACCGGGCGCCGAGGGCGAGTGAGGCGGGAGAACGCGGAACGGCCCCACCCGGTAGGAGTACCGGGTGGGGCCGCATACCGTGCCGGACCCCGGACGGTCGTGATGCCCTCGCGACCGAGCGGAGGCCGGGCCCGCGCGTCCTGTCCCTGAGCGCGCGGGCCGGACGCCTCGTCAGGCGTCGGTCTTGGCCAGCTCGGGGCTGGAGTCCTGCCGGGCCGGGCCGCCGGTGACGGCCGGCTTGACGCTGCGGATCAGGAAGGGGACGGCGCCGGCGATGATGCAGACGACGGCCGTGGTCCAGAACGCGTGCTTGTAGGCGTCCAGGGTGGGCAGCTGCACCGGGAGCTTGATCGGGAACTTCATGGTGTCGCCGGTCAGGATGGCGGTCATCACGGCGGTGCCGATCGCGCCACCGACGGTGCGGAGCACGGAGTTCATGCCGTTGGCGATGCCGCTCTGCTCGACCGGGACGGCGCCGTTGATGAACGCCGGCATCGCGGCGAAGGCGAGGCCGATGCCGAGGCCGAAGATGGCGGAGGCGGTGTAGATGTCGCCTTCGGCGCTGTGGCGCAGGGCCAGGTAGGCCATCGCGATCGCGCCGAGGACGCCGCCGAGGACCAGCGGCAGGCGGGGGCCGCGGCGGGCGATCAGCATGGCGCCGACCGGGGCGGCCACCATCGAGCCGATCGCGGACGGCAGCAGCATCACGCCGGCGTGCAGGACGGTCGCGGTGAAGCCGTAGTGGGCCAGCTTCTCCGGGGTCTGGGCGAAGTTGCTGATGACCATGAACGAGCCGTACATGCCGAAGCCGATGAGCAGGCCGGACAGGTTGGTGAAGGCGACGGCCGGGCGGCCCATCATCTTCAGGTCCACCAGCGGGTGGGCGACCTTGGTCTCGATGACGCCCCAGATCAGGGCGACCACGGCGGCGACGGCGAACAGGCCGAGGGTCTTGGTGGAGGTCCAGCCCCAGTGGTTGCCCTGGCTGACCGCGACCAGCAGGGCGGAGAGCCAGGCGGCCAGGGTGATGGCGCCGAGCGGGTCGGCGCCGCCCTCCTTGTCGGTGACCGGGTCGGACGGGACGCGGAAGGCGACCAGGGCGACGGCGAGCAGGCCGAAGGCCAGGCCCATCCAGAAGATCGACTTGTAGTTCCAGTGCTCCAGCAGCAGGCCGGTCGCGACCAGGCCGAGTCCGGAGCCGACGCCCATCGAGGCGCTGATGGCGGCGACGCCGCCGGTGACCTTCTGCCTGGGCAGCTCGTCACGGACGATGCTGATCGCCAGCGGCATCACGCCACCGCCGGCGCCCTGCAGGACACGGGCGACGATGAGCCAGGTGAAGGAGTGGGTGCTGACCGCCAGCGCCGACCCGGCGACCAGGCCGGCCAGCGAGATCAGCAGCATGGGCTTGCGGCCCCGGAGGTCGCCGAAGCGGCCCAGCAGGGGAGTCAGCACGGCCGCGGACAGCAGGTTGGCCGTCATCAGCCAGGTGATGTTGGAGCCGGAGACGTCCAGTTCCTTGGCCAGCGACGGCAGGATCGGTACGACCGCGGTCTGCACCACGCTGAACGACAGCATCGCCAGGATGAGGGCCGGCAGGACCCGGGCGTTGCTCTGCTTCTCGGCCGCGGTGGTGGGCTGTGGTGCCTCACTCACGGTTGCTTCCTCCCGTACATAGTGAATGAACTGAAGTAACTGTGCAGGGAGATACTTCAGAGTGTCAAATATCGAGTGGTTAAGGTTTGGCAAAGGTGAAGATTTTGCCTGCGGCGGGCCGGGGGTGACGACCGGTCGGACGGGCCCGCGGCGGGGCGGGGGCGGGGTTGGTGCCGGGCTGGTGTGAGGGCGGGCACGGCAAAGGGCCCCGGACCGGAGTCCGGGGCCCTTGCTGGTGCGGGCCGGTCAGGCCAGGGGGCGCAGCGTGGCGGGGTGGGTACCGTCGGTGACCGGGGGGGCCGGCTCGGCGGCCTCGGCGGTGTCGTCGTGGACCTCGACGTGCTCGCGGCGGAGCTCGTCCTGGACGACCTCCTCCGCGGTGTAGCGCTCCACCACCAGGCGGACCCGCTCGATCGGGGCGAGGTACTTGCGGACCACCGGCCGCTCCTCACGGAGGGTGACCTCCTCCACCGCCTCGGCGATCTCCTTCTCGGTGAGCGAGGCGCGCTCGGCGTCGCCGACCGGCATCCGCTCCACCCGGGCCCGCTCGCGGACCACCGGGACGCGGCGCTCGACCTGCTCGCTGGTCACGTACTTGCGCAGCTTCGCGGTGCCCAGGACGTGCCACTCGGTGGTGATGTCCAGGCGCTCCTCGCGGCAGGTGATCTCGACCGGGCCGTTGGGGGCCGAGGCGGCGGCGGTGCCGGCCGGGTCCACCGAGGGCGGGACGGGCTGGCGCTTCGGCTCGACCACCGGGGTGGCGGCCGACGCGGCCACCGTGCCGTTGACGATCGGTGCGGGGGCGCTGAGGGTCCGCACGTGGGCCTCCGTGGCGGTGTCGGTGCTGGTGGTCGTCGTGGTGGCGGTGGTGGTCATGGTCGGGCCGGGCTCGGCGGAGTGGAAGGCGAGCGGCTTGGCGGCCTTGGCGGCCTCGGCGGCCGACGTGGTGCCGAAGTCGAGGTCGGGCTGGGCGGCCCGGCCGGGCTCCCCGGCGGCCGGACGGCCGTCCACCGGAGTGTCGAGGCCGTAGTAGCGGTAGAGCTGGAGCTCCTGGGCGGGCGACAGGTGCTGACCCACGCCGAAGTCCGGCGAGTCCTTCACCAGCGACTTGTCGTAGGGCACCCGGAGCTCCTCGCCGGAGAACTCGCTCGTGGTGAGCGGGACGAAGGCGTCCCGGCCGAAGATGCCGGTGCGGACGGCCGCCCACTCCGGCTGCCCGGTGGCGTCGTCCAGGTACACCTCGTCAACTGTGCCGATCTTGTCTCCGTTGCGGTCGACCGCCTTGTGGCCGATGAGGTCTCGGGGGTCGATGTCGGTCTGCACTCTTTCCTCCAAGCGCTGCGCTTGCGGAACTCCCGCAGGTAAGGCGGCCGGAGCACCCGTTCCGTCCGCCACTTCACACCAAAAGCCATGAACCGGACGGACGCGACCGGGGTGCGGCCGGACGGGTCGGCGCTGCTCCGTCCGGGGGACGCGCGTAGACCCGGAGTGACCCGACGCACCCGTGATCGGAAGGCCGCCCGCTGGTACCCTGGGCGGCGACTGCCGAGCCCGCTCGGGAGAGTCCCCGACAGCGAAAACCGCTGGTCGAGGCGCCGAAGGAGCAACTCCTCCCCGGAATCTCTCAGGCATCCGTACCGTGCGGGATAGGTCACTCTGGAAAGCAGGGCAGGAGCGTCGGCGCGGGAGCCGGCGATCACCACCCTCACCGACGGTGCAAGCCGACGGAGCGCCACAGCGCGACGTGCGGGCGAAGCTCTCAGGTCCCGATGACAGAGGGGGAGGCCTTTCGGGTCCGTCCGCCCAGGCCGGTCCGCTGTCCGCAGCGGCGTCGGCCGGCGTGCGTACCCCCGCCGGTCCGTGACCAGGAGGCCTCGACCACCATGAACGCCCAGCCGAACGCGGGACGCCCCACCAGCGCCTCGACCCTCACCGAGCTTGAGCTGGCCAGCCCCTTCGAGAACCGCCACATCGGCCCCGACGCCGCCGCGCAGGAGAAGATGCTGGCGTCCGTCGGCTACGGCTCGCTGGACGAGCTCGCTGCCACCGCCGTTCCCGAGGCGATCCGTTCCATCACCGCCCTGGACCTGCCCGGCGGCCGCAGCGAGGCGCAGGTCCTCGCCGAGCTGCGCGAGCTGGCCGGCCGCAACCAGGTGCTCCAGCCGATGATCGGCCTGGGCTACTACGGCACCTTCACCCCGCCGGTGATCCTGCGCAACGTCATGGAGAACCCGGCCTGGTACACGGCCTACACCCCGTACCAGCCGGAGATCTCGCAGGGCCGCCTGGAGGCGCTGCTCAACTTCCAGACCCTGGTCTCCGACCTGACCGGTCTGCCCACCTCCGGCTCCTCGCTGCTGGACGAGAGCACCGCGGCCGCCGAGGCGATGGCGCTGGCCCGCCGCGTCACCAAGGTCAAGGGCGGCGTCTTCCTGGTCGACGCCGAGACCCTGCCGCAGACCATCGCGGTGATCAACACCCGCGCCGTGCCGACCGGTGTCGAGGTCGTCGTCGCCGACCTGTCCGAGGGCATCCCGGCCGAGATCGCCGAGCGCGGCGTCTTCGGCGTGCTGCTGCAGTACCCGGGTGCCACCGGCGTGGTCCGCGACCTCACCCCGGTGATCGAGCAGGCGCACGGGCTGGGCGCGATCGTCGCCGTCGCCGCCGACCTGCTGGCGCTGACCCTGCTCAAGTCCCCGGGCTCGCTGGGCGCCGACATCGCCTGCGGCACCTCGCAGCGCTTCGGCGTGCCGATGGGCTTCGGCGGTCCGCACGCCGGCTACCTGTCGGTGCGCGCCGAGTACGCCCGCTCGCTGCCCGGCCGCCTGGTCGGCGTCTCCGTCGACGCCGACGGCAACCGCGCCTACCGCCTGGCGCTGCAGACCCGCGAGCAGCACATCCGCCGCGAGAAGGCCACCAGCAACATCTGCACCGCCCAGGTGCTGCTCGCCGTGATGGCCTCGATGTACGCCGTCTACCACGGCCCGGACGGCCTGGCCGACATCGCCCGGCGCACCCACCGCTACGCCGCCGCCCTCGCCGAGGGCCTGCGGGCCGGCGGCGTCGAGCTGCTGCACGGCGAGTTCTTCGACACCGTCACCGCCGTCGTCCCGGGCCGCGCCGCCGAGATCGCCGCCGCCGCCCGCGCCAACGGCATCAACGTGTTCCAGGACGGCGAGGACCGGATCTCGGTCTCCGCCGACGAGACCACCACCCGCGAGCACCTGGCCGGCGTCTGGGCCGCGTTCGGCGTCCCCGCGGTCGAGGTCGCCGAGGCCGCCGACGCGCTGCCCGCCGCACTGCTGCGCGAGGACGAGTACCTGACCCACCCGGTCTTCCACAGCCACCGCTCGGAGACCGCCATGCTGCGCTACCTGCGCCGCCTGTCGGACCGGGACTACGCGCTGGACCGCGGCATGATCCCGCTGGGCTCCTGCACCATGAAGCTCAACGCCACCACCGAGATGGAGGCGGTGACCTGGCCCGAGTTCGGCCAGCTGCACCCCTTCGCGCCGGTCGACCAGGCCGCGGGCTTCCTGACCCTGATCCGCGAGCTGGAGCGCCAGCTGGTCGAGGTCACCGGCTACGACGCCGTCTCGATCCAGCCGAACGCCGGATCCCAGGGTGAGCTGGCCGGCCTGCTGGCCGTCCGCGCCTACCACCACGCCAACGGCGACACCCAGCGCGACGTCTGCCTGATCCCGTCCTCGGCGCACGGCACCAACGCCGCCTCCGCGGTGATGGCCGGCATGCGCGTCGTCGTGGTGAAGACCCTGGTCGACGGCGACGTGGACGTCGAGGACCTGAAGGCCAAGATCGAGCAGCACCGCGACAACCTGTCGGTGCTGATGGTCACCTACCCGTCGACCCACGGCGTGTACGAGACCCAGATCACCGACATCTGCGCCCTGGTGCACGAGGCCGGCGGCCAGGTGTACGTGGACGGCGCCAACCTGAACGCCCTGGTCGGCCTGGCCAAGCCGGGCAAGTTCGGCGCGGACGTCTCGCACCTGAACCTGCACAAGACCTTCTGCATCCCGCACGGCGGCGGCGGCCCGGGCGTCGGCCCGGTCGCGGTGCGCGCCCACCTGGCGCCGTACCTGCCGAACCACCCGCTGCAGGAGGAGGCCGGCCCGGCCACCGGCGTCGGCCCGATCTCGGCCGCGCCGTGGGGCTCGGCGGCGATCCTGCCGATCTCCTGGGCGTACGTCCGGCTGATGGGCGGCGAGGGGCTCAAGCGCGCGACCCAGGTCGCGGTGCTGAACGCCAACTACATCGCCAAGCGCCTGGCCCCGCACTTCCCGGTGCTCTACACCGGTCCGGGCGGGCTGGTCGCGCACGAGTGCATCATCGACCTGCGTCCGCTGACCAAGGACACGGGCGTGACGGTGGACGACATCGCCAAGCGCCTGATCGACTACGGCTTCCACGCGCCGACGATGTCCTTCCCGGTGGCCGGCACGCTGATGATCGAGCCGACCGAGTCCGAGGACCTGCACGAGATCGACCGGTTCTGCGACGCGATGATCGAGATCCGCGGCGAGATCGACAAGGTCGGCTCGGGTGAGTGGGCCGCCGACGACAACCCGCTGCGCAACGCCCCGCACACCGCCGCCACGCTGGCCGGCGACTGGGCGCACGGCTACTCGCGGCAGGAGGCGGTCTTCCCGGCGGGTGTGAACCCGGCGGACAAGTACTGGCCGCCGGTGAGCCGGATCGACGGCGCGTACGGCGACCGCAACCTGGTCTGCTCCTGCCCGCCGCTGGACGAGTACGGCGTCTGAGACGAGTGCGCCGGCTGATCGGCCGATTGGCTGATCGGTTCGGCGGCTGATCAGCCGAGCGGGAACGCGGCAGGGCCCTGGCAGAACGTTCTGCCAGGGCCCTGCCCTTTCGTTCTCAGGTCGGCGGCTGCCCCCGTCGGGCGGCCCCGGGCCGTACGGTTCCGGCCGTACGGTCGTCGGGCCGCCTCGGCTCAGGCCGCGTGGGCGACGGGGCGGCGCGGGCCGATCACCCGGCCGTCGGGCAGCAGCTCTCCGGTGTCCTCGAACAGGACGACGCCGTTGCAGAGCAGGCTCCAGCCCTGCTCCGGGTGGCAGGCCACCGGTACGGCCGCTTCGCGGTCCTCGGACTCGGCCGTCGGGCAATCAGGACGGTGCTGGCACATACGCGTACCCTCGCTTCGCTCTGCGATCCTCCCCGTGGTGCGGTCACCGGAGGTCGAGCCGTCCGGAGCCGCCTGGTGGTCGGATCCTGTCCGCGCGCCGACCAGGTGTGGACCGGCGCTCCAGTGGGTAGGACAGGTGGTCCTTCCACGCTGCTTCCCAGTGTCGGCATCCGCGGTCGTGCGCGCAGGGATTTCGTGACATGCGCCACAACTCCCGGGTAGAGATCACCCGTTCAGGTGGGGCCCGGGGGAAAAC
The DNA here is from genome assembly GCF_014596465.1 of Streptomyces sp. CBMA123. Classification (GTDB taxonomy): domain Bacteria; phylum Actinomycetota; class Actinomycetes; order Streptomycetales; family Streptomycetaceae; genus Kitasatospora. The sequence goes on along the minus strand of NZ_MECK01000008.1, from coordinate 10,195 downwards.
GCGCACCGGTGGGTCAGGCGGGGGATGGCCCGGTGGGGCCATGGCGGGCGGCCCGTCCGGGTGGTAGCCGTTCGGGTGAGGGCGTCAGCGGCCGTCAGCGGCCGCCGGTGAGGGCCCCGGGAGATCCGGGGGCGTCGGAGCGCACGGCGAAGGGCCGCCGGGCGCGGTGCCCGGCGGCAGGTGCGGCGGGTGACGCGGGCTCAGGACGAGCCGAGCAGCAGCGGCCGGGCGAGCGGGGCGCGGGCGAGCAGCGGCAGCAGTTCGGCGGCCGGGTAGGCGCGGTGCGCGGTGACGCCGAGCGGGGCCGGGGCCAGCGGGATCAGCAGGTCGGTGGCCGGGCCGGCGTCGGGGCCGTGCAGCCAGAGCGCGGTGGCGTACTGGCCCGGGAAGGTCAGCAGCCGGGGCTGGCAGCGGGAGCGGGAGCTCTGGGCGAGCTGCCAGGCCTCGCGCAGCGCCCGGACGGTGGAGGAGAGGTACGGGCCGGCGGTGAAGTGGGAGAAGGTGTGGCCCTCGGCGCTCTGCACCACCTCGGCGGCGGCCGCCACCTCCGGGCCGTCCTTGATCAGGAAGCGCCAGCCCGTCCGGCGGGCGTGGGGGAGTTCCGGGTGCGGGCCGTCGAGGACGTGCACCGCGAGCGGGTGCGCGGGGAGCAGTGGACCGGACGGGTGACGCAGCGCGGCGGCGGCGGGCTGGCGCAGCGCGGTCTCCGAGTCGAGCGCGCCCAGCACCGCGCGCAGGGCGCTGGGTGGGGGCTGGGGGGTCTGCAGGGTCATGGCGGGTCCGCCTCTCCAAGCGAGATCGGCGTGCGAGTGCGGCATACCGGCGCGGCGCGGTGCGTCTACGGTGACGGGGCCCGGCCTTGTCCGGTTGTGCAGGATCGCGGTGCCGGCGCGGTCGCCGCCGTCGACGAGGGCCTCGGGGCGGGAGGCGGACCGGCCGGAGCGCAGTGCGAACTCAGCGAATTCATCGAACAAATGCACAGGGTGATCTGTTTATCACAGGCGGTGGCGCCGGGCAAGTCTGCAGATTGCCTGAATAGCCGTCAGATCCCTTGCATTGCAAGCCAGTCGGCGCATTCGGGTATCGATCTTCGAGGTGGGCATGATGCTGGCACGGTCGACCGGCCGGGTGTCTCAGGAGGAGGGGACCGTGGGCGAGAAGGTCGTGGCGACTCGGGCGGATCTCGCGGATCGGCAGCAGTACCGGCTCAAGCTCCAGGCCTGCCTCGACGCGCTGGGGCGGATGCTGCGCGAGGACCGCTTCGACCGGCCGCGGGCGGTGATGGGGCTGGAGATCGAGCTCAACCTGGCCGACGAGCAGGGCCTGCCGGTGATGCGCAACGCCCAGGTGCTGAGCGCGATCGGCTCCAGCGACTTCCAGACCGAGCTGGGCCAGTTCAACATCGAGGTGAACATCGTGCCGCACCGGCTCTGCGGGCACGTCTTCGAGGAACTGCGCGAGGAGATCGACACCGGACTGCGCTACGCCGACCGGCAGGCCGCCGAGGCCGGCGCCCGGATCGTCATGGTGGGCATCCTGCCGACCCTGGAGAACGACCACACCGGGCTGGACGCGATGAGCCACAACCAGCGGTACAGCCTGCTCAGCGACCAGATCCTGGCGGCCCGGGGGGAGGACATCGCGCTGGACATCGAGGGTGTCGAACACCTCCAGCTGGAGTCGATCACCATGGTCGCCGAGGCCGCCGCGACCTCCCTCCAACTGCACCTCCAGGTGACCCCGGAGCGGTTCTCCTCGGTGTGGAACGCCGCCCAGGCGATCTGCGGGCCGCAGCTCGCGCTCGGCGCCAACTCCCCGTTCCTGTTCGGGCGGGAGCTGTGGCGGGAGACCCGTCCGGTGCTGTTCCAGCAGGCCTGTGACACCCGTTCGGCGGAGCTCAAGGCCCAGGGCGTGCGCCCGATCACCTGGTTCGGCGAGCGCTGGGTGGACTCGGCGTACGACCTGTTCGAGGAGAACCTGCGCTACTTCCCGGCGCTGCTGCCGATCTGCGACGACGAGGACCCGCTGAAGGTGGTGGCCTCCGGCGGGGCGCCCCGGCTCGCCGAGATGCGACTGCACAACGGCACCATCTACCGCTGGAACCGGCCGGTGTACGACGTCTCCGGCGGGGTCGCGCACCTCCGGGTGGAGAACCGGGCGCTGCCGGCCGGACCGACGGTGGCCGACACCCTGGCCAACGCCGCCTTCTACTACGGGCTGGTGCGGGTGCTCGCCGAGCAGCCCCGGCCGGTCTGGACCAGGCTGCCGTTCGAGCGGGCGGACGAGAACTTCCGGCAGGGCGCCCGGTACGGCATCGACGCGGTGTTCCAGTGGCCGCGTCCCGGCCGGGCCGGCCGCGGCGGCGGACTGCAGACGGTGTCGGCGGTCGACCTGGTCCTCAACGAGCTGCTGCCGATGGCCTACCAGGGCCTGGACGAGTGGGGCGTCGAGCCCGCCGACCGGGACCGCTACCTGGGGATCATCGAGCAGCGCTGCCTGCGCCGCACCAATGGCGCGGCCTGGCAGAGCGCGACCTTCCACCGGCTGCGCGAGCAGTACGGGATGGACCGCCCGGCCGCGCTCGCCGCGATGACCAGGCGCTACGCCGAGCACATGCGCGGGGGCGAGCCGGTGCACACCTGGCCGGTCGGTTAGGGGCACCGCCCGCTGTGTCAGGATGATCGCTCCGGTCGTCGGCCGACCGCCGGAGCGATCATCCGTTCGATGGAGCGCCCGTGACGACCCGCCCGACCGCGCCGGAGAGCGCGTCGCCCACCCGCCGCCTGCTCGGCGTGGAACTGCTGATCGTCCTCGGACTGTCGCTCGGGGCCAGCGGGATCAGCGCGGTGATCAGCTTCGCGGGCTCGCTCACCGAACCGATCCAGCTCGGGCAGCAGGTCGCCACGCTGAACGGCTCGCGCGCGCCCGGGCGGCCCTGGCTGGACCTGGTGTGGCAGCTGTACTACATCGGGCGCGGGCTGATGCCGGTGGTGCTGGTCGGCTACCTGCTGGTGCGTGAGGGCGCCTCGCTGCGGGTGCTGGGCTTCGACCTGCGGCAGAAGCTGCGCGACCTCGGCCGGGGCGCGGGCGTCGCGGCGGCGATCGGCGGCTCCGGGCTGGCGCTGTACCTGGCCTCGCAGGCCGCCGGGTACAACCTGACGGTGGCGCCCTCGGGGCTGCCGGACGTGTGGTGGCGGGTGCCGGTGCTGGTGCTGTCCGCCTGGCAGAACGCGATCCTGGAGGAGGTCGTCGTCCTCGGCTACCTGCTGCGCCGGCTGGGGCAGCGGGGGTGGTCCTGGCCGGCCGCGGTGGTGGCCAGCTCGGTGTTGCGCGGCTCGTACCACCTGTACCAGGGGGTCGGCGGGCTGGTCGGCAACATGGTGATGGGGGCGGTGTTCTGCCTGCTGTACCGGCGCTGGGGGCGGGTGATGCCGCTGGTGGCGGCGCACGCGCTGATCGACACGGTGGCCTTCGTCGGGTACGCGCTGCTCGCCGGGCACGTCAGCTGGCTGCCGACCCCCTGACCGCCGGTCCGCCGGCCGGTAGCGAGCGGGTGCGCGGCGGGCGGGTGAGCAGCCGGTCGACGTGCCGGCGCTCCAGGCCCTGGCCGGGGTCGATCGGCAGCAGCAGGCGGTCGCGGCGCCACACCGAGCGGCGGACCAGCCGGGACGGGATGACGTCGTCCACCCAGGCGAACGGCCGACCCTCGGCGTAGCGCAGCAGCGGCGCCCACTTGGCGGCGGAGAACAGCTCCATCAGCGGGACGCGCGGATCGCCGGGCTGCGGGACGTAACCGGTGAAGCGGACGAAGGGGAGCGGGTCCAGGCCGATCGCCGGGGCGATGTGGGTGTTGGCGTGCTCCTCCCAGGTGGTGGCCCAGACCAGCTCGTACGTCCCGGCCAGCTCGCGCAGCCAGGCGCCGTGCTTGGCGGCGAGCAGGACGGCGTAGCCCAGCAGGGTGTGGGAGTCGAACCCGGCGTCCGGATGCGGACAGACCGGGTTCAGCACCCCGTCGACGTCCAGGAAGAGCAGTGGCTTCGGCACCGGTGGGCCCCCAAGTGGATGGTGTTTCCTACCTGGTCGGACGAACCACCCGTACCGGTGGTTGCTCTTCGACGGGCGCACGCGGGGCGCACAGGGCGCTCACGGCGCGGGTGCGGGCTCGCCCGTGGGCACCGGTGCGTCCGGGGTGCTCCGACGGGGGTCGCGGCGGGACAGCCGGCGCACCTGCGGGTCGATCAGGACGGCGGCGCTGAGCAGCAGGCACAGCGCGGCGCAGGCCCAGAGCGCGCCGGACAGGCCGAGCGCGGCGGCCGCCGGGCCGGCCAGCGCGGTGCCGACCGGTGCCAGCGAATAGGAGCCCAGCTCGTCGTACGCGGAGACCCGGGAGAACATCTCCTCCGGGATCTCCTGCTGGAGCACGACCATCCAGTTGACGCCGAAGACGGTGACCCCCACACCGGACAGGAACATCGCGGCGACCAGCACCGGCAACGGTGCGGCGGTGGCCAGGGCCAGGGCGGGCGCGCCGAACAGGAACACGCCCCAGTTGCCGACCAGCAGGATCCGGCGGGGGCGCCAGCGGGCCATCAGCAGACCGGTGACCACCAGGCCGACGCCGTACGCGGACATCGCCAGGCCCCAGGCGCCCGCGCCGCCCAGGCGCTGCTCGGCCACCGTCGGCCCGTACACCGACTCGACCGTGTTGATGCAGGCCACCACCACCGCGAACTGCAGCACGATCACCCACAGCCAGCGGCGGGAGGCGAACTCCTGCCAGCCCTCGCGCAGATCGCGCAGCACACTCCCGCCCGTGGGCGCCGGCGCGGACTCGGCCTCCAGGAAGAACCGCAGGGCGGCGGCTATCAGGAAGCAGAGGGCGTCCAGGGCGAGCACCCAGCCGGGGCCGACGGCGGCGGTGAGCGCCCCGCCGAGGGCGGCGCCGCCGATCTGGGCGGCGTTCTGGCCCATCCGGAAGACCGAGAAGGCGCGGGCGGCGTGCTCCTGGGGGACGGCCTGCATGATCATGCCCCCGGCGGCGGGGGAGTAGAGCGCGTAGCCGGCTCCGCCGCCGGCGGAGAGCACCAGCAGCTGCCACAGCTGGACGTTCCCGGCCAGCACCAGGGCGGCCAGGACGGCCTGGGAGGCGGCGCTGAACAGATTGGCGGAGACCATGATGTGGTGGCGCGGCAGCCGGTCGGCGAGGGTGCCGCCGACCACCAGCAGCAGCACGGTGGGCACCAGCCGGGCGGCGGTGACGTAGCCGATCTCGGCAGCGCCGCCGCCGTTGCCGAGGACGGCGAAGGCGGTGGCGATGGGGGCGCCGGCGTTGCCGAGGCCGCTGATCACGGTGGCGGAGGTCTGGATGCGGAAGTTGCGGCTCGCCCAGGAGGGACGGCGGCCGGGGAGTGGGGTCGGCACCCGGGTGACTATGGCCGGAGTTCGTACAGGTGTCCATCCCGTTTTCGGGCCTGTGCGGTGGCGTCAGCCGAGGTGGCCCCAGAGGAAGGTGAGGGTGCGCCGCCAGGCGATCCGGGCCTGGAGGGGGTCGTGGGTGCCGAGCGGGTTCTCGTCGTTCATGAAGGCGTGCCCGGCCGGGTAGAAGTGGATCTCCGGGCGGACGTCGGTGGCCTCGCCGATCCGGATCGCGGCCTCGTCCACGGCGGTCATCGGGATCGAGCCGTCGAGCTCGCCGAAGTGGCCGAGGACGTGGGCGGTCAGGCCGCGGTAGTCGAAGTCGGGGTCCGGTGGGAGGCCGTAGAACGGGACCACGGCGGCCACCCGGTCGCCGGCCCGGGCGGCCAGCAGCAGGGCGAACCCGCCGCCCATGCAGAAGCCGACCACGCCGACCGCGTCGCCGACCACGCCGTCCAGCGCGAGCAGGAAGTCGACGGCGCCGGAGAGGTCCTCGACGGCCCGCTCGACCGGCAGTTCGCGCTTGAGCCGGGCCGCCTCGGCGCGGTCGTGGGTGGTGGCGCCGCCGAACAGGTCGGGGGCGAGGACGGTGAACCCCTCGGCGGCGAAGCGGTCGGCCATGTCCGCGACGTGCGAGGTGAGCCCCCACCACTCCTGTACCACCACCAGGCCCGGCCCGACCCCCTGCGGCGGACGGGCCAGGTACCCGTGCGCGGTGCGGCCGTTGCTCGGGAAGGTGATGTTCTGCCGGGATCCGCCCTGGTCAGGCATGGCTTCCTCTCGGGGGTCGGGCCGCGTGCGGCACGGGGGCGGGAGGGGCGGACGGTCAGCCCATCTCCTCCAGGGCACGGCCCTTGGTCTCCTTGATGCAGAAGGCCACGAACGGGATCGAGAGCAGCGCGAACGCCGCGTAGATGACGTACGTCGCGGAGAGGTTCCAGTCGGCGAGGTCCGGGAAGCTGACGGTGATCGCCCAGTTGGCGAGCCACTGGGCCGAGGCGGCGACCGACAGGGCCAGCGCGCGGATCCGGTTGGGGAACATCTCGCCGAGCAGCACCCAGACCACCACGCCCCAGGAGAAGGCGAAGCAGAGCACGAACACGTGCGCGGCGACCAGCGCGACGGTGGCGTGGGTGTTGTCCAGGGTGGCGGTGTCACCGGTGCCGTGCCGGTAGGAGAACGCCCAGGCGGCGGTGGACAGGGCGAGGGCCATGCCGACGGAACCGGCCAGGGCCAGTGGCTTGCGCCCGATGCGGTCCACCAGGACCATCGCGATCACCGTGCCGATCACGTTGATGATCGAGGTGGAGAGGCTGATCAGCAGCGAGTTGGACTCGTTGATGCCGACCGACTGCCACAGGAGCGACGAGTAGTAGAAGATCACGTTGATGCCGACGAACTGCTGGAACACCGAGGCGCCGATGCCGACCCAGACGATCGGCAGCAGGCCGAAGCGGCCGCCGAGCAGGTCCTTGAGCCGGGGCTTGTGGGTGGACTCCAGCACCGCGCGGATCTCGGCGACCCGGGCGTCCAGGTCGATGCCCTCGCCCTCGACCTCGACCAGCACCTCGCGGGCCCGCGCCTCGCGGTGGTCGGCGATCAGGTAGCGCGGCGACTCCGGGATGGCCAGCGCCATCAGGCCGTACACCAGGGCCGGGATGGTCTCGACGCCGAGCATCCACTGCCAGGCCTGGATGCCGCCCAGGTGGCCGGTGGACTCGCCGCCGGCGGCCTGGTTGAGCGCCCAGTTGGCGAGCTGGGAGACGGTGATGCCGAGCACGATCGCCATCTGCTGGAAGGACGCCAGCCGGCCGCGGTAGGCGGTCGGGGCGACCTCGGCGATGTAGGTGGGAGCGATCACCGAGGCGATGCCGATCGCGATGCCGCCGACCACGCGCCAGGAGGCAAGCGCCTCGATGTTCGGGGGGAACATCGAGCCGATGCCGCTGGCCGCGAACAGCACGGCGGCCAGCAGCATCGTGCGCACCCGGCCGAAGTGGTCGGCCAGCCGGCCGGCGACCACCGCGCCGACGGCCGAGCCCAGCAGTGCGATGGCCACCACGAAGGCGGTGGTGCCGTGGCCCACCGCGAAGTGCTTCTGGATGCCCGTCACCGCGCCGTTGATCACGGCGCTGTCGTAGCCGAACAGGAAGCCGCCCATCGCGGCGGCCGCCGAAATGAAGATCACGTGCCCGAGGTGGGCCTCGCCGGACGCCCGTTGGTGGTGGACTGTGGACACGTGCGCTCCCCGAGGTGGACGGGCCCGCTCTGACGGCTGGGCAGGACTCGTCTCACATTCGAGCAGCGCGGCGGCCGACCTGCCCGAGCTGAGGGCCGATCGGGTGAATTGGGGTCAGTCGACGGCGCGTGCGGTGGCCGTGCGCCGTTCGTGGCGTCGCAGCAGCTGGGTGCGGGCGGCGGCGTTCTGGTCGCGGCGCAGGGCAGGGCCGTCCGCCCGGTCGGCGAGGCGGTCGGCGATCGCGTGCTGCGCTCCGGCCGGCTTCTTGTCGTCGTACTTGAACTTGGCGCGTACCTCGCGGACCGTCAACCGGAGCCCGCGCAAGCCGGGCAGCAGCCGGGCGAACTCGCCCTCGCCGGGGACCACCCGGACGTCCGGGGTCTCCGGTTGGAAGTGCGCCAGCTGACGGTTGAGGATCTCCGCCTTGCCCGCCGCGGACTCGACCAGTTCGGCGGTGCAGTGGAAGTGGACCGAGGCGTAGTAGCTGGTGGGTGTGCCGGGCTCACCGCGCCAGTGGCCGGGGGCGAAGGCGTAGTCGTCGGTGACCGCCAGGGTGACGTTCGGGTCGGCCCGGACGGCGGCCAGCAGCGGGTTGGGCGCGGCGAGGTGGAGCAGGATCTCGCCGCGGTCGGCGTCCAGCAGGAAGTGCGTCGGGACGAGCACCGGGCCCTCGCCGGCGCGGCCGTTGCCGGCGAGCAGGCCGAAGTCGCGGCCCTCGGCCAGCCAGGCGCGCCACTCCTCCTCGTCGCCGCGGTCCCAGGAGCGGATCAGCATCGGGTGGCCCTCCTCAGCGGGGGAACACGCGCATGTGCGCGGGGAGCGGGATCGTCGTGTCGTACGGCTCGGGGGTGCCGAACACGGTGCTGACCGGGACGATGCCGGACCAGTGCGGCAGGTCGGCGTCGGCCGGGTCGTCGTTGGCGTCGTCCGCGCGGGTCTTGGCCGAGACCTCGTCCAGCTCCAGCCGGATCACGGCGGTGGCGGCGAGCTCCTTGGGGTTGGCCGGGCGGATCTCTCCGGAGCGGCCGGGGACGACCTGGTCGACCAGGGCGGCCAGCGCGACGTCCAGCTCCTCGGGGTCGGTGACCTGGTACGCGGTGCCGTGGGCGACCACCGAGCGGAAGTTCACCGAGTGGTTGAAGGCGGACTTGGTCAGCACCAGGGCGTCGACGTGGGTGACGGTGACGCAGACCCGCAGGCCCTGCTCGTCGGTGGCGGCGCGCAGCGGACGGCTGCCGGTGGAGCCGTGGAGGTAGAGCCGGCTGCCGACCCGGGCGTAGATCGTCGGCAGGACGACCGGGGCGCCGTCCGCGACGAAGCCGAGGTGGCAGAGGTAGGTGCCGTCGAGGATGGCGTGGATCGCCTCCCGCTCCCAGGTGGCGCGGTCCTTGTAGCGAGTGGGGGTGGTGCGGGGGGTGCGGGCGTAGCCGGCCGGCGCCTCCGGGTGGGCTTCCAGGGAGGCTTCGGAGGGGGCTTCCAGGGAGGCTTCGGAGGGGGCTTCCGGGTGGGCGTCCGGCGTGGTCGACATGACAACCTCTATGTACTAGTGCATAATCATCTTTGTGCTAGGAGACTATCCGCTGAAAGGGCGACGCGCCAGCGAAATCGCGGCCCACATCGAACAGGGCGTGAGCAGCGGGCGGCTCGCGCCCGGAACGGCGCTGCCCCCGTTGCGCGAACTCGCGACGGAACTCGGCGTCAACCCCAACACCGTGGCCGCCGCCTACCGGCTGCTGCGCGACCGCGGCGTGATCGAGACGGCCGGCCGCAAGGGCAGCCGGATCCTCCCCAGGCCCGCCCTCACCCCGCGCGACCAGATCCGCGTCCCCGTCCCGGCCCGGGCCCGCGACCTGTCCAGCGGCAATCCCGACCCGGCGCTGCTGCCCGACCTCGCCCCGGCCCTCACGGCCGCCGCCGAGGCCGCCCGGACCGAACCCGTGCTCTACGGGCACCCGCGCACCGACCCGGGCCTGCTCGAACTCGCCCGCGCCTCCTTCGAGGCGGACGGGCTGCCCGGCGGCCCGATCGCCGTCGCCTCCGGCGCCCTGGACGCCGTCGAACGCACCCTCGGGGCCTGGCTGCGCCCCGGCGACCCGGTGGCGGTCGAGGACCCGGGCTGGGGCAGCCTGCTCGACCTGCTGCCCGCGATGGGGCTGCGGCCCCTGCCGGTCCGACTGGACGACGAGGGGCTGCTGCCGGACTCGCTGGCCGCGGCGCTGGCCGAGGGCGCCCGCGCCGTCGTGGTGACCAGCCGGGCGCAGAACCCGACCGGCGCGGCGATCGGCGAGGCCCGGGCGGCGGCGCTGCGGGCGGTGCTGGCCGAGCACCCCGGGGTGCTGCTGATCGAGGACGACCACGGGCACGGCATGGTCGACCAGCCGTACCGGCCGCTGGTCGGCGCCGGGTCACGGCACTGGGCGGTGGTGCGTTCGGCGGCCAAGGCCTACGGCCCGGACCTGCGGGTGGCGGTGCTGGTCGGCGACGAGGAGACGGTCGGCCGGGTCGCCGGGCGGCTGCGGCTCGGCGCTGGCTGGGGGGGCC
>NZ_MECK01000007.1 GCF_014596465.1 Streptomyces sp. CBMA123 | reverse complement strand
GGGGCGCGCCCGCGCCCGGGGACGGGCCGCCCGGCACAGTACGGTGGGGCCCGTGACCGACGCCGCCGCCCGCCCCCGTGCCGACCTGCGCCGCACCGCCGAGCGCTACCGCTCCACCCCCGCCGAGGGCGTCGAGACCCGGCACGCGTTCTCCTTCTCCGGCCACTACGACCCGAAGAACACCCACTTCGGCGCGCTGCTCGCCTGCAACGAGGAACTCCTCGCCCCCGGCGCCGGGTTCGAGGAGCACAAGCACCGGGACACCGAGATCCTCACCTGGGTGCTGGAGGGCGCACTCGCCCACCGGGACTCGCACGGCCACAGCGGGGTGGTGCGCCCGGGCATGATCCAGCACCTGAGTGCGGGCTCCGGGGTCACCCACACCGAGCGCAACGTCGGCGGTGCCACCGGCCCGGTGCGCTTCGTCCAGATGTGGCTGCAGCCGGACGAGTTCGACGCCGCCCCCGGGTACGGGCTGCGCAAGGTGGAACCGGCGGACGGCGGGTTGACGCTGCTGGCCTCCGGGCTGGAGCGGGACGCCGGGACGGACGCCCTGCGGCTGCGCCGCGGTGACGCCGCGCTCTGGCTGGCCACCGCCGGCCCGTGGCAGCCGCTGCCCGAACTGCCGGCGGCGCCCTGGCGGTACGCGCACCTGGCGGCCGGCTCGCTGGGCTACCGGACCGTCCCGGGGCCCAAGGGCGCCGGCCGGTCGATGGTGCCCGGCGACAGCGTGCGGATCACCGGCGAGGCCTTCGCCGACCCGGCGGCCGGCGAGACCGGCGCCCAGCTGCTGTTCTGGGAGATGCACTCGCCGGTCTCGTACGGCTGAGGGCCGGACGGCCGCCGGATATCCGCCTCAGCCGTTCAGTTCGGTGAGGACGGCGTCGGAGAGCGGCGGCCAGGCCTCGACGGCCCAGGGGCCGAAGTCCCGGTCGGTGAGGGCGATGCAGGCCGCGCCGGCCTGCGGGTCGACCCAGAGGAAGGTGCCGGACTGGCCGAAGTGGCCGAAGGTCCCGGGGGAGTTGGCGGTGCCGGTCCAGTGCGGGCTCTTGCCGTCGCGGATCTCGAAGCCGAGGCCCCAGTCGTTCGGGCGGCGGTGGCCGTAGCCGGGCAGCACGCCGCTGGTGCCGGGGAAGGCGACCTCGCGGGTGGCCCGGTGGAGGGTGGACGGGTCCAGCAGCTTGGGGGACTGCAGCTCGGCGGCGAACCGGGTGAGGTCGGCGACCGTGGACAGGCCGCCGGCGCCGGCCGGGGACTTGCTCGTGGTGTTGATCAGGGTGTCGTGCATGCCCAGCGGCTCGAACACCGCCTCGGTGACGTACTGGTGGAACGCGATCCCGGCGGCCTCGGCCAGGGTGCGGGCGAGCACGTCGAAACCGGCGTTGGAGTAGAGCCGGCGGTTGCCGGGCTCGGCGAACAGCCGGTCCTCGTCGAAGCCGAGGCCGGAGGTGTGGGCGAGCAGGTGGCGGACGGTCGAGCCGGGCGGGCCGGCCGGGTCGTCCAGCTCGAACACGCCCTCCTCCAGGGCGACCAGGGCCGCGTAGGAGGTGAGCAGCTTGGTCACCGAGGCCAGCGGGAAGAGGTGCTGCTGCGGACCGTGGGCGCCCAGCACCGCGCCGTCCGACCCCCGGACCACCGCGGCGGCGGCGTGGGGCACGGGCCAGTTGTCGATCATCCGCAAGCTCTCCATGCGGTCGACTCTAGCCGGGGCCGGATCGGGGTGGTGGGGCCACCCGGCTCGGCGGCTTGCTTGGAGTGCACTCCAACTCGGTAGCGTCGTCATCGTCACAGGACAGGGGGAATCGATCATGGCCACACCCGTACGGGCCAGGGCCGGTCTGCGCAGCTGCGCCGAGGTGTTCAAGGGCCCGGTCGGCGAGCCGGACCGCACCCCGCGGCACACCATCAGCGAGGTCGCCGCGGCCAGCGGGCTGACCGCCCACACCCTGCGCTGGTACGAGCGGATCGGGCTGCTCGACCCGGTCGACCGCGCGGCCGGCGGCCAGCGCCGCTACTGCGACGGCGACCTGCACCGGCTGGCCTTCCTGGGCCGGCTGCGGCTGACCGGGATGTCGGTGGCGGACATGCTCAAGTACGTCGACATGGCCCGCCGCGGCGAGGAGACCTACGCCGAGCGGCGGGAGCTGCTGGAGGCGCAGCGCGAGGAGGTCCGGCAGCGGATCACCGACCTGCAGGCCACCCTGGCCGTCCTCGACCACAAGATCGATCTCTATGCCGGGAGGATCGCCGACGCCACCGGCGCCCCCGTCCGATGCCAGTACCACCGAGTAGAGGAAGAGCAGAGCGCATGACTCACCCCGTCCTTCCCACCGCACCCCTCGGCACCGACGGCCCGCTGGTGGGCGTCCAGGGCCTCGGCTGCATGGGCATGAGCGAGTTCTACGGCCCGACCGACTCCGCCGAGGCGCTCGCCACGCTGGACGCCGCGCTGGAGGCCGGCGTCACGTTGTTCGACACCGCGGACATGTACGGCTCCGGCCGCAACGAGGAGTTCATCGGCCCCTTCATCCGGGCCAACCGCGACCAGGTGGTGCTCGCCACCAAGTTCGCCATCGAGCGCGACGAGAACGACCCGTCCAAGCGCGCCATCCGCAACGACCCGGCGTACATCCGCAGCGCCGTGGAGGGCTCGCTGCGCCGGCTCGGCGTGGACGTGATCGACCTCTACTACATGCACCGCCGCAACCCGGACGTGCCGCTGGCCGAATCGGTCGGCGCCATGGCCGAGCTGGTGCGGGCCGGCAAGGTCCGGCAGCTGGGCCTGTCCGAGGTGACCGGGGCCGAGCTGCGCGAGGCGCACGCCGTGCACCCGATCGCCGCGGTGCAGTCCGAGTGGTCGGTGTTCGCCCGTGACGTCGAGCGGTCGGCGGTGCCCGCCGCGGCCGAGCTGGGCGTCACCTTCGTGCCGTACTCGCCGCTCGGGCGCGGCTTCCTGACCGGCGCGTTCCAGGACGCCGCGAAGCTCGCGGCGGACGACTTCCGCCGCACCCACCCCCGCTACACCGGCGAGAACGCCGTTGCCAACGGCGAACTGCTCGCGCCGATGCGGGAGATCGCCGCGGCCCACGGCGCCACGCTCGCCCAGGTCGCGCTGGCCTGGGTGCACCAGCGGGCGCAGGTGCACGGGCTGACCGTGGTGCCGATCCCCGGCACCCGCAAGCGCAGCCGGCTGGTCGAGAACACCGGTGCGGCGGCCCTGCGGCTGAGCGCGGCGGAGCTGGCACTGCTGGAGCCGCTGGCCGGACAGGTCGCCGGGGACCGTTACGCGGACATGCGCAACACCTCGGTCGGGCGGGAGTAGTACCCCCCGGGCCGGCCCGGGAAGTCGCCGACTTCCCGGGCCCGCACGGGGGTTCGGGCCGTACGGGTTCAGACCTCGCGGCCCATCCAGGCGGCCAGCCGGGTGTGCACGTCGGCGTCCTCGGCGACCGGCCGCACCGCGGCGAACGGGACGCCCTCGACCCGGCTCGCGGGCGGCAGGACCAGCTCGGCGACGGCCAGCGCGGTGTGCGCCAGGGCGTCGTCCAGGACGAAGCCGTTGCCGAGGGCGGTGGCGATGTCCCAGGAGTGGGTCACCGTCTCCATCACGTAGCCGCCGACCACCATCCCGCCGGGCACCTCGCCCCAGGGGGCGAAGGTCGGGCGGCCCAGCTTGGCGTCGTCCGCCCAGGCGGCGGTGGCGCGGGCGGCGGCCCGGGCGAGTGCGGCCGGCCAGCCCTCGTCGGACGGGTCCTCGATGGCCGCCACGACGTCCTCGGCGCGGCCGCCCTCGCCCAGGTAGGCGAACCGGTGGACGCCGCCGATCACGTGGTTCAGCAGTCGGCGCAGCGTGAACTCCTCGCACGGGGTGGGCCGGTCGAGGTCGGCGGGGGTGACGTCGGCGAACAGCTTCTCCAACTGGCCGAGGGCGGCGAGGTACTGCGGGCGGGCGTCCTGGACGGTGCTCATCTGCGGTCGGCTCCTTGTGCGGTGCGATGCGGTGCGGTCTTTCGGGCTCGGAACGCAATCTCCCAGTAAAACCTGACAACTGCCGTCAGGATTGTTGGGATTCTGGTGTCATGAAGGCCGACCGCCTGCTCTCGATCCTGCTGCTGCTCCAGACCCGCGGCCGGGTGCCCGCGACCGAACTGGCCGAACGGCTGGAGGTGTCCGTCCGCACCATCTACCGGGACGTGGAGTCGCTCTCCGCCGCCGGGGTGCCGGTGTTCACCGAACGCGGCCGGCACGGCGGCATCAACCTGCTGCCCGGCTACCGCACCGACGTCACCGGGCTGACCGCGGACGAGGCCCGGGCGCTGTTCGTGCTCTCCGCCCAGGGCGCCCACAGCGACCTCGGGCTGGACGGCGCCCTCGGCTCGGCGCTGCGCAAGGTGATGGCCGCGCTGCCCGCCCCGCACCGCCCGGCCGCCGAGCGGGTCAGCGAGCGCATCCTGGTCGACCAGGCCCGCTGGATGCAGAACCCCCAGGCGGGCGCCGGGAGCGGGCCGGACCTGGGCGAGCTGCAGTACGCGGTGTTCGCCGACCGGCGGCTGCGGCTGCGCTACCGGCACGGCGGCACGCCCGCGCCGGTCGAGTACACCGTCGACCCGTACGGGCTGGTGAGCAAGGCCGCGGTCTGGTACCTGGTGGCCGATCTGCGCGGCGAGCCACGGCTGTTCCGGGCCGACCGGGTGCTCGCCGCCGAGACCACTGAGGAGGCGGTGCGCCGCCGGGCCGGGGTGGCGCTCGGCGAGGTGTGGGCGGCGCTGCGCGAGCAGGTGGAGCGGCTGCCGAAGGACGTGCCGGCCCGGGTGCGGGTCCGGCGCGGACGGCTGGACATGTTCCTGCGCATCCACGGCGGGCGGGTCACGACGCCGCCGCCGGAGGCGGGCACCGGACCGGCCGAGGAGTGGGTCGAGCTGGCGATGGCCTTCCCGGCCGCGGCGGCCGTCCGCGCGCTGCTGGCCTTCGGCGCGGAGGTCGAGGTGCTGGACCCGCCGGCCGCCCGGCGCGAGCTGGCCCGGGCGGCGGCGGAGGCCCTCCGGCTGTACCAGGAGCAGCCGGACTGACGGTCGCGGAAGGGGTTCTGGCGGACAGGTCCTAGGAGTCGGACTGGGGCCGCAGCACGTCGCGGTAGTCCCCGAGCGAGATCGCCGCGAAGTTGTGCAGGCTGTCGGTGCCGTCGGTGAAGTAGCCGTTGTGGCCGGAGGCGCGGGCGGAGGAGATCTGCTCGGCGCCGAAGCCGCTGCCGGTCGGGTCGGCGCCGTGGCCGAGCTTGCCGACCTCCAGGAACGGGACGTTGCCGATCCAGTCGCTGGGGTTGCGGGTGGCCCACACGTGCACGCCGCGGCCCAGTTCGCCGGCGGACTGCACGCCCATGCCGGGGCTGCCGAACACCATCATGTCGGTGATGCCGGAGGTGTCGGACGGCGAGGCGGCCGCGCGCGGGATCTTCGGGGCGGCGGTGCCGCAGACCACCGAGCCGTACGAGTGGCAGAGCAGCGACGGGGGCGCGTCCGGCCGGGTGGTCTCCTTGAGGCCGGCCAGCAGTCGCTCCAGCCGGGGCGCGGCGACGTCGGCGAGCCGGGAGGTGGCCGCGTCCGGGCCGAGGCCGGAGGGGGTGACGTACCCCGTCCAGGCGATCACGGCGGTCCGGGTGCCCGGGGCCTGGCGCTGCTCCTCGGCGTACAGGGCGCGGGCCATACCGGCCGGGGAGCGCAGCGGTTCGGCCGCCTGGTCGAAGTGGCCGAGGTCGGCGTCCGAGCCGGGGACGACGACGGAGATTCGCTCGGCGTCGGCGAGGTCGCCCCAGACCTCGCTGACCAGGCCGCGGCCGCGCGGGTCGAAGGCGAGGATCTGCCGGTTGGGGGAGAGCAGGTGCTCGACGTCGTTGGCGCGGGAGACGGCCAGCGCGCGGGTGTCGGCGTCCAGCCTCTGGTCGGCCGCGCGGGCCCGGGCGGCGTCGCGCTCGTCGGCCAGGGCGATCCGGTTGGCGCGGTAGCGCAGGTCCAGCGGGGCGCCGTCGTAGTTGCCGACGACCAGCGGGTAGGCGGTGACCAGCCGGTCCAGTTCGGTGGGCGCGAGCGAGGCGAAGAACGCGGCGGCGTCGGCGGGGCTGGTGGTGGCCGGGTCGGGCAGCAGGCGGCCGAAGGTGTGGTCCTGGATCCAGGCGGCGCTGCCGGCCGGGGGCGTGGAGATCGCCAGCTGCTCCGAGGAGACCGCGGCCGCGGCCGCCGAGGCACCGGCGTCGGCGAGCACGGCACAACCCGCGAACGCCCCGATCAGTACACGCTTCCAGCGTCGACGGTTGCGCACCGCACCAACTCCCTTGGGGCCCGTCACCGTTTCTCGGGCGGTGCCCGGAGGGTGCGATTGGACTGCTGAACTTTCCCTGGGCAAGCGTAGAGGTCACGGGAGGGTGACGGACCCGCCTAAACTGTGGGATGGATCACATGAACCGGCGGTGTCTTTTCAGCGTCTCCGAGTAGCTGGTAGTGCGGCGTCAAACGGAGTACCGGGCGTCGAATCCGGCGACCAGCCGCTTGGGCGCCGTCCGCCGCCAGGCCTCGGTGACCAGGTCGTCGAGCTCCGCCGGGTCGACCAGGTCCAGCCGGACGCTCACCCAGCCGTGCCGGCCGACGTACCGGGCGAAGGAGAACACCTCGGGCTCGGCCGCGATCAGTTCGGCCTGGTCCTCGCGGGAGGCCTTGAGGGTGATGCTGTCGCCCTCGGGCGAGCCCATCGCGAAGACCTTGCCGCGCACCCGCAGCGTCTCGATGCCCCAGGTCGGCTCCTGGGCAGCCTCCGGGAGGGCCAGGGCCATCGCGCGGAACTCGTCGAACGTCACCATGACGGCAGGTTAGGGCAGGGGGCTGACAGTGCGCCCCCGGTGTGCGCGGTGGCACACCGGGGGCGCGTCGGGCGCGTCGGGGGCGGAGCCGGGTGGGGAGTCGGGCGGGGCGGCCGGGGCCGGGCTCAGCCCAGCGAGGCCCAGTTGTCGCAGGTGCGGTCGCCGTCGACCAGCCGGTC
This sequence comes from Streptomyces sp. CBMA123, assembly GCF_014596465.1. GTDB lineage: Bacteria > Actinomycetota > Actinomycetes > Streptomycetales > Streptomycetaceae > Kitasatospora. The sequence goes on along the minus strand of NZ_MECK01000007.1, from coordinate 22,384 downwards.
CGGGTGGCCGCTGCCGTCGGCGATCGAGATCCGGCGGTAGCTCTGGCCGCAGAACACCCAGAACTCGTTGTTCCCGCCGACCCGTTGGCGGTCCGGCACGGGCAGGAAGCAGTCCACCCGGCTCAGGCCGTTCAGCGAACCCCACTGGGAGAGCTCACGGTCGGTGCGTTCGCGGACGTCGGTGTGGGCGGAGCCGTCGGCGACCGAGATCAGCCGGTACTGCTGGCGGCCGCTGGAGGTGTGGAAGCACCAGTACCAGCTCTTGCCGCCGACCCGCTGCTGGTCCGGCACCGGCAGCCAGCAGTCGACCTGGCCGACGCCGCTGAGCGAGCCCCAGGAGGTGAGGTCGCGGTCGGAGCGCTCCAGGGCGGTGGTGTACCGGCCGCCGCCGCAGGTGATCGAGACCAGCCGGTACTGCTGGCGGCCGCCGGTGCTGTGGAACACCCAGTACCAGCTCTTGCCGCCCGGGTCCTGCTGGTCCGGTACGGGCAGGACGCAGTCGACCCGGCCGACGCCCTGGAGGCAGGTCCAGCCGGTCAGCCAGGTGTCGTCCTCGACCTTGCGGTCGGTGTGGGCGGAGCCGTCGGCGACCGAGATCAGCCGGCAGCGGTCGCCGTGGAAGGCCCAGTACTGGCTCTGGCCGCCCTTGCGGTACTGGTCCGGGACGCCGACGAACTCGTCGCACGGGTAGGCCTTCACCGGCTGCGGCTTGGGCTGGCCGCCCGGCCGGCCGTCGGTCTGGCTTCCCGGCTGGCTTCCGGTCTGGCCTCCCGGCTGGGTGCCGGTCTGGCCACTCGGCTGCCCGGCGACCGGGGTGAGCCGGCCCTCGCAGAGCCCGCGCAGGATGCTCAGCGAGGGCATGAAGGCGTACACCGAGCCGGTGGTCCGGACGAACTGCTGGAAGCTCAGCGGGGTGTGGTTGATCAGGCCGTCCGGCCCCCGGTGCTCGAAGTCGACGTCCGGGGCCTCCTGGGTGACCGGGTCCTTGCCGGGGACGGGCCGGGGGTTGGCGTGCCCGGGCGGGGTGGCTCCGCCGCTGTCCCGGTTCGGCGGGAAGTTCGGCTGGTCCATCCAGTCGGCCTGGATGAACTCGAACTGCCGCTGGAGGTCCGCCTGGTAGCAGATGAACAGCAGGCCGCGCGGGTCGTCTGGGCCGCCGGGGCCCTCGGAGGCCGGGTCGAACGGGGCCCCGTACGGGGTGCCGCGGCGCATGATCCGCCGGCCGTTGAGGTCCTTGGCGTCGAACGGGGGCTTGTCCGGGGCCTCCTGGAGACCGGCGCGCGGCTCGGTCTTGCGCAGGTGTGACCAGAGCGGGGTGATCAAGCCCTCCGGGTCGTCCCGGAAGTCGAAGTCGTTGTCGCCGGCGGCGCTGGGGTTGTTCGGGACGTCCCGGTCCTGGTGCTTGCAGACCGGGGCACCGGAGCGCCAGCGGCCGACCATCCGGGCGGCCAGCCACTCGGTGGTGGCGCTGTCCGGCACGGCCTTGGCCCGCTTGAGCTCTGCGAGCTTCACCGCGACCTGCGACCACCAGCCGGGGACGTCCTGGGCGAGCCGGCGGATCACCTGGAAGGAGCCGTTGCGCGCCCACTCGGGGTACTGGCCCGGGGGCCCGCTGAACGTGTCGTTGGGCAGGCCGCAGACGAACTCGCCGGCCGGGACGAGCCGGGTGCCCGGATGGCCGTCCACCTCGTCCGGCTTGTTCGGGTCGGGCCGGTCGAAGTCCCGGATGCCGGGCTCGCTGATGCCGTCCTTGAAGCCGAAGTGCTCCTTGCCGCGCCGACTGCCCAGCAGGGTCTGGGCGTTCTGCTGGTAGACGATCAGCACCCGGCACTCGGCGGCGGCGATCCGCTGCGCCTCGACCGCCGACTGGAGGTCCCGCTCGGTGTCCGCGGAGATCTTCAGCACGGCGTGCACCGGCTGGTTCCTCCCGTTGCCGAACAGCCAGTTCTCCGGCGAGTTGTCGCCGGTGTCACCGAGCGCGCCGGCCCGCTGGGCCGAGCCGTCCTTGAAGGCCTCCAGGCCGCTGCCGACGGGCGGGGCGGTCGGGAACGGGTCGCTCCCGGCGAGCATCCGCAGGCCCTCGTAGGTGAAGCTGAGGCCCAGCCAGGTGGCGGTCAGCGACTTGGGGTCGTCGCCGCCGGAGGCCTGCCTGGCCTCGCTGAACTTCTCGTTGAAGGCGGCGACCTCGCGGGTGGTGGAGATCTGCGGGGTCAGCCTGCGGAGCCAGTCGCGGGCCCGCGCGGCGTCCTCGAACTTGAGGAACAGGACGCTGACGTTGTCCTTCTTGAAGCCGGCGAGGATGTCGCCCTGGATCTCCTCGCTGTCGCGCAGGATCGGATCCGCTGCCGTTGTCATGGGGGGTGTTCCTTTCGGGACGGGTGGGGGGATCAGGCGGAGGGGCTGAGCTGGATCCACTGCGCGACGCTGGGCACGCCCTTGTCGCTGAGCAGGAAGAGCAGGTACCAGCCGGGCGGGGCGGCCTTGGCGTCCGGCGGGGCCTGGAACTCCAGCCGGTTGCCGGCCCGGCTGGTCATCCGCAGGTCGACGTACCGCTGGCTGGTGTTGACCGAGTGGGTGGAGGTGGTCGGCGCCAGCAGGACGGCCCTGGCGGCGAGGCCCGGGGTGGTGCTGGTGACGGTGAACCGCTTGTCGTAGCCGACCGGCGCGGTGGGCGCGTTGGCGAGCGCGGGCCGGTCCCCCTGGTGCAGGTACGGCGGCTCGTAGATCTCGATGGTGCCGTTCATGGTGGTCGGGCCGGAGGTGCCCGGGATGCCGCTGACCGTGCCGTTGATGTCCGTGTTGTTGGCCATCTGCTGGAGCTCGTCGCCGGTCACCATGATCCGGCCGTCCGGCAGCACCACCGCGTTGGAGTGGTAGCCGCGCGGCAGCCGCTGGACCGGGCCGAGCTGCCAGTTGCCCTGGTCGTCGCGCAGTTCGATCTGCCGGTACTTGAGGTCGGCGTTGGGGTTGTACGGGCCGTTGCCGTAGTCGCGGATGTCGTAGGCGCCGTTGACCGTCATCAGCCGGCCGTTGGGCAGCAGCAGGGTGTCGTCCTGGGTGCGGCCGAAGGCGCGGGACTTCTCGGCGGTCCAACTGCCGTTGGAGAAGCGCAGGGTGCCCGGGTTGTCCCGGTCACCGCCGAGGACCAGCGCGGAGTCCGGGCCGTTGGCGCCGCCGGGCAGCATCACGGCGGAGCCGTAGTTGCGCTTGCGGCCGTCGGGGCGGGCGGTGAGGTCGGTGCGGGTCTCGGCGACCGGGTCGAACCTCCACTGCTCGTCGGCCGCGCGGCCGAAGCCGTAGACGTTGCCGTCGTTGAGCGAGAACAGGTGCGGGTAGTCGAAGCTGAACGGCGCGTCCGCCTTGAAGCGCTCGACCGGGGTGTCCTTGGGGGTGTCGGTCTTCTTCACCGGCACCGGGAAGGCCTTGGCGGGGAAGCGCTCGACCACCGGGGTCGGGGTGCCGTAGCCCAGTTCGGACTGACCGGACATGATCAGCTGCCGGCCGTCGGCGCCGGTCACCACCGAGGGGTACCAGCGGCCCACCGACATGTCGGGGTTGCGGGTCCAGGTCTCCGTCCAGGGGTCGAAGACCAGGGAGAGCTTGGCGCCGGTGCCGCCGTTGCCGCCCAGGTTGCCGCCGAAGACGCCGAGCATGCCGTTGGGCAGGAAGGAGTGGCCGGAGCAGAAGAACGGCACCGGGCGGGGTTCGTCCAGGCCGTCCGGCATGTCCGAGACCGGCGGGTTGACCTGCTTGAACGCCTCCTTGCCGGTGCCCTTGCCGGGATCCCAGAGGAAGGCCCGGCCGGCGTTCTCCTTGCCGGTGGTCTGGGTGGGGGCGGGCTCCTTCTCCGGGTTGGTCTCGATCCGCTCGAAGGAGAACAGCAGCACCTTGCCGGTGGGCAGCAGGGCGACGTGGTCGCCGAAGTCGGGGGAGGGGAAGTACTCCTTGAACGCGCCCCAGGTCTCCGGTGCGAACGCCTTGTTGCGGTCGGCCTGGGAGGCCGTCAGGGCGTTGTACCGGTTGGTCCGGGTGGTCTGCGGGTAGTCGCCGACGCCGCGGACGGCCGCGCGCATCCGGGCGTGCTCCTCGGCGTGCTCCCGGCCGAGGGCGGCGACCTCGTCCTGGCGCAGTTCCTCGGCGACCCGGCGGGAGTCGACGTGCGGGGCGAGGTCGTCCCCGCCGTGGGCGAGCGCCGGGGTGGCGGCGCCCAGCAGGGTGCCGGCGGTGACGGCGAGGACCACGGCGGCGGCGGGCAGTCGGCGGCCGGCCCGGGGCCGCGGGCGTGGTGGGGACGGGGGCATGGGTCTCCTAGGGCGGGAGGCGTTCGGCGGAGGGCGGGCGAATGCGGACGGACGGGCCGTGGGCGGGCGGTCCAGCGATGGTCGCCGACCGTCACACGACATCACAGTGCGTGTTGCTTCGCATGCGGATTGGCCTCTTGGAGCGGTCCGGTACGGCGGGTGCGCGTGGAACGGCCGAACCCGCACGCGGGCCGAAGCCGGGCGCGGAACGACCGAAGGGGCGCGGACCGGTCGGTCCACGCCCCTTCGGTGCTGTGATCGCCGGGGTGGGTCACACCACCCCCAGCGCGTACGCGGCGAACAGCGCCGCCGCCGCGCCGGCCAGCGCCTTGCCCACCCGGGAGAAGGACGTCCAGGGCCCGTCGAAGCGCCGGGTGAACCACCCGATCGTCACCAGGGCGGCGCCGAACAGCGGAAGCAGGGCCAGCCGGGCGGCCACCCAGCCGAGCGAGTCCGGGGCGGTGGTCAGCCCGGGGACGGCGCCGAGGCCGGCCGCGCCGGGCACCGCCACCGCGAGCATCGCGCTCTGGTGCCAGCAGAAGATCGTCATCGCCGACAGGTTGACCACCACCACCGGCAGCCACAGCAGCGGACGGCGGCTCAGCAGCCGGCCCAGCCGCTCCCGCAGCAGCACCGCGGCGCCGCACTGCACCGCCGCCAGGGCGAGCACCAGCAGGGACGGCGGGTGCGAGTTGGTCCGCTCGACGCCCGGCACCCCGACCATGCTGGCCGGGTAGTGGAACGCCACCAGCAGGACGGCGAACAGCGCCCCGCCGCCGAACAGCAGCACCCGGGCCGCCGACCGGCCGAGCCGGCCCTGCGCCCACAGCACGCCCAGCTGGTAGCCGAACATCCAGCCCGGCAGCAGGTTCAGCAGGCCGAGCCAGGACGGCACCGCGTCGGCCCACGGCCCGTACCGCAGCAGGTCGACCAGCGCGACCGAGGCCACCAGCAGGCCCGCCGACCAGCCGCCGAGCCGCCGCCCGAAGGCCACGCAGAGCGGGGTCAGCGCGGTCAGCGCCAGGTACACCCCGATGTACCAGAGCGGCTGCACCACCAGCGTCGCCCCGGTGCGCAGGGTGTCCGCGGGCACGCCGAGCCGGGGCAGCAGCGGGATCAGCAGCGCCCACACCGCCGTCACCCCGAGCACCGGGCGCAGCAGCCGCACCGTCCGGGTCCGCAGCCAACTCCCGTACGACAGGCCCTTCTCCCGGGCCCGGTCCAGCGAGCGGACCGAGGAGTGGCCGCCGACCAGGAAGAACACCCCGAGCATCTGCAACACCCAGCTGGCCGGGGCGAGGGACCCGAGGGAGGAGAGCGGGCTGGCGTTGTGCAGGGCGCCGTCGGGGGTGAGGGTGAGGCCGCCGAGCATCCAGTGGCCGATCGGGACGGACAGCAGGGCGAGGGCGCGCAGCCCGTCCAGGGCGCGGTCGCGGCTCTCGGGGGTCTTCGCGTCGACCTTCTCGGCGGCGCGGCGCAGGGTGGTGAGCGGGTGGGCCATGGCGGTGCTCCTTCCGGTGCGGGGTACGGGGTGCGGGGCGGGTCAGCCGCGGCCGAGCGCGATGGCGGCGTAGGCGGCGAGCGAGGCGGTGCCGGGGGTGAAGTAGCCGGTGTGGCCGTGGGATCCGGTGGCGGGCAGCGGACGGGCGCCGAAGCCGGGGTCGGTCGGGTCGGCGCCGTGGCCGAGGCCGAGGAAGCGCACGTTGGGCACGTCGCCGATCCAGTCCGAGTCGTTGCGGGCGGTGGCCCAGAGCGGGACGCCCGGGTCGAGGTCGGCGGCCGAGTCGACGCCCATGCCGGGCGAGCCGAGCACCACCAGGCCGGAGGCCCGGGCCGGGGTGGGGCGGGCCAGGCCGCAGACCACCGAGCCGTAGCTGTGGCAGAACACGGTGGCCGGGGCCTCGGGGCGGGTGCTGACGGCGAGTCCGTCGAGCAGCCGGTCGAGGCGGGTGGCGCCGGCCCGGGCGAGGTCCTCGGTGGCGGCGTCGACGCCGAGGCCGAGCGGGGTGGTGTAGCCGGCCCAGGCGATCACGGCGGTCCGTCCGTCGGTGGCCTGCCGGAGGGCGCGGGCCATGCCGGCGGGGGTGCCGTACGGCTCGGTGGCGCGGTCGAAGGTGAGCAGGTCGATGTCCGAGCCGGGGACGATCACGGCGGTGTGGGGGGCGGTGGTGAGGTCGCCGAACACCTCGGCGACCTGGCCGCGGCCGCGCGGGTCGAAGGCGAGGATCTGCCGGCCGCCGTCCAGCAGGGTGCGGTAGCGCTCGGCGCGGGTGCGGGCGGCCTGGTGGTCCTGCGGGGTGAGTGCCGGGTCGGTGGTCCGGGCGAGTTCCCGGTCGTGTTCGGCGGTGAGGGCCAGGGTGTTGGCGCGGTACCGGAGTCCGACCGGGGCGCCGTCCAGGTTGCCGACCACCAGGGGGTGCCGGACGGCCAAGGCGTCCTGCTGGGCCGGTGTCAGGTCGGCGAAGAAGGCGGCGACCTGGGCGGGCGTGCTGGTGGCCGGGTCGGGCAGCCGGAGGCCGAGCGCGGTGTCGGCGGTCCAGCCGGCGCTGCCGGGCGGCGGGCCGGTGACGGCGCTCTGGGTGTCGGCGGTCCAGCCGCCCGCGCCGAGCACCGCCGCCAGGGCCACCGCGGCGGCGGCGATCGCCCGCTTGGTCCGGAACCTGCGCATGTCCCTGTTCTCCCTCGTCCGTTCGGCCGCCGGGCCGGTTCGGTCATCGAGCCGGTTCGGTCATCGAGCCGGCCCGGCCATCGAGCCGGTTCGGCTTTCGACGAGGAGGAAGGTAGGAATGCGACGGCCCCGCGGACGTCACTCCGCGGGGCCAAGTACCGGGTGCTACCCAGGTATCAGAAACGGGCGAGACTACTGACCTGGTGCCACCAGGCCGGACTCGTAGGCCAGCACCACCGCCTGGGCGCGGTCGCGCAGGTCGAGCTTGGCGAGGATGCGCCCGATGTGGGTCTTGACGGTCTGTTCGGCGAGCACCAGCCGGGCGGCGATCTCCTGGTTGGACAGGCCGCGGGCGATCAGCTCCAGCACCTCGGTCTCGCGCGGGGTCAGGCCGTTGAGCCGCAGCTTGGGGTCGCGGCGCTTGGCGGGCCGGTTGCGGGCGAAGTCGGCGATCAGCCGCCGGGTGACGGAGGGGGCGAGCAGCGCCTCGCCGGCCGCGACCACCCGGACAGCGGCGATGAGGTCGGCCGGCGGGGCGTCCTTGAGCAGGAAGCCGCTGGCCCCGGCGCGCAGCGCCTCGTACACGTAGTCGTCGACGTCGAAGGTGGTGAGCATCAGCACCTTGGGCCGGTGGGCGCCGGGGACGGCCGGGTCGAGCAGTCGCCGGGCGGCCTCCAGGCCGTCCATGACGGGCATCCGGACGTCCATCAGGACCAGGTCGGGGTGGGTGCGGCCGGTGACCTCCAGGGCCTGGGCGCCGTCCGCCGCGTCCCCCACCACGTCGATGTCGCTCTGGGCGTTGAGCAGGGCGGCGAATCCGGCCCGCACCATGGCCTGGTCGTCGACGATGATCACGCGGATGGTCATGCGGGTGTCTCCTGGGGTGGGTCGAGCGGGAGGACGGCGGCCACCTTGAAGCCGCCGTCGGGCAGCGGGCCGGTGTCCAGCCTGCCATCGACCAGCCGGACGCGTTCGCGCATTCCGACCAGGCCCTGTCCGGTGCCCTCGGCCGAGGCCTCCAGCGACTCGGTGCGCTGCGGCGGGGGCGCGTTGACCACGGTGAGCCGCAGTTCGGGGCCGTCCGCCGACAGCGACACCCAGGTCCGGGCGCCGGGGGCGTGCCGGACCACGTTGGCCAGCGCCTCCTGGACGATCCGGTAGGCGGAGAGGCTGACGGCCTGCGGCACCCGGTCGGCCAGCCCCTCGTCCACGGTCAGTTCGGCGGGCACCCCGGCCCGCCCCACCGTCTCGACCAGCTGGGCGAGTTGGGCCACACCCGGCTGGGGGGCCTTCTCCCCGGCGGTGTCCTCGCTGCGCAGCACCCCGAGCAGCCGGCGCATCTCGGACAGTGACTCGCGCGCGGTGCCGGCGATCGCGGTGAACTCCTCGGCGGCGTCGGCCGGGACGTCCTCGATCCGGTACGGCGCGCTGGCGGCCTGTACCGCGATCACCGACATGTGGTGGGCCACCACGTCGTGCAACTCCCGGGCGATCCGGGCGCGCTCCTCCAGCAGGGTGCGCCGCTCGCGTTCGACCTCGCTGATCTGTTCCTGCTCGGTGAGCAGCCGTCGGGCGAGGGCGCGGTCCCGGACGGCCCAGCCGAGCAGCAGGACGGCGCCGCTGAGCGCGATCAGCAGCACGGTGGTGCCGTCGCCGGACCGGGGCAGCCCGATGGTGGTGGTGAGCACGGTGAGCAGGACGGTGGCGATCCAGACCGAGATCAGGGTGGCCAGGCTCTCCCGCAGGGCGAGGGCGAGCAGCAGGAAGACGTACGCGATGACCATCGGTGCCGTCCACGGCCAGCTGCCCGTCACCTGGGTGTGGCGGGCGGTGATGGCCGCGGTGGTGACCAGGGCGGCGGCGCTGATCCACCAGGCGGCCAGGGGGCGGGTGATCGCGAGGAACAGCGGCGTGGTCTGCGCGATGGTGAGCGCGGCGGCCACCGGCAGCACCATGTCGTAGAAGTGGTTCAGGCAGACGATTCCGGTGGGGATCAGCGAGGCCTGGAGGATCAGCGCGATGACGTACGGCACCCGGCGCACCCATCGTCGGCGGGAGTCCCCGAGCAGTGGGGCCCCGTCGTCGCTCGGGGTGGTCAGGTGGTGCCGCAGGGTGCGTAGTTGGCGTAGGGCGAACTCGCGGGCGTCGGCGGTGGTGGGCGTCTTCATCGTGGGCCAGCCTAGGAGGACGGGCCCACGACGGGCGTCGGACTGGAGCGCGAACTTCCGGGGGCTACTCCGGTACCGGGTGATACCTGGGTATGACGGGGCGCCGCGGGAGGGTGCTACGGCCGCCAGTGGCCGGCCAGCGCGGGGCCGAGCTGGTCGAAGTGGCGCTCGATCACCGTGACCATGCCCTCGGGGCCGGCCGGTTCCTGTTCGGCGGTCCAGGACAGGTGGGCGGAGCGCAGCAGGCTGCCGAAGACGGCGGCGAGCACGACCGGGCGCAGGTCCCGGGCCGGGTCGATCCCTTCGCGTTCGGCGAGCACCTGGCCCACCAGCCGCTCCTGTTCGGTGACCCGGCGCAGGTGGGCGGCGAGCAGCGGCGGGGTCTCCTCGATGATCCGCAGCAGTTCGAGGGCGCTGCTGATCGAGCCGGGGCCGGAGGTCCGGGCGTTCCCGAGGTCGCGCCAGGCCTTGACGATCGAGGCGCGCAGGGCCTGGAGCGGGGTCTCCTCGGCGGGGCGGTGGCGCAGGCACTCGATGAAGTAGTCCTCGGCGTCGGCCATCACGGCGAGGGCGACCTCGTCCTTGTTGGCGAAGTAGCGGAAGAAGGTGCGCTGGGAGACGTCGACGGCGGAGGCGATCTCGTCGACGGTGGTCTTGGCGAAGCCCTGGCTGAGGAAGAGCACGTGGGCGGCCTGGACCAGGGCGTCCCGGGTCTGCTGCTTCTTGCGCTCCCGCAGGCCGGGTGCCCGGTCGGCGTCCGCAGGGGCGGGGTGGGGGGTGCGAGCGGCCATGGCGGGGCCTTCCGGGCGCTGGTGGGGCGGGTGGGAGCACAACCTTAGCGGCGTGACAAATGTCAGTGCAGGTCAGAAGTCATTGTTTGCCGATTGTCAGTGACTGACATAATCTGCCCGGAGTGGCGCTCGTCGGCCGGGCACTCGTGGGGACGGGTGGGCCGTCGCGGCGCCACCGTCACGTTCCGATCTCTGTCACGCCCCCGGAGGGCCCAGATGAGTCAGTCCGTCGTCAAGAACTCCGAGGCGGACGCACCGCCACCGCCGCCCCCGACGCCCGGGGGAGGGCTCAAGGGACACCCCTGGCTGACCCTGCTGACCGTCGCGGTCGGCGTGATGATGGTCGCCCTGGACGGCACGATCGTCGCCATCGCCAACCCGGTGATCCAGGAGAAGCTGAAGGCCGCGCCCTCCGAGATCCAGTGGGTCACCAGCGGCTACCTGCTGGCGCTCGCGGTCTTCCTGATCACCGCCGGCAAGATCGGCGACCGCTTCGGCCACAAGAGCACCTTCCTGGTCGGCGCGGTCGGCTTCGCCGCCACCTCGGCCGCGATCGGCTTCGCCGGCAACATCCAGACCGTGATCGCCTTCCGCGTCCTCCAGGGCCTGTTCGGCGCGCTGCTCCAGCCGGCCGCGCTCGGCCTGCTGCGCGGGGCCTTCCCGGCCGAGAAGCTCAACATGGCGATCGGCATCTGGGGCGGGGTGATCGGCGCCTCCACCGCGGCCGGCCCGATCGTCGGCGGCCTGCTGGTCGAGCACGTCAGCTGGGAGTCGGTGTTCTTCATCAACATCCCGGTCGGCCTGATCGCGGTGGCCCTCGGCCTGTGGATCCTCAAGGACGTGCGGGCCGAGAACTCCGCCAAGTCCTTCGACGTGCCGGGCATCGCGCTGCTCTCGGCCGGGATGTTCGCGCTGGTCTTCGGCATCATCAAGGCCCCCGAGTGGGGCTGGGGCGACGCCCGGACGCTGCTGTTCCTGGGCGGCGCGGTGCTGCTGATGGTGCTCTTCGCGCTCTGGCAGGGCCGGGCGAAGGAGCCGCTGATCCCGCTCAGCCTGTTCCGTTCGGTGCCGCTGTCGGCCGGCGTGCTGCTGATGGCGCTGATGGCCTTCGCGTTCTTCGGCGCGATCTTCTTCGTGACCTTCTACCTGCAGAACGTGCACGGGATGAAGCCGGTCGACGCCGGCGTCCACCTGCTGCCGATGACCGGGATGATGATCGTCGGCTCGCCGCTGGCGGGCATCGCGATCGGCAAGCTCGGCCCGCGGATCCCGATCATGGCCGGGATGCTGATCACCACCGCCGCGATGTTCGGCATGTCCACCCTGGACACCGGCTCCGGCACCGGCGTGATGTCGCTCTGGTTCGTCCTGATGGGCCTCGGCATCAGCCCGGTCATGGTCGGCGCCACCGAGGTCATCGTCGGCAACGCCCCGCTGGAGCTGTCCGGCGTGGCCGGCGGCCTCCAGCAGGCCGCGATGCAGGTCGGCGGCAGTCTCGGCACCGCGGTGCTGGGCGCCCTGATGGCCGCCAAGGTCGGCGACGTGCTGCCCGGCAACTGGGCCAAGGCCGGCCTGCCGCCGGTCGAGGGCCCGCAGGCCGAGGGCCTCAAGCAGGCCGCCCAGCTGGGCATCGCCCCGCCGGCCCCGCCCGGCACCCCGCAGCAGGCGGTGGACGCGATGGCCGGCGCCGTGCACCAGTCCTTCGTCAGCGGCATGTCGCTGGCCTTCGCGGTGGCCGCCGTGGTGGCCTTCGGCGCCGCCCTGCTGGCCCTGCTGACCCGCCGCGGCGAGACCGACGCGGGCCCGGCCGTGCACATCTGACGGACGCCCGTACCCGACGGCCCCGGACTCCGCTGAGTCCGGGGCCGTCGCGCCGTTCAGGCCCGGACGAGCGCCACCAGCGGGACGGTGCGCTCGGTGGTGCGGAAGCCGGCGAACCGGGGCTGGGCGGCGACCTGGCGGGCCCAGAGCGCGTCGTGCTCGGCCGGGTCGACGGCGGCGGCCCCGGGCGTCCTCCGGTTCGTCATGCCGTCGAGCCTGGGACCTGACACCGGTGTGAGGGTCAACCGGGGGAACGCCGACGGGGCCGGACCTCGGGTGGAGGTCCGGCCCCGTCAGGCGTCAGCGGGTGATCAGGCGTCGCCGCCGGCGGCGCCCGGGTCGGCCGCGGCCACGTCCAGCAGCTGGTAGCGGTCGATCGCGTCCTTCAGCACCGAGCGGTCGACCTTGCCCTGCTTGGCGAGCTCGGTGAGCACCCCCAGCACGACCGACTGGGCGTCGATGTGGAAGAAGCGACGGGCCGCGCCACGGGTGTCGGCGAAGCCGAAGCCGTCGGCGCCCAGCGACTGGTACTGGCCCGGCACCCAGCGGGCGATCTGGTCCGGAACGGCGCGCATCCAGTCGGACACGGCGACGATCGGGCCCTCGGCGCCCTGGAGCTTCTGGGTGACGTACGGCACCCGCTGCTGCTCCTCGGGGTGCAGCAGGTTGAACTCCTCGGCCTCCACCGCGTCGCGGCGCAGCTCGTTCCAGGAGGTCGCGGACCAGACGTCGGCCTTGACGTTCCACTCCTCGGCGAGGATGCGCTGGGCCTCCAGGGCCCACGGCACGGCCACGCCGGAGGCGAGGATCTGGGCCGGGATCTGGCCGGCGGTGGCCGGCGCGTACTTGTGCAGACCCTTGAGGATGCCCTCGACGTCCACGTTCTCGGGCTCGGCCGGCATCTTGATCGGCTCGTTGTAGACGGTCATGTAGTAGAACACGTCCTCGCCGTGCGGGTGTTCGGCACTGGTGCCGTACATCCGCCGCAGACCGTCCTGGACGATGTGCGCGATCTCGAAGCCGTACGCCGGGTCGTACGCGACGACGCCGGGGTTGGTCGAGGCCAGCAGGTGCGAGTGGCCGTCGGCGTGCTGCAGGCCCTCACCGGTCAGGGTGGTGCGGCCGGCGGTGGCGCCGATCACGAAGCCGCGGGCCAGCTGGTCGGCCATCTGCCAGAACTGGTCGCCGGTGCGCTGGAACCCGAACATCGAGTAGAAGACGTACACCGGGATCAGCGGCTCGCCGTGGGTCGCGTAGGACGAACCGGCGGCGATCAGCGAGGCGGTGCAGCCGGCCTCGGAGATGCCGTCGTGCAGCATCTGGCCGGTCGGGGACTCCTTGTAGGCCAGCAGCAGGTCGCGGTCGACCGACTCGTAGGTCTGGCCCAGCGGGTTGTAGATCTTCGCCGACGGGAACAGCGAGTCCATGCCGAAGGTGCGGTACTCGTCGGGCGCGATCGGCACGAAGCGGTTGCCGATGCCCTTGTCCCGCATCAGGTCCTTGAGCACCCGGACGAACGCCATGGTGGTGGCGATGGTCTGGTTGCCGGAGCCCTTCTTGACCGCCTTGTACGCGTCCTCGCCGGGCAGCACCAGCTGGCGCGGGCGCACCTTGCGGGTGGGCACGAAGCCGCCGAGACCCTGGCGGCGGTCGTGCATGTACTGGATCTCCTCCGAGTCGCGGCCCGGGTGGTAGTAGGGCGGGTAGCCCTCGTCCAGCTGCTTGTCGGTGATCGGCAGGTGCAGCCGGTCGCGGAAGCGCTTCAGGTCCTCGACCGTCAGCTTCTTCATCTGGTGGGTGGCGTTGCGGCCCTCGAAGTTGGGGCCCAGCGTCCAGCCCTTGACCGTCTGGGCCAGGATGACCGTCGGCTGGCCCTTGTGCTCGCGGGCCGCCTTGAACGCCGCGTAGATCTTCTTGTGGTCGTGGCCGCCGCGACCCAGGTGCTGGATCTGCTGGTCGGTCATGTTCTCGACCATGGCGCGCAGGCGCAGGTCGCCGCCGAAGAAGTGCTCGCGGATGTAGTCGCCGGTCTCGGTGGCGTAGGTCTGGAACTGGCCGTCCGGCGTGGTGTTCATCTTGTTCACCAGGACGCCGTCGCGGTCCTGCGCGAGCAGCGGGTCCCAGGAGCGGTCCCAGATGAGCTTGATCACGTTCCAGCCGGCGCCCCGGAACTGGGACTCCAGCTCCTGGATGATCTTGCCGTTGCCGCGGACCGGGCCGTCCAGGCGCTGCAGGTTGCAGTTGACCACGAAGGTCAGGTTGTCCAGGCCCTCGCGGGCGGCCAGGGAGAGCTGGCCGAGCGACTCGGGCTCGTCCATCTCGCCGTCGCCGAGGAAGGCGTAGACCTGCGAGTCGGAGGTGTCCTTGATGCCCCGGTGCTCCAGGTACCGGTTCATCCGGGCCTGGTAGATCGCGCCGAGCGGGCCGAGGCCCATCGAGACGGTCGGGAACTCCCAGAAGTCCGGCATCAGCCGCGGGTGCGGGTAGCTGGACAGGCCGTACGGGGCCTTCGACTTCTCCTGGCGGAACGCGTCGAGCTGCTGCTCGGACAGTCGGTCCAGCAGGAAGGCGCGGGCGTAGATGCCGGGGGAGGCGTGGCCCTGGAAGAAGATCTGGTCGCCGGACTCGCCCTCGGCGTCCTTGCCGCGGAAGAAGTAGTTGAAGCCGACGTCGTAGAGCGACGCGGAGGAGGCGAAGGTGGCGATGTGCCCACCGACGCCGATGCCCGGGCGCTGCGCCCGGGAGACCATGACGGCCGCGTTCCAGCGGGTCGCGTTGAGGATCTTGCGCTCGATCTCCTCGTTGCCGGGGAAGAACGGCTCGTCCTTGGTCGCGATGGTGTTGACGTAGTCCGTGCTGCGCATCTCGGGCACGGCGACACGCTTCTCGCGGGCGCGCTCGATCAGTCGCAGCATCAGGTAACGGGCACGCTCACGCCCCCGCTCGTCGATGGCCGCGTCGAGCGACTCCAGCCATTCCGCGGTCTCCTCGGGATCGAAGTCCGGGACCTGACTCGGAAGGCCGCCAATGATGATCGGGTTGCGATCGGATCCGGAAGCCACGCTGTTCCTTCACTGTCGGTCGAAACTAGAGGTGTGTCGCGCCGCCTCCATCGTGCTACCGCGCTCGGAGATCCGTCATCTCTACCGATCGGTAACCGTTCCGCTTGCTGGGCGGGCCGGTCTGGTGGTGCACGGCACGGGCGTCTTCGTCCGCTCCGTACACCCCCGGGTGTTACGAAAAGAGGTGGTCCGACCTGGTGTCCCGTCCGCCCGATGGCGGGCGGCCGGGGTGAGGGCCAACAGGAGACTCTACGCCCGCGTACGCGCGGACCCCGAATGCCGTTCGCATCTCGGGCACGCGTACGGCCTGTGGGCCGGGACCACTCGAAGCATCCTTGTCCCACGCAGAGAAGGGCAAATCGGTGTGATTCGCGACACGTCGAGCGGCGTGTCACCGGTGTGGCACGTCAACCTTTGGGGGGGATCGGGGGTCGGGTACTTGCGCGAACCGCCGCGCCCGTGTGGACTACGGCCACAGCCTCGGCATGGATGCCGGGCCGAATACTGGAGGTTATTCCCGTGAGCGCGACCGCGGACCCCGCGGACAAGTCCAACCCGGCGAGCCGTCTGAACTTCGAGGAAGGTCAGATCGTCCAGGAGCTGGGGTACGACGAAGACACTGACCAGGATCTCCGCGACGGCATCGAGGAGATCACCGGGACGGAACTCGTCGATGAGGACTACGACGACGTCGCAGACGCCGTCCTGCTGTGGCACCGCGACGACGACGGGGACCTCACCGACGCCCTCGTCGACGCCCTGGAGTACCTGGCCGAGGGCGGGCTGATCTGGCTGCTGACGCCCAAGACGGGCCGGGACGGCCACATCGAGGCCTCGGACATCGCCGACGCGGCCAAGACCGCCGGCCTGTCGCAGACCAGCTCGATCGCGGTCGCCAAGGACTGGGCGGCCACCCGCCTGGCCACCAAGTCCACGGCGAAGCAGCCCAAGCAGCGCTGAACGGGCCGTGAGCCCCTCGCCGGGCCCCGTCGGAGGATCTCCTCCGGCGGGGCCCGGCGCTTTCGCGGGTGGGTCCGGGGGTTCTTCCGTGGGGAGCCGGCGGGGTTCCGGTGCCGGTCCGGTGCCGGATCCGGGACCGCCCGCCGCGTTCGCTCAGAGCGGAAGGGCTGGGCCGTCCGGCAGGCCGGGTCATCCGTTCGGCCCAACGCCGGTCAACGGATGCGAGGATGTCGCCTGCCGGGCCGCGCGCCGCCCGGCCCGCTCGCCTCAGAAAGGTCCCGCACATGGCCGTCGAGAAGGTCCCGCACCTGGCCATCGGGGTCGGCACCCCGGCTCCGGACTTCGAGCTGCGCACCCAGCACGGGGAGACGGTCCGGCTGGCCGACTTCCGCGGCCGCAAGCACGTCGTCCTGGTCTTCTACCCGTTCGCCTTCACCGGCGTGTGCACCGGCGAGCTGGGCGCGATCCAGCGCGAGCTGGCCGGGCTGCAGAACGACGACGTCCAGGTGCTCGGCGTCTCCTGCGACTCGCAGTTCTCCCAGCGGGTCCTCGCCGACCGGGAGGGCCTGGAGTTCCCGCTGCTGGCCGACTTCTGGCCGCACGGCGCGGTCACCCGCGCCTACGGCGTCCTGGACGAGGAGAAGGGCTGCCCGCTGCGCGGCACCTTCGTGATCGACCGGGCCGGCACGGTGCGCTGGAGCGTCGTCAACGGCCTCCCGGACGCCCGGGACGAGCAGGAGTACCTGAAGGTCCTGGCCGGCCTCTGAGGCCCCCGGGGCGCTCCCGCGGGCCGTCCCGGGGCTTCCGCGGGGCCCGTCGCGACGCACCGGTCCCGCCCGTTCGGGCGTGCGTACGGGAACCCGGTACTACGCTCGGGCCGTTGGCGGGTGGGGCGTACGTCCGTTTTCGTCGGTCGACGCCGCGAACCGCACCACCGGGGGCACCAGCCGTGCCTCCCGATTCTTGGAGGACACGTGGGAGTCAGCCTCAGCAAGGGCGGCAACGTCTCGCTCACCAAGGAGGCCCCCGGGCTCCAGGCCGTCGTGGTCGGCCTGGGCTGGGACGTCCGGACCACCACCGGCACGGACTTCGACCTGGATGCCAGCGCGCTGCTCTGCAACGACCAGGGCAAGGTCGGTTCGGACGGGAACTTCGTCTTCTTCAACAACCTCAAGAGCCCGGACGGCTCGGTCGAGCACACCGGCGACAACCGGACCGGCGAGGGCGAGGGCGACGACGAGGCGATCAAGGTCAGCCTGGTCGGCGTCCCGGCGGACGTGCAGAAGATCGTCTTCCCGGTGTCGATCTACGACGCCGAGAACCGCGGCCAGAACTTCGGCCAGGTGCGCAACGCCTTCATCCGGGTGGTGAACCAGGAGAACAACGCCGAGCTGGCCCGCTACGACCTCTCCGAGGACGCCTCCACCGAGACCGCGATGGTCTTCGGCGAGCTGTACCGCAGCGGCGCCGAGTGGAAGTTCCGCGCCATCGGCCAGGGTTACGCCTCCGGCCTGCGCGGCATCGCCCAGGACTTCGGCGTCAACGTCTGAGTCCTCCTGCGGCGCAAGGGACTTGTGCCTGACTCCCGGGGCGGCCCCGGACCCTTCGCGGGTCCGCGGCCGCCCCGGCTTCGTCGGGGTCCGCCGCGCTGCGAGGATGTGAGTTCAGGAAGTTCAGCCGGCCGAAGCGGGCCGGCCGGGGCCACGGGGGATACACCTGTATGGCGCCCCGGGAGAAGCAAGGGAGGAAGAACACCATGGTGGTCACGCTCGCCAAGGGCGGGAACGTCTCGCTCACCAAGGCCGCACCGAACCTGACGCAGGTCCAGATCGGCCTCGGCTGGTCCGCCCGTTCGACCACGGGCGCACCGTTCGACCTCGACGCGAGCGCCCTGCTCTGCGGTGGCGGACGGGTGCTCGGCGACGAGTACTTCGTCTTCTACAACAACCTCAAGAGCCCCGAGGGCTCGGTGGAGCACCAGGGTGACAACCTCGTGGGCGGCGACGACGCGGGTGACGACGAGCTGATCCTGGTCAACCTGGAGCTGGTCCCGGCCCAGGCGGACAAGGTGGTCTTCGCGGTCTCGATCTACGAGGCCGAGGCCCGGCTGCAGAACTTCGGACAGGTGCGCAACGCCTACATCCGGGTCGTCAACTCCGTCGACGGCGAGGAGATCGCGCGGTACGACCTGTCCGAGGACGCGTCCAGCGAGACCGCGATGATCTTCGGCGAGCTGTACCGGTACGCGGGCGAGTGGAAGTTCCGCGCGGTGGGCCAGGGTTACGCCTCCGGCCTGCGCGGAATCGCGCTCGACTTCGGCGTCAACGTACAGTGAGGGCGTAAAACGGACTTATCACACCCATTCGACGATCACGATCAACGGTCGAACGATCAAACGATCATGAGAACAGAGGGCAGTGCGGGGGTGACCTGATCGGGCCCGGCCCGGTCAGGCAGCTCGGGACCAGGCCGCCCCGGCACGGCCAGAACCCGAAAGGTAGCCAACTCCCGTGTTCCTCCGCACATTCGGCTGGTCGTTCGCGATCACCGCACTGGGCCTGATCGCGGCCGGACTGCTCTGGGGAGCCCAAGGCTTCGGCATCGTGCTGATCCTCTCCATCCTGGAGATCTCCCTCTCCTTCGACAACGCGGTGGTCAACGCCACGGTGTTGAAGCGGATGAACCCGTACTGGCAGAAGATCTTCCTGACGGTCGGTGTGCTGATCGCCGTCTTCGGGATGCGCCTGGTCTTCCCGTTGCTGGTCGTGGGTCTCACCGCGAAGCTCAGCCCGGCGACGGTGATCGACCTCGCACTGCACTCCGACAAGACCCACGCCGGCCTCACCTACGGCCAGTACCTGGAGGCCGCCAACCCGGCCATCGCGGCCTTCGGCGGCGTCTTCCTGCTCATGATCTTCCTGGACTTCGTGTTCGAGGAGAAGGAGCACAACTGGCTGAGCTGGCTGGAGCGTCCGCTGGAGAAGGTGGGCAAGCTGGACGCCCTCTCCAGCGTCGTCGCCCTGGTCGCGCTGGTGCTGGCCTCGCGCTTCCTCGCGGCGGAGCACGCCGAAACCGTTCTGCTGGCCGGTGTGCTCGGCCTGATCACCTACCTCGTCGTCAACGGCCTCTCCTCGATCTTCGAATCGGGCCTGGAGGAGGAGGCCGAGCGCGAGGAGGAGGCCGAGAAGTCCGGCAAGTCGGTCGTCCAGGTCGCCGGCAAGGCCGCGTTCTTCCTGTTCCTCTACCTGGAGGTGCTCGACGCGTCGTTCTCCTTCGACGGCGTGGTCGGGGCCTTCGCCATCTCCAACGACATCTTCCAGATCACCCTGGGCCTCGGCATCGGCGCGATGTACATCCGCTCGCTGACCGTCTTCCTGGTCCGCAAGGGCACCCTGGACGACTACGTCTACCTGGAGCACGGCGCGCACTACGCGATCGGCGCGCTGTCGGTGATCCTGCTGGTCGGGATCAAGTACCACATCCCGGAGATCGTCACCGGCCTGATCGGCGTCGCCTTCATCGGGCTGGCCCTGGCCTCCTCGATGGTCCGCAACAAGCGCGAGGGCGCGTCGGAGGACAAGGAACTGGTCGGCACCGGCCAGTAGCGCGGTGCCGCTGACGCGAACGGCCGCCCCCGGGGTTCCGGGGGCGGCCGTTCGCGTTGCTCCTGCGGTGCCGGGCCAGTGCCGGGTCGGAGCCGGCCGGGTGCTGCCGGGGGGTCAGCCCAGCTGCTGCTCGATCGCGCGCAGCTTGCGCTCCAGCGAGTCCAGCTTCGGCATCGACAGGGTGTCGTCGTCGGCCGTCAGGTCGATGGTCGAGCTGCGGTAGGACGAGGTCGAGCCGGTGGCCGAGGAGGAGTAGGACGAGGTCGAGCCGGTGGCCGAGGAGGAGTAGGACGAGCCGACGGCGGCGCGGGCGCGTCCGGCGTCCAGGGCGGACCGCTCCTGCAGGCTGGTCGAGGCGGACGAGCCGTACGAAGTCGTCGAGAGGTACGGGTCGTGCGCGGTCGAGGCGGCGTGGTCGCTCTCGGGGGCTAGGGCAGGCTCCGTAGCGCTCGGGCCGTCGCCGGCCGCCGTGAGCGCGGGCACCTGACGCCCGCCGCGGGCCCGGGCGAGCATGCCGCCCTGGCGGGAGATGGCCTTCAGCTCGGCCCGCTCGCGGCGGTCGGCGGAACGGGCGCGCACCTTGGCGTCCATCTTCGCCTGGCGCTCCTCGCGCACCTCCTCGACCGCCTCGTCCAGGCTGCGGACGTTCTCCAGCAGCATCAGCGACCAGGCCGCGTAGGTCTCGCGCGGGGCGCGCAGCCAGCGGACGATGCGGATCTGCGGCAGCGGACGCGGCACCAGGCCCTGCTCGCGCAGCGCGGCCTTGCGGGTCTGCTTCAGCGCCCGGTCGAACAGGATCGCCGCCGAGATCGACATGCCGGAGAAGAACTGCGGGGCGCCGGCGTGGCCCATGCCGCGCGGGGCGTGCACCCAGTTGAACCAGGCCGAGGCGATCGCGAACACCCAGACCAGCAGGCGGGAACCGAGCGCGGCGTCACCGTGGCTGGCCTCGCGGACGGCGAGCACCGAGCAGAACATCGCGGCGCCGTCCAGGCCGAACGGGACGAGGTACTCCCAGCCGTTGGACAGGCCCAGGTTCTCGATGCCGAAGCCCACCAGGCCGTGGAACGACAGCGCGGCGGCCACGCCGGCACAGCAGAACAGCAGGGTGTACGAGGAGATGCCGTAGATCATCTCCTTGCGGCGGCGGCGCTCCTCGCTGCGCTCCCAGGAGTCGCCGGACTCGTCCTTCTTCGAGCTCTTGAATCGCAGCGTCGCCATCAGGACGGAGACGAACAGCAGGGCTGCGCCGCCGATGACGGTCCAGACCAGCTGTATGGAGGTCAGGTTCATTGCGGGTCGGGCCTCGGGTTTCCGCAGGGGACGGGTTTTCACGGTGCGACACGGGTGATCAGGTCCCGCGGGGCGGGAATCGCCTGACGGTTCGTTCGTCGCCGCACGGCGTGCCCGCCGTGCCCGCGCAGGGGCGGACGGGACACCTGTGCGGCTAGACGATATCGCGTCCGAAGGGGCGGCATGTTACGGGAGGGCGGCTTCCACGGGCCAATCGACCCACCGGTTCGCGTCACGGGTGGGCGTCACGGGTGGGCGTGAACGGCCGGGCGGGGTAGGGAAAGGGAAGTCCGGGTATCCGTCGGCCGGGTCGATGCCCGATCATGGACCGGCGGATCGTCAGATGGCCGGACCCGATCGTCGGATCGCCGGGCGGAGGCAGGGGGAGAGGACTGGATGGTCTCGATCTGGGAGTACCTGCGCGGGGACAGGAGCTACACCTTCGACAACCCGGGCGCACAGCACAAGGTCACGCTCACCAAGTCGGCGCCGCAGCACGCGATCACCGGCTCCGCCGCCACCACCGGCTACCTCTACGTCAACCTGCACTGGACCACGCGCTCCGGCGCCTCCCGGCCCAGCACCCGGGACACCGTCAAGCGGTTCTTCAGCCCGCGGATCCTCTCCCCGCTGGAGCCGGACTCGCCGGGGAGCAACGAGCAGGTGAACGTCGACCTCGACCTGGCCTGCATGTACGAACTCTCCGACGGCACCAGGGGCGTGGTGCAGCCGCTCGGTGAACTCTTCGGAGACCTGCGGGAACCGCCGTTCATCAAGCTCAGCGGCGACGACCAGTACGGGGCGCCCTCCGGCGAGACGATGTACGTCAACCTGGAGAAGAAGGACAAGTTCAAGCGGCTGCTGATCTTCGTCTACATCTACGACGGCACCCCGGCCTTCGAACAGACCCACGCGGTGATAACGATCGTGCCGCAGACCGGGCCGCGGATCGAGATCAAGCTGGACGAACGGGCCCGGGCGGCGCGCTCCTGCGCGGTGGTGCTGATCGAGAACAGCGGGGACAACCAGCTGACGGTGCGCCGCGAGGTGCGCTACGTCAACGGGTTCCAGGCGGACATCGACCGGCTGTACGGGTTCGGGATGCAGTGGCAGCGGGGGTACAAGGGGCAGCAGCCGGGGGGCCGGGACTGAGGCCCTTCGGCCGCGGTGCCTGGCGGGCGGGGCAGTGAGGCTCCCCGTCGGCGGTCCGCGGTGCTTCCCCGGGTGGGGCCGTAGTTGCTCTGCCGACGGGGCCGCGTCGTTCGGTGCGGCGGCCCCGCCGGGTGGCTCAGTGGGGCTGGAACTGCGGGCCCTGCGGGGGCAGCGCGAACTCCTCGCCGGCCGCCTCCGGGGGCTGCGGCGGGACGGGCGGCTGCTGGCCGGTGCCGGGCTGCTGGTGCTGCTGCTGCGGGTAGCCGTAGCCGCCGGGGTGCTGCTGGGCGGGGACGGCCTGGGGGTGCTGGGGGTAGCCGTACCCCGTGCCCGGCTGGCCGCCCGGCTGCTGCTGCGGAGGGTACGGCTGGTTGGGCTGGGGGTAGCCGTAGCCGGTCGCGGGCTGCTGCTGCGGGTAGCCGTACCCCGTGCCGGGCTGCTGCTGGGGGTAGCCGTAGCCGCCGGGCTGCTGGGCGCCCGGGTGGTGGGCCGGCGGTGCGGGCGGGGCCGGCGGGACGTTCGGGGGCGCGCTGGGCGGGGCCGCCGGCGGGGGTGTCACGGTC
>NZ_MECK01000006.1 GCF_014596465.1 Streptomyces sp. CBMA123 | reverse complement strand
TCGCTGAGCCGCTCGTGCAGTGCGGCCGCGCCGGGCCGTTCGGCGGGTTCCTTGGCGAGGCAGGCCCGGATGAGCGGGGCGAGCTGCGGCGGGACGGCGGACAGGTCGGGTTCCTCGTGGACGACCCGGTACAGCATCACTTCGGAAGAGGCCCCGGAGCCGAAGGGGGTGTCCCCGGTGAGCGCGTACGCGAGGGTGGCGCCGAAGGCGAAGACGTCGGTGGCCGGGGTGACGGCGACTCCGCGCACCTGTTCGGGTGCGAGGAAGCCGGGGGAGCCGACCGCGGTGCCGACGTGGGTGAGGGTGCTGGCGCCGCGCGACCACGCGATGCCGAAGTCGATGATCCGCGGCCCGCGGGGGGAGAGCAGGATGTTGGAGGGCTTGAGGTCGCGGTGGACGACCCCGGCCTCGTGCACCTTGACCAGCCCGTCGGCCAGCGCGGCGCCGATCCGGGCGGCCTCGGGCCAGCTGAGCGGCCCTTCGTCGCCGACCCGCTTGTAGAGGGAGGGCCCGGGGACGTACGCGGTGGCGAGCCAGGGGCGGTCGGCTTCGATGTCGGACCCGACGACCCGGGCGGTGCAGCCGCCCCGGATCCGGGAGGCGGCGGCGATCTCGCGGGCGAAGCGGGTCCGGAACTCCTGGTCCTCGGCGAGTTCGGCGCGGATCAGCTTGAGGGCGACGCGCTGTCCGCGGCGGTCGGAGCCGAGGTAGACCACGCCCATGCCGCCGGCCCCCAGCCGCCGGTGGAGGCGGTACGGCCCGACGATGCGGGGGTCCTCACGCCTCAGCCGCATCATCGCCATGTCTCGTTCCCCGTCAGCCCGTGGGTGAGGCCCCGTTGGTTGGGGCATCGTCAGTTCCTGTCTGGCACAGCTTACGGACTGCCCGCTGCGGTGTGCTGATACGCAACACCTCGCGCCGCCGTGCGATTGTCGGATCGTGCGCTGAGCTGCAGGTCATAGGGGCGCCGAATCGCTTCTCGGGGTTGCCCCTCAGGGTTCCCCCGGGGGCGGGGTAAGACCTCCCTCCCCCTCCGGTAGTACGCCTTGAGTCTGAGCGTCATCCTCCGGGATGCCCGAGGAACAGTACGACGGCATGACGCCCACGAGACCCCCTGACCAATAGCGTTGTGTCCAGCGGTGGACGGGGAGCTCGTCCCCCGAGGTAAGCCGTCCACCGCGCCAACTCGACCGGATCAGGAGCAGGGCCATGGCATCGCAGCAGACGGGTACTTCCCGCCGGCCTCGGTCGGCCTTCACCCAGTCCCAGTCCGCCGAGCAGCCCACCCGGCACCCCGCCGTCGCGCTGGCCATGGCCCTGCCGTGCGCCGTGCTCCTGGTGCTGCTGTTCGGCGGGTGGGAGCAGATGGCGAACCAGGCCGAGGTCCTGGCCGAGCTGATCGGCCGCTGAGGCCGTCGAGGCCGCCAGGGCCGAAGTAAGAGGAACACCAAGAACGGGCACTGTTCCCCTGGGGACGGGGAGCAGTGCCGCCGGGGAGGCCGCGACCGCGTTGACACGCGGACGGGCGAGAGCGGTTCGCAGAGCGCCCCGGCAGGCGGAGATGCCGCGTACGGACGTCGGTGAGGGCGACCGTACGCGGCTCTTCTCCGCCCCGAGTCCCGAGGCCTCGGTCCTACCGGAACGACAAACGGCCGAGGCCGCGACCCTGACGGATCGCGGCCTCGGCCGTTACTGTGCGCGATACTGGGATTGAACCAGTGACCCCTACCGTGTCAAGGTAGTGCTCTCCCGCTGAGCTAATCGCGCCTGATGTGGCGGTTGTGCAGCAGACCCCGAGGGGCCTGTTACGGTGCGCGATACTGGGATTGAACCAGTGACCCCTACCGTGTCAAGGTAGTGCTCTCCCGCTGAGCTAATCGCGCCTGATGTGGCGGTTGTGCAGCAGACCTCGAAGGGCCTGTTACGGTGCGCGATACTGGGATTGAACCAGTGACCCCTACCGTGTCAAGGTAGTGCTCTCCCGCTGAGCTAATCGCGCCTGGTGAGGCGGTTGTGTAGCAGACCTCGGAAGGTCCGACGTGCGCGATACTGGGATTGAACCAGTGACCCCTACCGTGTCAAGGTAGTGCTCTCCCGCTGAGCTAATCGCGCGGGGAGGCCTCCCGATGGAAACCGGGGGACCTCTTGGAGGTGGAGACGGGATTTGAACCCGTGTACACGGCTTTGCAGGCCGTTGCCTCGCCTCTCGGCCACTCCACCAGGCAACGCATGAAGAACGACCTTACACTGTTCTCCATCGAGCGGACGACGAGATTCGAACTCGCGACCCTCACCTTGGCAAGGTGATGCTCTACCAACTGAGCCACGTCCGCCTGTCTCCCGGGATCTTCACCGCTTTTCTTCGGCTGCGCTCCCCGGCGACGTGTTGAACTCTAGCGGATTCCCGGGCCAGCTAAAAATCCGTTCCCGCAGCGTGCCGAGGGGATGCCGGCGCAGTGCCGTCCCGTCAGCCCTTCCGGCTGGTCACCGGTCACCACCTGCGGCGCTCCCGGACGATCATCCGCGAGTCACCCGGCGCACACCCGCACGACGCACTCGGCTGCTCGTACGCGGGGGCGCGGGGAGCGCGGAGCTCGGGGGAGTGGGGGCCCGACCCGGGCCACGCCCCCGACCTACACTTCAGGCACCGCCGCCCCCAGCACCACCGCGCAGGAGAACCGTGTCCGGCCACCCCGACCCCCGCACCCCGCTCGCCCGCTTCGGCGGCCGCCTGGCCACCGGACTGCGAGACGTCACCTCGGACCCGGCCGCGCTCGACTCCTCCGGCTACTGGGCCGTCGCCTACGACTTCGAGGGCCGGCTGACCTGCGCCCGCTTCGACGACGTCCGCCCCGCCCCGGCCCCGCCCTCGGGCGCCGGCTGGCAGGGCCCGGCCGCCGGCAGCTGGCACAGCTCCTTGGACCGCGCCGCCTACACCGCGGGCGTGCGCCGCATCCGCGAGCACATAGCCGCCGGCGAGGTCTACCAGGCCAACCTGTGCCGAGTGCTGTCCGCGCCGCTGCCCGACCCCGACCGCAGCGACATCGACGCCCTCACCGGCCTCCTCGCCCGTGGCAACCCCGCCCCGTACGCGGGCACCATCCGACTGCCCGAGCACGGCGTCGAGATCGCCACCGCCTCCCCCGAGCTCTATCTGCACCGCTCCGGGCGCACGGTCTCCTCCGGGCCGATCAAGGGCACCGGCCGCACCGAGGACGACCTCCTCGAGAAGGACCACGCAGAGAACGTGATGATCGTCGACCTGGTCCGCAACGACCTCGGCCGGGTCTGTGGGACCGGCACCGTCACCGTCCCCGACCTCTGCGTCGTGGAGAAGCACCCCGGGCTGGTCCACCTCGTCTCCACCGTCGAGGGCACCCTGCGCGACGGCGCCGACTGGCCCGAACTGTTCGCCGCCACCTTCCCGCCCGGCTCGGTGACCGGCGCCCCCAAGTCCAGCGCCCTGCGGATCATCGAAGCCCTGGAGACCGCCCCCCGCGGCCCCTACTGCGGCGCCGTCGGCTGGGTCGACGCCGACCGCGGCGAAGGCGAACTCGCCGTCGGCATCCGCACCTTCTGGCTCGACCGGCAGGACCGACGGACGCCTGTCCTGCGCTTCGGCACCGGCGCCGGCATCACCTGGGGCTCCGACCCCGAGCGCGAATGGGCCGAAACCGAGCTCAAGGCCGCCCGGCTGGTCGCGATAGCGTCGGGCAGAGAGACCGACAGCGACACCCACACCGACCATGAGCCGCACCGCGCCTAGGAGTAGCCCTCGATGGACAACCGCACCACGAGCTGGGTCAACGGGACCCTCGTCAACTCCGCCGACGCCGCGGTCTCGGTCCTCGACCACGGCCTCACCACCGGCGACGGAGTCTTCGAGACGCTGAAGGCCGTCGACGGCCGGGCCTTCGCGGTCACCCGCCACCTCGACCGGCTCACCCGTTCCGCCCGCGGCCTCGGTCTGCCCGACCCCGACCACGATCTGGTCCGCGAGGCGTGCGACCAAGTGCTCGCCGCCAATCCGGCCCCGCTGGCCCGCCTGCGCGTCACCTTCACCGGCGGCAACGCCCCGCTCGGTTCCGAGCGCGGCACCACCGGCCCCACCCTGGTGGTCGCCCTCGGCGCGATCAACCGCCGCCCCGACGAAACGGCCGCCCTCGTCGTCCCCTGGCGCCGCAACGAGCACAGTGCGGTCGCCGGCCTCAAGACCACCTCCTACGCGGAGAACGTCGTCGCCCTGGCCGCCGCCCACCGCGCCGGCGCCTCCGAGGCCCTGTTCGCCAACACCGCCGGCCTGCTCTGCGAGGGCACCGGCACCAACGTCTTCGTCGTCCTCGGCGGCCGCCTGCTCACCCCCACCCTCGCCGCCGGCTGCCTCGCCGGCATCACCCGGCAGCTGGTCATCGACTGGTGCGGTGCCGAGGAGGCCGACCTCCCGCTCAGCGCCCTGCGGGACGCCGAGGAGATCTTCCTGACCTCCACCACCCGCGACGTCCAGGCCGTCACCCGCGTCGACGACCGCGAACTGCCCGGCATCGGCCCGGTCACCGCCAAGGCCATGGACGTCTTCGCCCAGCGCAGCGGCGACGACCTCGACCCCTGATCCCCCGCCCGGGCAGACGCCCCGGGGAGACGCCGCGGACCACGTGGATAACCTTCCCGGCGAGGGGAAGGGACCACGACATGACCACCACGCTGCGCCCCGAGGGCCCTGAGACACCCACCGCGGCCGGTGGCCGCACCAGACGCTGGCGGATCCTCGCGAACGGCCACCAGGTCGGCTCGCTGCGCACCACCTCGGCCCGCCATGGCAGCCAACTCTGGGGCGAGATATCGGAGTTGGAGGTCCTGGAGGGCCGGGGCCGGGGCCGCGGCACCTTCGGCGCACTGGCCGCCGAGGAGGTGCTGCGCACCTGGGGCTGTACCCGGGCGGATGTGGTGGTCCCCGAGTCCGCCCCGATCGCCCGCGGGCTCGCCATCACCCTCGGCTACACCGAGCGGATGCGGAACCTGGGCAAGAGCCTGACCACCGCCCCGTCCCTGCCCGTCGGCGTCACCGCCCGCCCGATCGGCGCCGAGGAGTTCCCGGCCTGGATCGACCGGGCGGCCCGGGAGTACGTCCGCTCCCTGATGGACTCCGGCCTCACCGAGGAGCAGGCCCACGCCAAGTCGAGCCTGGACCACCGCAACGTCCTCCAGCAGGGCGCCGACACCCCCGGCGTCGCCCTGCGCCGGCTCCACGGCGCGGGCGGTGTGGGCGGCGTGGAGGGCGGACCGCTCGGCTCGCTCTGGGTGAACCTCCGCCTGCGCGACCTGCCGGACGGCACCCCGCTCGCCTGGGTCATGGTGGTCGAGGTGTCCCCGGCCCACCGGGGCCGGGGACACGGCCGCACTCTGATGCTGCTCGCCGAGCAGGAGTGCCTGGCCGCCGGAGTGCGCGAACTCGGCCTCAACGTCTTCTCCGGCAACGAGGTCGCCCTCCGGCTCTACGCCTCGCTCGGCTACCGGATCGTCAACCGCTGCTTCGGCAAGCAGTTGTGAGGAGTTGACGGAACGTCAGGCGTCGTCAGGAAGCCTTCGCGGCCTCGATGGCGGCAACGATCCGCTCGCGTAGCCCGTCCTGGCTCTTCCCGCCGTCCAGCCGCTCGCGGCCGATCACGTACGTCGGCGTGCCGGTGACCCCGATCGCCTTGCCCTCGGCCTGGTCGGAGTCCACGATCAGCATGTGCCGGCCGTCGACCAGCGCGGTGTCGACCTCCTCGACGTCCGCCCCGACCTCCCTGGCCACCTCCAGCAGCACCTGCTGTCCCCGGGCGTCCAGCTCCTCGACCCGGGCCAGCAGCGCCTCCACGAACGGCCACCCCAGACCCTGGGCGAACGCCTCCTCGGCCGCCTCCGCCGCGGCGTAGGCGTGCTTGTGCTTCTCCAGCGGGAAGTGCCGCAGCTCCACGGGCAGCGCGTCACCGTACTGCGCGCGCAGCGCCCGTACGTCGTCCAGGGCGGTACGGCAGTCCGGGCACTGGAGGTCGCACCAGAACTCGAGTCGGGGGAGGGAACCATCGATCATCCCCCCAGTGTTCCACTAGTGGGTGCCCGTTCCCGCCCGGCGGTGCGCCCGAGGGCGGACCGACAGGGAGGTACCCGATGACCAGGACGACCGGAGACGAAGGGGCCCACTCGTGCTGACCGCGGCGATCAGTTTCCTGCTCACGGCCGGCGGCGTGGCCGTCGCGGGCCTACGGGCCTGGCGTCGGCGCTTCCGCTCGGCGACCCGCTGGTTCGCGGTGGCCCTGCTGCCCGCCGGGCTCTACCTGACCGGCCTGTTCCCGTTGGCGAGCACCATCGGCCGGGCGTTCGCCGACTGGGCGACCAAGCTGGTCTTCGACCCCCGGGTGTGGACCGGCATCGTGCTGCTCGGCGTCTCCGCCGCGCTGCTGGTCGCCACCCGCTGGGTCGATCGCCGCGGAGCGGTGGAAGCCTCCCCGGAGCGCCCGGCCGCCGCCGGACCGGCCCCCGAACGCCCGGCCGTGGCCACGGCGCCCAAGGCGCCCGGGAAGAAGCAGACGGGCAAGCGGGACGACGGCCTCGGCGACTTCGCCGACATCGAGGAGATCCTCCGCAAGCGCGGCATCTGAGGCGCGCGGGCCGGAGCGGGAGCGTCAGGCGGAGGCGACGGCCTCCGCCGACCGCTGCCGCGCCCGGTAGGCGGCGACGTGCAGCCGGTTGCCGCAGGTCCGGCTGTCGCAGTAGCGCCGCGAGCGGTTCCGGGAGAGGTCCACGAAGACCCGCGCGCAGTCCGGCGCCTCGCACCGGCGCAGCCGCTCCCGCTCGCCCGCCATCAGGATGAAGGCCAGGGCCATGCCCAGCTCCGCCGCGAGGTGGGGGCCGAGCGCGGCGTGCGGCGCGAAGTAGTGGATGTGCCAGTCGTGGTGGTCGTGATTGACCAGCCGGGGCGTCGTCCCGGCGGCCGCGACGATCGCGTTGACCAGCTCGGCGGCCGCCTCGGTGGACTCCGTCCGGAACACCTCGCGCAGCCGGGTGCGCAGCTCGTGCACCTGGCGCAGGTCGTCCTCGGTCAGCGAGTCGATCTCGCTGATCTCCTGGCGGACCACGAAGGCGTCCAGCGCGGCGACGTCCGGCAGTCGCTCGTCGCCGCACACCTCGGGTGCCGTGTTGAGCAGATCCACGAGGATGCTCAGCGCGCACTCGGTGTCATGGGTGATCAGCACGTTGGGACTCCTCGCGCAGGGGACTCCGGTACCCCGCGTCCACGGTTACCCCAGACCATACCGGCCCTTGCGGCATAAGGGCGGCGCGTTTGTTCGAAGGTCTGTACGGATTCCGTCAGAGCGTCCCAAAGCGGGCGCCGTCCCCCCGGCGCACCTCCCGGGCGTGGGGCCCGAACGCCCCCGGAAACGACGACGGCGCCCGACAGCGAGGCCGGCCACCCGTACGGATGGCCGGCTCCGGTGCCGGGCGCCTGCGGTGCTGTGGCCCCGCTCCGGTGGGAGCGGGCCGTCCACCGGCCCCGAGACCGCGTCGTGCGCGGCTGAGTCTGCTGCCGTGCCCCCGAGTAGGACGGCAGCGATCACGGCAGGGAGTTCGGCCCCGCCGGCAGCGGGGCTGGACCGCCTCCGGTCGGGGTCAGCTTTCGGCGAGGATGTGGGACAGCTCCCGGTCGAGGTCGAAGTGACGGTGTTCGGTGCCGGGGGGCACCGCGGCGTCCGTCCGCTTGAGGAACGACTCAAGCGCCCGGGCCGGGGCCTCCAGCAGGGCTTCTCCTTCCGGAGAGCTCAGTGCGATGCAGACCACCCCTTGCCCGTGGCTGCGGGACGGCCACACCCGGACGTCGCCGGTACCGGTCGGTCGGTGCAGCCCCTCCGCGAGGAGATCTCGGGCGAACACCCACTCCACGGTCTCGTCGGCGCCCGTGTGGAACGTGGCGTGCACGGCGTAGGGGTCGGCGGTGTCGTAGCGCAGGCCCGCGGGGACGGGCAGTGAGGACTCGCTGGACACGATGAGGCGCAGGTGCAGCTCGCAGCTGACCGTGGTGTTCATAAGCGCCATGGCCTTTCGCTCAGTGTGCGCTCGGGGATTCGCACGTCGGCGAACGGACCATCCCACCCCCAAGACCGATGTAAACCCCTCTGTCCCGATTCGGGCGCGAGTCGTACCCCTTACGGCGCATTGCGGAATCGTCGCGGAGTACCCGCCCGGGGCATTACCGGCGGTTCTTCTCGGCCGGTTTCCGGGGTGGCATGTCCGGGGGCATCCGGCGGGCCGGTGGGAAGCGCCGGGTGGGTCGGGAACAGGGGAGCGGGTGGTGCGGTCGGGCCCGACCAGTCGTGCGCGCGGACGGGGCCGGTGGAGTGGTGGGAGCCGGGGCTGGGCCGGGCGGGCCCGCCCCCGGCGCCCGGGACCGAGGGGAGGGGTGGTGGGCGGGAGGGGTGTTCGGAGCACCCCTCGGGATGCGGTAATGTTTTCCCTGCACCCGGGCGATTAGCTCAGCGGGAGAGCACTTCGTTCACACCGAAGGGGTCACTGGTTCGATCCCAGTATCGCCCACCGGAATGCATTGTGATATGTGAGGCCCAGTCGGTTATCGGCTGGGCCTCACATGTATTTCCGGAATCCATTCGGGGCAACGGTGGCAAATCCGGCTGAGGCTCAGTCACCTTCCGCGCTGAGTGCGAGTTCTGTGGATGTGTCGGCCGTTACTCCGGAAGACCGAGTTGTACGACTGCCTCCGAATGGTGCTAGAGTTCATCTCGTTGCCCGGGCGATTAGCTCAGCGGGAGAGCACTTCGTTCACACCGAAGGGGTCACTGGTTCGATCCCAGTATCGCCCACCGGACAGCACGCAGGCCCTGACCAGGAAACCGGTCAGGGCCTGTGGCGCGTTCGGGGCCGGTTACGCGGCCGCCTCGCAACCGTGCCCGGGCTCCAGTCGACGACCGCAGACGCACCGGGCCGGGCGCAGCGGCCAGGAGAGGTCCACCCGCTCCGGCGTCCCCGAGCGGTCGAACCAGGCCTGCAGCCCGCGCGCCTGCGCCGCGTGCCAGACCGCCTGCCGCAGGTGCAGCTCCGCCGCAGTCAGCCCGCCGAGCGCCGCCGGGTAGCGGGCGCCTATTCGCCGGATCAGTGACAGGGCCGCCGTCGCGTCCGCCGCCGCGTCGTGCGCCCCGGCGAGGTCCACTCCGTAGTGGGCGCACAGGTCGGTCAGTGTCCGGCGGCCCTTGCGGTAGCGGTCCACGTGCTTGTCCAGCACGCGCGGATCCAGCACCACCAGCCCGGCACCGTCCAGGCAGGTGCTCAGCGCCAGCCCGTGATGACGGCGCAACTCCCGGTCCAGCAGGGTCAGATCGTAGGGCGCGTTCATCACCACCACGGGCCGGCCGGCCCGCGCCTGGGCCGCCAGGGCGCGGGTGACCTCCGCGACCACCGCGCGGGCCGGCCGGCCGTGCCTGCGGACCTGTTCGTCGGTGATGCCGTGCACCGCGCGGGCGCCGTCCGGGATCGGCATGCCCGGATCGGCGAGCCAGGTGGTGGTCTGAGCCGTTGCGCCCGGGGCGAGTTGGACGACCAGGGCGGCGGAGACGATCCGGTCGGACTCCACGTCCACGCCGGTGGTCTCGGTGTCGAAGGAGGCGAGTGGGCCGGTGTACCAGTGCTGCTGCATGACTGCCCCTCAGGCGTGCGTTCCGCGCCTGGGTGATACCCGGTTCTGACGCCCGCTCAACCCGTTTGGCCCAGCCCCGACCGGGGATCCTGCCCAAGGACGCGCCGTTCGACTCGGACGGGCCCGGAGCCGGGGGAGGCCACGGGGCGATGGCACTGACACAGCCGCAGCCCGATGAGGCGGCGGCCGCACTCAGGGGGAACCTCGCGGTCACCGCCTGCATGGAGACGCTGCAGGTCGGCTACCTGCACGCGGTCGCCGCCGCGGCCGGGTGCTCGCTCTCCCAGCCGTTCCCGGACAACGGCATCGACTGGCAGGTCAGCCACGGCTCCCGGGCGCACGAGGTGGACGACGAGGTCACCATCAAGATCCAGCTCAAGGCGACCCAGCAGATCGCACCCGGTCCGGCCGGGCCGTTCTTCAGCTTCACCCTCGACAACGACCACCTGCGCAAGCTCGCCCGCGCCCGGGTCGCCGTCCCGCGCATCCTGGTCGTGATGCTGCTGCCGCGCCGGGTCGACCACTGGCTGCTGGCCCGCCGGGACGCCCTCGAACTGCGGCACTGCTGCTACTGGGTCAACCTGGCCGGCCACCCCGTCACCGGGCAGCGGCGCACCAACGTCCGGGTGCCCACCGACAAGGTCTTCGACGACCGCGCGCTCTGCGACATCATGGCCCGGGTCGGTGCGGGCGGCAGCCCGTGACCGCCCGGCCCCGGCAGCGAGGAAGCACGCCCATGACCCTGCCGAACGGACCGCAGGACCCGGCGCGGGCCCTGCCCGACCCGGCCACCGTCGACCCCGCGGTGCTCGCCACCCTGCTCGCCCGGCACGGCTGGGTCCGACGCGGCGGCCCCGCCGCCCGGTACGGCCGCTGGACCCCGCCGGACGGCGAACCCGGCACCAGCCTCCTCGTCCCCACCGCGGACGGCTTCGACGACGCCGTCGAACTCCTCACCGACGCCGTCACCGCGCTCTCCCGCTCCCGGACCCCCTCCGCCCGATCGATCCTGCTCGCCCTCGCCGTCCCCGGCGACGAGCTGTGCTGGCGCCGGGACCTGCCCGGCCCCGCCGACGCCACCCCCTGGGACGACGCCGAGCGGCTCCAGCGGGCGGCGCGAGCGATGCTCGCCGCCGGGGCCAAGGCCGGCCGGACCACCGCCGCCTACTTCGGCGCCCGGCTGGACGGCCTGGCCGGGGACTTCCTGGAGCGCGTCATGCTCGTCGAGCAGGGCGCCGTCGAGCAGGGCGCCGCCCTCACCGCCTACGCCCCCGCCCCGGAGGGCCGGACCGCCGTCACCACACTGGTCCGCGCGCTCGAGGCGCTGCGCGACGCGGTCGACTACCGCCGGGTCAGCGGCGGGCCCGAGGCCCTGGAGAACGCCGTCCGCTCCGGGGTCAGCCGGGAACTCGTCCAGTCCGTCGAGGACCTGGTGCGCGGCGCGACCGCCGCCCGGCTCACCGTCGCCTGGTCGCCCGCCGCCGGAACCCCGGGCGGCTTCGGCGACCGACGGATCGAGCTCGACTTCTCGCCCGGCGACCTGCCCGCCCTGGCCGAGGCCGCCGAACTGCTGGAACGGCTCGAACCCGCCGTCGACGTCACCGTGGTCGGCGTGGTGGTCCGGCTCAAGCGTCCCGACCCGGCCGGACCGGGCTCGGTACGGCTGCGGGTGCTCGGCGGCGCCGACGTCCGCGAACTCAAGGTGCGCCTGGCCGACCCCGACTACCGGCTCGCCGCCGAAGCCCACCTCGCCGGCGTCCCGGTCCGGGTCTCCGGCCGGCTGGAGCGGCGCGACGGTTTCCGCCGGCTGACCCGGGCCCACGGCCTGGAGCTGTGCGGCTGGGCGGAGGGCGACCGCGAGCGGCTGCTGAAGGGACTCCAGGACGGGGGAGAGCAGGCGTAGTGGACGCAGGTGAGCGGCGCGGGTGACGCTCTCGGTACCATCGTCACGCGCAGCGCAGTGTTGCGTCCTCTGAATCCAGCACGTCAGGAGAGACCGGTGACGGACGTCCGGGTAATCATCAGCCGCGAACCCGATCGGGAAGAGCGCGTGGTGACGACGGGCACTACGGCCGCCGAGCTCTTCGCCGACGACCGCTCGATCATCGCCGCCCGCGTCGGCGGCCAGCTCAAGGACCTCGCCTACGCCGTCCAGGACGGCGAGGAGGTCGAGCCGGTCGCGATCGACAGCAAGGACGGCCTGGACATCCTGCGCCACTCCACCGCGCACGTCATGGCCCAGGCCGTGCAGCAGCTCTACCCCGAGGCCAAGCTCGGCATCGGGCCGCCGGTCAAGGACGGCTTCTACTACGACTTCGACGTCGAGAAGCCCTTCCACCCCGATGACCTCAAGGCCATCGAGAAGAAGATGCAGGAGATCATCAAGCGGGGGCAGAAGTTCTCCCGCCGCGTGGTCACCGACGAGGCCGCCCGCGAGGAGCTGGCCGCCGAGCCGTACAAGCTCGAGCTGATCGGTCTCAAGGGCTCCGCCGCCACCGCCGGCGAGGGCGCCGACGTCGAGGTCGGCGCCGGCGAACTCACCATCTACGACAACCTGGACGCCAAGAGCGGCGACCACTGCTGGGGCGACCTCTGCCGCGGTCCGCACCTGCCCAGCACCCGCCACATCCCGGCGTTCAAGCTGATGCGCAACGCGGCCGCCTACTGGCGCGGCAGCGAGAAGAACCCCATGCTGCAGCGCATCTACGGCACCGCCTGGCCGACCAAGGACGAGCTCAAGGCCCACCTGGACTTCCTGGTCGAGGCCGAGAAGCGCGACCACCGCAAGCTCGGCAACGAGCTCGACCTCTTCTCCATCCCGGAGGAGATCGGCTCCGGCCTCGCGGTCTTCCACCCCAAGGGCGGCGTCATCCGCCGCGCGATGGAGGACTACTCGCGCAAGCGGCACGAGGAAGAGGGCTACGAGTTCGTCTACACCCCGCACGCCACCAAGGGGAAGCTCTTCGAGAAGAGCGGCCACCTCGACTGGTACGCGGACGGTATGTACCCGCCCATGCAGCTCGACGAGGGCGTGGACTACTACCTCAAGCCGATGAACTGCCCGATGCACAACCTGATCTTCGACGCGCGCGGCCGCTCGTACCGTGAACTGCCGCTGCGCCTCTTCGAGTTCGGGACGGTGTACCGCTACGAGAAGTCGGGCGTGGTGCACGGCCTGACCCGTGCCCGCGGCTTCACGCAGGACGACGCCCACATCTACTGCACCCGCGAGCAGATGGCGGAGGAGCTCGACTCCACGCTGACCTTCGTGCTCAACCTCCTCCGCGACTACGGTCTGACCGACTTCTACCTGGAGCTGTCGACCAAGGACCCGGTCAAGTACGTCGGAAGCGACGAGACCTGGGAGGAGGCCACCGCGGTCCTCGCCGCCGTGGCCGAGAAGCAGGGCCTGCCGCTGGTGCCGGACCCGGGCGGCGCGGCCTTCTACGGTCCGAAGATCTCGGTGCAGGCGCGCGACGCCATCGGCCGTACCTGGCAGATGTCGACCATCCAGCTGGACTTCAACCTGCCGGAGCGCTTCGACCTGGAGTACACCGCGGCGGACGGCTCGCGTCAGCGGCCGGTCATGATCCACCGTGCGCTGTTCGGCTCGATCGAGCGGTTCTTCGCGGTGCTGCTGGAGCACTACGCCGGCGCCATGCCGCCGTGGCTGGCCCCCGTCACCGTGACCGGCATCCCGATCACCGACGAGCACGTGCAGTACCTGCAGGAGGTCGCGGCCAAGCTGAAGAAGCACGGGATCCGGGTCGAGGTGGACACCTCCGACGACCGGATGCAGAAGAAGATCCGCAATGCGCAGCGCAGCAAGACGCCGTTCATGCTGATCGCCGGCAACGACGACGTCGAGGCGGGTGCGGTGTCCTTCCGCTACCGCAACGGCGAGCAGAAGAACGGTGTGTCGGTCGACGAGGCGATCGCCGAGATCGTGGACGCGGTGGAGCGTCGCATCCAGGTGTGACGTCGGCCCCGCCAGGGCGGGGATTGCGCGGGGCAGGCTCTCGATGAGTCTGCCCCGCGCGGCTTTGCAAGCACCGTCGGGCGAATATGCTGATCAGCATGACGACTGAGCCGGAACTGCAGCGGGGTGTCGGTGAGCCGGACGGCTTCCGCCGCCTGTGGACCCCCCATCGGATGGCGTACATCCAGGGTGAGAACAAGCCCACCGGCCCGGCTCCGGACGACGGTTGTCCGTTCTGCTCGATCCCGTCGCTGAGCGACGAGGAGGGGCTGATCATCGCCCGGGGGAGCGCCGTGTTCGCGGTGCTGAACCTGTACCCGTACAACGGCGGGCACCTGATGGTGGTCCCGTACCGGCACGTGGCCGACTACACCGACCTCGACGAGGCGGAGACGGTCGAGCTGGCCGACTTCACCAAGCGGGCGATGACCGCGCTGCGCGCGGCCTCGGGGGCGCACGGGTTCAACATCGGGATGAACCAGGGCACGGCGGCCGGGGCCGGGATCGCGGCGCACCTGCACCAGCACGTGGTGCCGCGCTGGGGCGGGGACACCAACTTCATGCCGGTGGTCGGCCACACCAAGGTGCTGCCGCAGCTGCTGGCGGACACCCGCAAGATGCTGGCCGAGGTCTGGCCGCAGGGCTGAGCCGGACGCGCACGCGAAGAGGGGCCCGCCACCGAACTCCCGGGTGGCGGGCCCCTCTTCGTACGTCGTTCCCGGCGAGCGTTCTCGATCAGCCGGCGCTGAACTCGTCCACGTTGTACGGCCGGCTTCCCTGCGCCTCGGACTTGATGATCGAGGTGCGGGTCTTGAAGAAGCGCTCCGCGTCCAGGTCGTGCTCCTGGAGGAACTCCAGGGTGGCGGCGTGGACCGCGCTGAGCACCGGGACGGAGGCGTTCATCGCGTTGTCGACCATGGAGCGGTTGTTCCAGGCGGTGCCCACCCAGGAGTGCCGCAGTCCGAAGGGCTCGGGCAGGCCGAGACCGCCGCCGAGCCAGCCGAGCAGGCTGGGCATCCGGTGGAAGGGGGCGCGGACGGCCTGGCGGACCACCTCGTCGTTGTCGATCAGGGGGAGCTTGACGGTGCGCTCCTCCCAGAACCGCATCGTCTTGGCGACGGACTTCTCCTTGTCCTTGGGCTTGTCGAAGAAGACGCCCTTGACCGGGCCGAGCGCGTAGCCGGCCACCGAGATGTTCAGCACGTTGGCGAGCAGGGTCACCGTGACGGTGAAGGTGATGACCAGCTTGCCGTCGTGGGTGATGAACTGGGTGGCCAGGTAGTGCCGGGGCCCGCCGGAGAAGGTCTGCTTGTCGGCGATGCTCTGTACGGCGAAGTCGCGCATCCGGTCGCCGTCCATGTCGGCGTTGCCGGGGCGGCTGATCTCGTCGGCGCCCTCGCTGACGTCGAAGACCACCCACTGCTTGATGTTGACGTTGGGGATGCCGCTGTTGGCGACGTGGCTGACGCCGAGGCCCTTGAGGTGGGCGGAGATCCGGCGGACCAGGTCCCAGGGGTGGAAGGCGCGGAAGTCGGCGTGGCCCTCGGCGGGGTGGAGGGTGTCGGCCAGGCGCCATTCGCCCCAGCGGCGGCCGGCGCCGAGGATGCCCTTCGGACCGGCGTAGTGGTGGACGTTGGTCTCCTGCTCGGCCTCCAGCCGGCCGAGCTGGTCGCGCAGTTCGTTGGCCTTCTTGTCCAGGTCGTCGCGGGGGACGGCCTTGGCGACGGTGGCGGCGACGGCGCTGCCCTCGACCAGGTCCTGCCAGCGGGTGCGGAGGTCCTTGGCGGAGTGCTCGACGATCCGGCGGGCGAGGTACCAGCCGAGGACCGGGGCGAGCATGGTGATCCGCAGGTAGATGCCCAGGAAGCCCACCGCAGGGGGGCGCAGCAGCAGGAAGCCGGCGAGGACGGCGGCCGCGATGAGGGCGAGGGCGCCGTAGGTGTCGGCGCCGCGGGCGTTGTCGCGCTTGAGCCAGGCGCGCAGCTGGAAGGCGCCGAGCCAGATCAGGGTGCCGGGGAGGAAGAGCAGGCCGGTGACGACGGTGACGGTGCTGAGCTGCCGGTCGCGGGCGTGCCGCAGTTCCTCGGCGGCCAGGCAGTGTTCGACGACCTGGCGGGTGTCGACGCCGAAGGACGGGACGAGGGGTTTGCGGTCGCCGCCGAGGGCGCGGGAGATCAGCGCCTTGCTGAAGGCCTCGCCGAGGTTGGGGCGGAAGAGCGCGAAGCGGCCCTTCTTCGCCGTGGCGTCGGTGACGTCCGTGACGAACTTGTCGATCTCGCCGTCACGGTAGGCGGCCGAGGAGAGTGCCTGGGTGACGGCGGTCTGCGGGCCGGCGTCGGTCCGGGGTATCTGCGCACCCGGGGTCATGTCGAGTGTGGCCACGGTGGCGTCTGCTCCTCCCCTTGTCAGCGGCAGGTTACCGTGCCGTGGCACCCCTGCGCGGATGATCGTCTGAAGTACCGTCACGAACCGGTGCGTTCCGGCCGCACCAGGGCCTGAGAGGCATGATGCCCAGCTTCGGCCGGGTCGATACCCGCCCGGGCCGACGGTGTGAGGGTGGGGCAGGATGGACGGTGGAGACGATGAAGGGGGTTGTCGTGAAGGATCCGGTGCTGGTCTTCGACGGGGACTGCGCGTTCTGTTCGTCCTGTGTGCGCTGGGGCGAGAGGTTCCTGCGGCAGACTCTGGCCTCGGGTGGCTGGGAGTCGGTGCCGTTCCAGTTCGCGGACCTGCCGGCGCTGGACGCGGTGGCGGGCGGCCTGGGTGAGGTCTCGGCCGAGCGGGCCGAGCGCGAGGTGCTGTGGGTGACCCCGGGGGGCCGGGTGTACGGGGGCGCGCAGGCGGTGGCGCGGCTGTTGCTGCGGACCGGGGGCGCGTGGGCGTACCTGGGCGCGGTGTTGACCTTGGCGCCGGTGCGGCCGGTGGCGGGTGTGGTGTACCGCTGGGTGGCGCGCAACCGGCACCGGATGCCGGGGGGCACGGCGGCGTGTGCGCTGCCGAACCGGAAGCCCGCCGGGTCGGTGTAGCTCGTCAGCCTGTGTGGCCCCGGCCGGGGTGGCTCCCGGCCGGGGCCACGGTGGCGGTCAGGCGGTGTAGCGCTCGGCCAGGGCGGGGGGCATGGGTTCGTGGCGCAGGTAGGCGCGGGAGAACTCGGCGGTGCCGTGGGTGAGCGAGCGCAGGTCGACCGGGTAGCGGACGAGTTCGAGTTCGGGGACTTCGGCGCGCAGCAGGGTGAGGCCCTGGCCGCCGATCTCGGTGCCGAGGACACGGCCGCGGCGGGCGGAGAGGTCGCCGAGGACGGTGCCGAGGTACTCGTCGGGCAGCAGGACGCTGACGGCGGCGACCGGTTCGAGGAGTCGGACGACGGCGTGCTCGGCGGCGTCGCGCAGGGCGAGGGCGGCGGCGTTCTGGAAGGCGGCGTCGGAGGAGTCGACGGAGTGCGCCTTGCCGTCGGTGAGGGTGACCCGGACGTCGACGAGCGGGAAGCCGGTGGCGATGCCCTTGGCGAGCTGGGCGCGGACGCCCTTCTCGACGGAGGGGATGAAGTGCTTGGGGACGGAGCCGCCGACGACGTGTTCCTGGAACTCGAAACCGGAGCCGGCCGGGAGGGGCTCGACTTCGAGGTCGCAGATGGCGTACTGGCCGTGGCCGCCGGACTGTTTGACGAGGCGTCCGTGGCCGGCGGCGGCGGTGCCGAAGGTCTCGCGCAGGGCGACCCTGGGTTCGACGGTGTCGACGTGGACGCCGTGGCGGGTGCGCAGCCGGTCGAGGACGACCTCGGCGTGGGCCTCGCCGGTGCACCAGAGGACGAGCTGGTGGGTGTCGGGGTTCTGTTCCAGCCGTAGTGCAGGGTCCTCGGCGGTGAGCCGGGTGAGGGCCTGGGAGAGCTTGTCGTCGTCGGCCTTGCTGTGGGCTTCGACGGCGATCGGCAGCAGGGGTTCGGGGAGGGTCCAGCCGTCGAGTTCGACGGGGTGGCCGGGGTCGTGGACGGTGTCGCCGGCCCGGGCGGTGGTGAGTTTGGCGGCGCAGACGAGGTCGCCGGCGACGGCGTGCGGGACGGGCCGCTGGAGCTTGCCGAACGGGCTGGTGAGGGCGGTGACGCGTTCGTCGCCGTTCTGGCCGGCGGTGTGGGCGGGGCCGACGAGGTGGATCCGGCTGTCGGGGCGCAGGGTGCCGGCGTACAGGCGCAGCAGGCTGATCCGGCCGACGTAGGCGTCGCCGGTGACCCGGACGACCTGGGCGGCGAGCGGGGCGTCGGGGTCGCAGTCGGGGGCGGGGCGGGTGCGTTCGGTGGGGTTCGGGAAGGTGTGGGCGATCAGGTCGAGGAGTTCGGCGGCGCCGAGGCCGTTGTCGCTGGTGGGAACGGCGGGGTGGAGGGCGCAGGCGAGGACTTCGCGGCGCATTCCGGCTTCGAGGGAGTCGGTGTCGAGGGGGTCGCC
Source organism: Streptomyces sp. CBMA123 (assembly GCF_014596465.1). Lineage (GTDB taxonomy): Bacteria > Actinomycetota > Actinomycetes > Streptomycetales > Streptomycetaceae > Kitasatospora. The sequence continues at coordinate 11,433 of NZ_MECK01000006.1, read as the reverse complement.
GGCGAGGTAGCGCTCCATGAGGGTGTCGTCCTGGCCGGAGATGGCCTCGACGAGGCTGTCGTGGGCGGGGCCGGTGTCGGGGAGCGGGGTGGCCTCGCCGTAGGTGTCGCCGGTGAGGAGGTCGACGCTGCCGTCGGGGTGTCCGTCGTGGAGGACGGGCAGGAAGAGCGGGCGCAGGGTGTCCGGGCCGAGGTCGAAGGCGTCGTGGCAGCTGGTGAGGATGTCGTCGAAGCCGGTGCGGGCGAGGTCGAGCTTGGCGACGGCGATGGCGCGGGGGATGCCCTCGGCGGCGCACTCCCGCCAGAGCGCGCGGGTGGGTGCGGTGACCGGGTCGGTGGCGGAGACGACGAAGACGGCGGCGTCGGCGGCGTGCAGGGCGGCGCGCATCTCGGCGGCGAAGTCGGGGTGGCCGGGCGGGTCGATCAGGTTGATCTTGACGCCCTTCCATTCGAGCGGGAGCAGCGAGAGCTGGACGGAGCGCTGCTGGTGGTGCTCGATGTCCTCGTGGTCGGAGACGGTGGTGCCGTCGGGGACGCGTCCGGCGCGGCCGGTGGCGCCGGCGGCGAGGGCGAGGGATTCGGCGAGGGTGGTCTTGCCCACACCGCTCGGGCCGACGAGGACGACGTTGCGCAGGTCCTGCGGGCCGGTGACGGCGGGTGTCTGGCCGGCTCGGGCGGTGCTGCGGTCGGGCATCGGGGTCTCCTCCCGTGGCGCCGAGGCTGTCCTTGGCAGTTTAGGGGCGGGTCCTGTCGGGCGCGTGTCGGTGACCGTACGTGTGGGGGCCGTCGCCGGGGTGCGGTCCGGCGGTGCGTGCGACGGAGGGTGTCCCGGGCGTGGCTACGATGGGTGGGTCGGGCGTGCTCATTCGTCCGGCCGTCTGTTGCGCACGCTGCGCCAGGCGGGTATCCGGGAGAATCGGAGCGGCTGGGAAGGCCATGCTCAACAAATACGCGCGTGCCTTCTTCACACGTGTTCTGACCCCGTTCGCCGCGTTCCTGATCCGGCTGGGCGTGAGCCCGGACGCCGTGACGCTGATCGGTACCGCCGGTTCGGTGGTCGGTGCGCTGGTGTTCTTCCCGCGTGGGGAGTTCTTCTGGGGCACCATCACGATCACGCTGTTCATCTTCTCGGACCTGGTGGACGGGAACATGGCCCGGCAGCTGGGCCGGACCAGCAAGTGGGGGGCCTTCCTGGACTCCACGCTGGACCGGGTCGCGGACGCGGCGATCTTCGGCGGCTTGGCGATGTGGTACGCGGGCAAGGGTGACAACAACCTGCTGTGCGCGGTGGCGATCTTCTGCCTGGCCAGCGGTCTGGTGGTGTCGTACACCAAGGCGCGGGCGGAGAGCCAGGGCCTGCCGTGCGACGTGTCGGGGCTGGTGGAGCGGGCCGAGCGGCTGGTGATCAGCCTGGTGGCGGCCGGGATCGCGGGCCTGCACACGTTCGGGGTGCCGTACGTGGAGTGGCTGCTGCCGGTGGCGCTGTGGCTGGTCGCGGCGGGCAGCCTGGTGACGGTGGTCCAGCGGATGGTGACCGTGCGCCGTGAGGCGTTCGAGGCCGACCGAGCGGCGGCCGGGAGCTGATGGGGGGCGTCCTGCGATGACGGACCGACTGGTGTACTGGGCCTACGCGCTGGGGTGGGCGGTGCTGAAGCACCTGCCGGAGCCCGTGGCGCGGTGGCTGTTCGACCGGCTGGCGGACTACGCCTGGCGCCGCCGCGGTCCGCGGGTGCGCCAGCTGGAGGCGAACCTGCGCAGGGTCCGTCCGGGGCTGCACGAGGCGGCGCTGCGGCGGCTGTCGCGGGCCGGGATGCGCTCGTACCTGCGGTACTGGATGGAGTCCTTCCGGCTGCCGGTGTGGAGCCGGGAGCGGGTCCTCCGGGACGTCCAGGTGGGCGGGCTCGAGCACCTGGAGGAGGCGCTGGAGTCCGGGCGGGGCGTGGTGGTGGCGCTGCCGCACATGGGCAACTGGGACCTGGCGGGCACTTGGATAGCGCAGCTGGGCCACCCGTTCACCACGGTCGCCGAGCGGTTGAAGCCGGAGCGGCTGTTCGACCGGTTCGTCGAGTTCCGGGAGGGCCAGGGCATGGAGGTCCTGGCGCTGTCCGGCGGCGGGGTGAACGTGATCGGCACGCTGGCGCGGCGACTGCGCGCGGGCAAGCTGGTCTGTCTGGTGGGGGACCGGGACCTCTCGGAGGCGGGCATCGAGGTGTCCTTCTTCGGCGAGCCGACCCGGATGCCGGCCGGCCCGGCGGCGCTGAGCCAGCGCACCGGGGCGGCGCTGCTGCCGGTGACGCTCTGGTACGACGGTCCGGTGCTGCGCGGAACCATCCACCCGGAGGTCCCGGTGCCGGAGGAGGGCGACCGCAAGGAGCGGACGCTGGCGATGACCCAGGCGATGGCGGACGTGTGGGAGCGCGGGATCAGCGAGCACCCGCAGGACTGGCACATGCTGCAGAAGTTCTGGCTGGCCGACCTGCCGTCCCGTGAGACGGTGGGGGGCGGACACGCCGCGGCGCGCCCCGGGGCGGCGCCGGTGCCGGCGGCCGAGCCCGCCGCCGAGGCCTCCGGGGCCTGAGCCCGGCCGATCAGGACCGCACGACCGCCCGAAGGAGCTTGAGGACCTGTGAAGATCGGCATCGTCTGCCCGTACGACTGGGACGTCCCCGGCGGGGTGCAGTTCCACATCCGGGACCTCGCCGAGCACCTGATCGGCCTGGGGCACGAGGTGTCGGTACTGGCGCCGGCCGAGGACGACGAGGCGCTGCCGCCGTACGTGGTCTCGGCCGGGCGGGCGGTGGCAGTCCCGTACAACGGCTCGGTGGCGCGGCTGAGCTTCGGCATCCTGTCGGCGGCCCGGGTGCGGCGGTGGCTGCGCGAGGGGCGCTTCGACATCCTGCACGTGCACGAGCCGACCTCGCCGAGCCTGTCGATACTGGCCGCCTGGTCGGCCAGCGGGCCGATGGTGGGCACCTTCCACACCTCGAACCCGCGCTCGCGGGCGATGATCGCGGCCTCGCCGATCCTCCAGCCGGGGCTGGAGAAGATGCGGGCCCGGATCGCGGTGTCGGAGTACGCCCGGCGGACCCTGGTGGAGCACCTGGGCGGGGACGCGGTGGTGATCCCGAACGGCGTGGACGTCGGGTTCTTCGCGGAGGCCGAGCCGGACGAGCGCTGGACCGGCGGCGCGGCGGCCGGGGAGCCGGGCACGATCGGCTTCATCGGCCGGATCAACGAGCCGCGCAAGGGCCTGCCGACGCTGCTGGCGGCGATGCCGAGGATCCTGGCCGAGCGGCCGGGGGTGCGGCTGCTGGTCGCGGGCAAGGGCGACGAGGAGGAGGCCGTGGCCGGCCTGGCGCCCGAGGTCCGTGAGCGGGTGGAGTTCCTCGGCATGGTCTCGGACCGGGAGAAGGCCCGGCTGCTGCGCAGCGTGGACCTGTACGTGGCGCCGAACACCGGCGGCGAGAGCTTCGGGATCATCCTGGTCGAGGCGATGTCGGCGGGTGCCCCGGTGCTGGCCAGCGACCTGGACGCGTTCAAGCAGGTGCTGGACGGCGGGGACGCCGGTGAGCTGTTCCCGGTGGAGGACGCGGATGCGCTGGCCCGTACGGCGCTGCGGCTGCTGGGGGATCCGGTGCGGCTGGAGGAGCTGAGCAAGGCGGCCTCGCGGCACGTGCGGCGGTTCGACTGGTCGACGGTCGGTGCGGACATCCTGGCGGTCTACGAGACGGTGACGGCCGGGGCGGCGGCGGTGGTCGAGGAGGACGTGCGCCACGCTCCGAGCCGAAGGACGCGCCGGTGACGAAAGCGATGAGCGACTAGCGACCGCCGCAGGAGGGGGCGCCGGAGCGAGGAGCCTCGGCGCCGGGCCGGGAGCGCCCGGAGGCGGGCGGGCGAGTCGCATCCGGGCGCCTTCGGCCCGGCCGGGGACTGAGCGCGGGGAGCGCGGGGGTGGGGGCTTCCGCGGGGCCGGGTGCGGGTGCGGCTAGGGTCGGGCCGACCGCACCACTGTGACCCCTGGGGGAAACGATGCCGCAGATCTCCGTCGACTACTCGTCCAGCCTGGCCGGGACCTTCGACCGCCGCGCGCTGGGCCTGGCGATCAACCGGCTGGCCGAGGAGACGATCGACGCGAAGCCGGGGTCCTGCAAGACGCTGTTCCGGCAGAGCGAGGAGCTGGTGGTCGGCAGCACCGGGGTGGTGGGCGACGCCCAGGTGTACGTCGAGTTCCAGGTGTTCCCGGGCCGTACGCCGGAGGCGAAGGCGGCGCTGAGCGAGGGCGTGGTGGCGCTGCTGGCGCAGCACGTCCGGCCGCTGCCGGGGACCAGGCTGTTCACCGCGGTGAACATCGCGGACATCGACCGGGGCAGCTACCGCAGCGGGACCGCTCAGGGCTGACGCCGGGCGGGGCGGCTGGTGACACCCGGTAACGTAGCGGTCCGTGACTACCTGGATCTGGGCCGGCGTGGCCGTGGTGCTGTTCGGCATGTACCTGAGTTGGACGGCCGGCCGCTTGGACCGGCTGCACGCCCGGATCGACGCCGCGCGGGCGGCACTGGACGCGCAGCTGGTCCGCCGGGCCTCGGTGGCGATGGAGCTGGCGACGTCCTCGCTGCTGGATCCGGCGGCCTCGCTGCTGCTGCTGGACGCGGCGCACGCGGCCCGGCAGGCCGAGGACGAGCAACGCGAGGTGGCGGAGAGTCAGCTGAGCCTGGCGCTGCGGGCGGTGTTCGAGGAGGCGGAGCAGGTGGCGGCGCTGGTGGCCGAGCCGGGTGGCGAGGAGGCGGTTCGTGATCTGACGGCCGCGGTGCGCCGGGTGCCGATGGCCCGTCGGTTCCACAACGACGCGGTGCGGGCGGCGCGGGCGGTGCGGGAGCACCGACTGGTGCGGTACTTCCGGCTGGCGGGCAAGGCGCCGTTCCCGATGGCCTTCGAGATGGACGATGCTCCGCCGCCCGCTCTTACGCCCGAGGGAGCGCCTGCTTAGGCTGTCCCCGGATACGGCCCGATTGTCGCATCCCGTCGTCCGGGCTGGACTTGGTGGCGCATGGTTGGGTCACCCGTTCCGCCTACCATAGGGCGATAGCACTGGTTAATCTTCGAGTGAGGTCTCACGTGTCCACCACCCCCACCACCGCAGACCAGCCGCAGATCGGTACCGCCCGGGTCAAGCGCGGCATGGCCGAGCAGCTCAAGGGCGGTGTGATCATGGACGTGGTCAACGCCGAGCAGGCGAAGATCGCCGAGGACGCCGGCGCGGTGGCCGTCATGGCCCTGGAGCGGGTGCCCGCCGACATCCGCAAGGACGGCGGCGTGGCCCGCATGTCCGACCCCAACATGATCGAGGAGATCATCGAGGCGGTCTCCATCCCGGTGATGGCCAAGTCCCGGATCGGCCACTTCGTCGAGGCCCAGGTGCTCCAGTCGCTGGGTGTCGACTACATCGACGAGTCCGAGGTGCTGACCCCGGCCGACGAGGTCAACCACTCCGACAAGTGGGCCTTCACCACCCCCTTCGTCTGTGGCGCCACCAACCTGGGCGAGGCCCTTCGCCGCATCGCCGAGGGCGCGGCCATGATCCGCTCGAAGGGCGAGGCCGGCACCGGCAACGTCGTCGAGGCCGTCCGCCACCTGCGCCAGATCAAGAACGAGATCGCCAAGCTGCGCGGCTTCGACAACAACGAGCTGTACGCCGCCGCCAAGGAGCTGCGCGCGCCGTACGAGCTGGTCAAGGAGGTCGCCGAGCTCGGCAAGCTGCCGGTCGTGCTGTTCTCCGCCGGTGGCGTGGCCACCCCGGCCGACGCCGCGCTGATGCGCCAGCTGGGCGCCGAGGGCGTCTTCGTCGGCTCCGGCATCTTCAAGTCGGGCGACCCGGCCAAGCGTGCCGCCGCCATCGTGAAGGCCACCACCTTCTTCGACGACCCGAAGATCATCGCGGACGCCTCCCGCAATCTGGGCGAGGCCATGGTCGGCATCAACTGCGACACCCTGCCGGAGACCGAGCGCTACGCCAACCGCGGCTGGTAGTCGCCCCCCGCTCCTGGCCGGCCCGCCGCAGCGCTTCGGCGTGCGGCGGGCCGCGCCGCGTCCGTCCGTAGTAACGATCGATTGAGGTTGAAGACCGTGAGCACTCCAGTCATCGGCGTCCTCGCCCTGCAGGGTGACGTCCGCGAGCACCTGGTGGCGCTGGCCGAGGCCGACGCGCTCGCCCGTCCGGTGCGCCGTGCCGAGGAGCTGGCCGAGGTCGACGCGCTGGTGATCCCCGGTGGGGAGTCCACCACCATGTCCAAGCTGGCGCTGCTGTTCGGCGTGATGGACCCGGTGCGCGAGCGGGTCGCCGCCGGCATGCCGGTGTACGGCACCTGCGCGGGCATGATCATGCTGGCCGACAAGATCCTCGACGGCCGGGAGGACCAGGAGTCCGTCGGCGGCATCGACATGACGGTGCGCCGCAACGCCTTCGGCCGCCAGAACGAGTCCTTCGAGTCCGGCATCGCCTTCAAGGGCATGGACGACGCCCCGGTGCACGGCGTCTTCATCCGCGCCCCCTGGGTCGAGGCGGTCGGCGCGGGTGTCGAGGTGCTGGCCGAGCTGCCCGGCGCGGACGGCCCGGAGAGCCGGATCGTGGCGGTGCGCCAGGGCAACCTGCTGGCCACCTCGTTCCACCCGGAGCTCACCGGCGACCACCGTGTGCACGCCTACTTCGTGAAGATGGTCGAGGAGCACCTCGCCACCCGGTAGGCACCGGTGTAGCCGTGTGCGTCCCACCGGTGACGACACCGGTAAGATCTCATCTGTTCATTTCCATTGGCGACGTAAAGGAGCTGGCGATGTCCGGCCACTCTAAGTGGGCTACCACCAAGCACAAGAAGGCCGTGATCGACGCCAAGCGCGGCAAGCTCTTCGCCAAGATGATCAAGAACATCGAGGTGGCGGCGAAGACCGGTGGGCCCGACCCGGCGGGTAACCCGACCCTCTACGACGCCATCCAGAAGGCGAAGAAGAGCTCGGTCCCGATCGACAACATCAACCGCGCCGTCAAGCGCGGTGGCGGTCTGGAGGCCGGCGGCGCCGACTACCAGACCATCATGTACGAGGGCTACGGCCCGAACGGTGTCGCCGTCCTGATCGAGTGCCTCACCGACAACCGCAACCGTGCGGCCTCCGACGTGCGCGTCGCGATGACCCGCAACGGCGGCTCGATGGCCGACCCGGGCTCGGTGTCGTACCTGTTCAACCGCAAGGGCGTCGTGATCGTCCCCAAGGCCGACGGTGTCGACGAGGACAAGCTGTTCGAGGTCGTCCTCGACCAGGAGCCCGAGGAGATCAACGACCTCGGTGAGTCCTTCGAGATCGTCTCCGAGGCCTCCAAGATGGTCGCCGTGCGCACCGCGCTGGTGGACGCCGGCGTCGACTACGACTCGGCCGAGGCCAACTTCCTCCCGAGCATGCAGGTCGAGCTGGACGTCGACGGCGCCCGCAAGATCCTCAAGCTGATCGACGCGCTGGAGGACAGCGACGACGTGCAGAACGTCTTCGCCAACTTCGACATCTCCGACGAGGTCGGTGCGCAGCTCGACGCCGAGTGACACGGCGTCGAGCGATCGACGGCGAGTGATCGTTCTCACTGCCCGGCCCGGTGGTCCCAGGACCGCCGGGCCGGTGTCGTCGGCGGGATTGTCGGACCCGGGCGATAGCCTTCGCAGGTCCTTCGCCGCGCCCGGAAGCGAGTGGCGAATCACGGGTGAGCGGCGGGTCGCAGAGAGGCGGGGCGTGACGTGCGGGTGCTGGGTGTGGACCCGGGGCTGACCAGGTGCGGGGTCGGCGTGGTCGAGGGCGCGCCGGGCCGGCCGCTGCGGATGGCGGGGGTGGGCGTGGTGCGCACGCCGGCCGACGCCGAGATCGGGCAGCGGCTGCTGCTGGTCGAGCAGGGCCTGGAGAGCTGGCTGGACGAGTACCGGCCCGACCTGGTCGCGGTCGAGCGGGTCTTCGCCCAGCACAACGTCCGTACCGTGATGGGCACCGCCCAGGCCAGCGCGGTCGCCATGCTCTGCGCCACCCGGCGCGGCATCCCCGTCACCCTGCACACCCCCAGCGAGGTCAAGGCCGCCGTCACCGGCTCCGGCCGGGCGGACAAGGCGCAGGTCACGGCCATGGTGCAGCGCCTGCTGCGACTGGACGCCCCGCCCAAGCCGGCCGACGCCGCCGACGCGCTGGCGCTGGCCATCTGCCACATCTGGCGCGGCGGGACGACCAACCGGCTGCAGGCCGCGGCGCAGGCCGCCGCCCAGGCCGCCCGCTCCACGCCCCCGAGGGGCTCCTTCTCCGTGAAAGGCAGTAGTCGGTGATCGCCTTCGTGCAAGGACCGGTGGCGGCCATCGCCTCCGGAACCGCGGTGGTCGAGGTGGGCGGGGTCGGCATGGCCGTCCAGTGCACCCCGAACACCCTGGCCGGCCTGCGGCTGGGCGAGCCCGCCCGGCTGGCGACCTCGCTGGTGGTCCGGGAGGACTCGCTCACCCTGTTCGGCTTCGCGGACGACGACGAGCGGGCCGTGTTCGAGATCCTCCAGGCCGCGCCGGGCGTCGGCCCCAAGCTCGCCCAGGCGATCCTCGGCGTGCACAGCCCCGACGCCCTGCGCGCGGCGGTGGCGGGCGGGGACGAGAAGGCGCTGGTCGCGGTGCCGGGCATCGGCAAGGCGAAGGCGGCCAAGCTGCTGCTGGAGTACAAGGACAAGCTGGGTGCACCGCACGGCGCGGTGCCGGCGCAGAAGCCGATCGCCAGTGCTCCGGCGCCGTGGAGCGAGCAACTGCACTCCGCGCTGACCGGCCTCGGCTACGCCCCGCGCGAGGCGGACGAGGCGGTCGCGGCCGTCACCCCGGAGGCGGAGGCGCAGCAGACGACGGACGTCGGCGCACTGCTGCGGCTCGCCCTGCGCGGCCTCAACCGCGCCCGCTGAACCCACCTGACGACCTGTCCGTTTGTCGACACCGTCGACGCCGTTGACACGACCGACGCCGTTGACACCGGCGACACCGGCCACACCGGAGACTCTGGAGCCCGCGAGGATGTACGACTCGGAACCCGCTGACCGGCTGGTCACGGCCGCCGCCGACGGCGAGGACCAGGCGGTGGAGGCCGCGCTGCGCCCCAAGCTGCTGGACGAGTTCATCGGCCAGGAGCGGGTGCGCGAGCAGTTGTCCCTGGTGCTCCAGGCGGCCCGCAAGCGCGGCAGCGCGCCGGACCACGTGCTGCTGAGCGGGCCGCCCGGGCTGGGCAAGACCACCCTGTCCATGATCATCGCCGCCGAGCTGGGCGCCCCGATCCGGATCACCTCCGGCCCGGCCATCCAGCACGCGGGGGACCTCGCGGCGATCCTCTCCTCGCTCACCGAGGGCGAGGTGCTCTTCCTCGACGAGATCCACCGGATGTCCCGGCCGGCCGAGGAGATGCTCTACATGGCGATGGAGGACTTCCGGGTCGACGTGATCGTCGGCAAGGGCCCGGGTGCCACCGCCATCCCGCTGGAGCTGCCGCCCTTCACCCTGGTCGGCGCCACCACCCGGGCCGGGCTGCTGCCGCCGCCGCTGCGCGACCGGTTCGGCTTCACCGGGCACATGGAGTTCTACGCCCCGGCCGAGCTGCAGCAGGTGGTGCACCGCTCGGCCGCGCTGCTGGACGTGGAGATAGACCCGGCCGGCGCGGCCGAGATCGCGGGGCGCTCGCGCGGCACCCCGCGCATCGCCAACCGGCTGCTGCGCCGGGTCCGCGACTACGCGCAGGTCCGGCACGACGGTGTGGTCACCGCCGGGATCGCCGCCCAGGCGCTGGCCGTCTACGAGGTGGACGCCCGGGGCCTGGACCGGCTGGACCGTGCGGTGCTGGACGCGCTGCTGCGGCTGTTCGGCGGCGGTCCGGTCGGTTTGTCGACTCTCGCGGTCGCGGTGGGGGAGGAGGCCGAGACGGTCGAGGAGGTGGCCGAGCCCTTCCTGGTCCGCGAGGGCCTGCTGGCCCGCACCCCGCGCGGGCGGATCGCCACCGCCGCCGCCTGGCAGCACCTCGGGCTGACCCCTCCGGTCCAGACCACACGTGGCACCGTGCCGCCCCAGCCGGAGCTGTTCCCGCCGGACGCGGGTTGACCGCTCCCGGCCGAACGGGTGAGAGACGGCGGCCGTTCCCGGCCCGGCCCGGTGCCGTGCCCCGGGAAGCAGGCAGGGGAGAAGTCCCGGGAAACCGTACGGACCGAGGGTCGCCACTTTCGGTGGCAGGATGCGATGCTTGGCGTTGTCCGATCAGTTCGGGGTCGCCTAGACTCCGCCGGACCGCCCCTCTCACCTGACGGGCCGACCCATACCACACAGGCCGCCGGCCGGCGGCCCGTAAAGGACCCTGGCTGCAGTGAACCTCATCATCCTTCTCCTCCCGATCATCGCGATCGTGCTCATGTTCCGGTCGCAGAAGAAGCGCCAGTCGCAGATGCAGCAGATGCAGACGGCGCTGGAGCCCGGGGCGGGGGTGCGCACCATCGGCGGCCTGTATGCCCAGGTGAAGGCGGTCAACGACGAGACCGTCGAGCTGGAGATCGCGCCCGGCGTGGTCACCCACTTCACGAAGAGCGCCGTCGCGGCCGTCCTGGACCCCCAGGAGTACGACGCGATCATCAACGGTCGCCCCGCCGACGACGAGCTGTCCGAGCCGGAGGCCGAGGACGCCGACGCCGCGCCGGTCGAGGACAAGCCGCTGACGCTCACCAAGGACAGCGCCGAGAAGGGCGATGTCGAGGGCGGGGCTCCCGCGAGCAAGTAGTACGGCCGGGCAACCCGCCCGGCCGCGCGGCGCAGTGCCGCGAGCCCACAGGACCTCAGGGCCGCAGACCCGCCATGCCCCCGTCCCGCCACGAGCCGGACGGGGGTCCGGTCGGGAAAGTGGCATGGACAGGGAGAAACGAGCAAGGTGGCAACACCCAAGTCGCGCCCGCGCGACGGCTACCCAGGGCGGGCGCTGGCCCTCATCCTGGTCGTCACCGTCGGACTGGTCGCCCTCATGTTCGGGACGGGCAACACCAAGCCCCGGCTCGGTATCGACCTCGCCGGTGGCACCAGCATCACGCTGACCGCGAAGTCGAAGGACCCCAAGGCGATCAACAAGTCCAGCATGGACATCGCCGTCGGGATCATCGAGCGCCGGGTCAACGGAATGGGTGTCTCCGAGGCGGAGGTCCAGACCCAGGGCTCGGACACGATCATCGTGAACATCCCCAAGGGCGGCGACAAGCAGAACGCGGCGGACCAGGTCGGTACCACCGCCAAGCTGTTCTTCCGTCCGGTCCTGGCGGTGGCGCCCAGCGGTGTGACCCCGCCCGCGCCCACCGGCTCCCCGTCCGCCGGCGCCTCGGGCACCCCGAACGCCGCCCCGTCGGGCAGCGCCGCCCCCTCGG
>NZ_MECK01000005.1 GCF_014596465.1 Streptomyces sp. CBMA123 | reverse complement strand
ACGGACGGCCCGGCCCGGTCGAGGGCGGTGGCCAGCCGGTCCACCGTCCGCCGGTCCAGGAAGGGCAGGTCGGCGGCGAGCAGCAGTACGAGGTCCGCGGTGACCAGGTCGAGCCCGGCCGCGACGGCGGCGACCGGCCCGCCGCCGGGCGGCTGTTCCCTGGTCCACCGGACGCCCGCGCGTGCGGTCGGCCGGGCGGGGCCGACCACGACGGTGGTCCGGGCGCCGGCGCAGGCGGCGAGCACCCGGTCCAGCAGGGTGGTCTCCCCCACGGTCAGGCCGGGTTTGTCGGCCCCACCGAGCCGCCGGGCCGAGCCGCCGGCCGGAACGATCACGTCGTAGAGCGTCGCCATGCGGCCAGTATCCCGCCCTACTCCTGGGCCCCGGCCCCGTCCTCCGTCTCGCCGGAAGCCGCAGCGGAACCGGACGCCGGCTCGGACGCGGGCTCGGATCCGGGCTCGGACGCGGGCTCGGAAGCCGGCACGGACGGCCCCCGGGCGGTGTTGGCGGCCGCGCCCAGGTCCAGGAAGGACGGCAGGGTCAGCTCCCCGTACCGCTCGTTCATCGCGGTGACCAGCGCCTCCGGGTCGTCCGGGTGCTCGGCCAGCAGCCGGTCGAAGTCCTTCAGGTACGCCCCGGTGAAGGCGAGCACCCGGGCCGCGTCGTCGCCCTGCTCGGGGGCGCGGTGCCCGGCGATGACCCGGTCCACGCCGAGGTCGGCGATCCGGCCGAGGTTGTGGCCCCAGGTGGTGCGCTGGGCCGGGGTGGTGTCGGCGGTCCACACGTGGGTGCCGTTGCAGGCGAAGTCCCCGGCGATCACGGTCCGGATGCTGGGCACGTGGACGACGGTGGACTCCCCGCAGTCGGCCTGGCCGAGCAGCAGCACCGGGATCACCTGGCGGTCGAGCATCAGCGGCTGCGGCAGCAGCGGGGCGGGGATCAGCGGGCGGTCGGGGATGTCGTCGCCGTAGACCGGCTTCCACTGGGCGACCTTGGCCGCGACGGTCCGCCGGATGCCCTCGACCACCGCCGGGGCGGCCAGCAGCTGGGCGTCCGGGAAGAGCTTCAGCACCTCCTCGGCGCCGAAGTAGTGGTCCGGGTGCTGGTGGGTGATCACGATGGCGAGCAGCCGGCGGCCCTTGCCCGCGACCCACTCGGCCAGTTCCCGCCCGGCGCTGCGGGTGAGCTGGGCGTCGACCAGGATCGCGGTCCGCTCGCCGAGGATCAGCGCGGAGGTGGTGAAGAAGGCCGACTCGGGCCCGGTGAAGACGGCGACCTCCAGCGGGCGGGCGGGCCGTTCGGCGTCGTCGGCGGCCTCCGCCGCGACGGGCCCGGCGTCGGCCCGTTCCGCGCCGGCGCTCTCCTCGGGCGGGGACGACGTCACGGGCTGCTCCCTCTGGTTCGGCGGTCGGACTCCTTGCGCCCTACAGCATGGGAGTACCGGCGGCCGATCGCGCGGAAGGCGCGCCCGTGGGGGCGCGCCTTCCGGCGCGGGTCACACCGTGGCCCGGGCGGTGGTCTCCTTGCCACGGAGGGCGGCCTGCTCCAGGGCCCGCGCCTTGGAGGCGGCGGCCTGCGGGACGAAGTCGGCCAGCGCCGGGACGACCGCGGCCATGGTGAGCTCCGGGACGATGAAGTCGACCTCCAGCCCGAGCCCGCCGCCCAGCACCTTCTCCAGGTAGGTGGTGACGAACTCGTACGGCTCGCGCGGGGCGCCCGGCCCGTACGAGCCGCCGCGGGAGGCGACGACGGTGACCGGGGTGCCCTTGGCGGAGGGCTCGTCGCCGGCGGTGCGGCCCATCAGGATCACCTGGTCCAGCCAGGCCTTGAGGGTCGACGGGATCGTGAAGTTGTACATCGGGGCGCCGATCAGCACCGCGTCGACGGACTCCAGCTCGGTCATCAGCTGCTCGCGCAGCGCGAAGGCGGCGGCCTGCTCGGCGGTGCGCGCCTCGGCCGGGAGGAATCCGGCGGTGATGCCGGTGGCCTCCAGGTGCGGGATCGGGTCGGCGGCGAGGTCGCGGTGGATCACCGTGCCGTCGGGGTGCTGGGCCTGCCAGGCGTCCCGGAACGCGGCTGTGACCTCGCGGGAGACGGAGCCGTCGGTGAGCGCCGAGGAGTCGATGTGCAGGAGCGTGGGCATGGCAGGCCTCCAGAGGATTAGTAGCTGCTGTTTCCGCCGCAGCTGCAATTAACGTAGCAGCTTACTTTTCTATAGTCACTAGTGGCCGGTCGAGTAGGCTGGACCCATGGCCGAGCACGAGGTAGTCAGCGACGCAGTCCCGACCGCCGTCGACGCGTGCGCCCCCCAGGGCAACGGCGGCTGCCCCGACGTCAAGCTGGCCCTCAACCGGGTGTTCATCCTGCTCGGCAAGCGCTGGACCGGCCTGCTGCTGGGCGTGCTCAACAACGGCGGCCCGGCCTACTTCTCCGAGCTGCGCCGCTCCGTCCCGGGCATCAGCGAGCGGATGCTCTCCGACCGGCTCACCGAACTGGCCGAGGCCGGACTGGTCGTCCGCGAGGTCGACCCCGGCCCCCCGCTGCGGGTCAGGTACCGGCTCACCGAGGGCGGCGTCGCGCTGAAGCCGGCCCTCACCGAACTGGCTGTCTGGGCCGACCGCTACCTGCCGGAGAGCGCCCTCAAGGGCGGCTGCTGACCAGCCGGGTCACCGGGACGCGGGCACCGGGACACCAGCGCCCGAACACGAAGAAGGGCCCGTCCGCCGAAACGGCGGACGGGCCCTTCGTGGAAGGACTCAGCGCTTCGCGGCACCGCCGCGCAGCCGGGCCACCCGGTCGGCGACGCCCCAGGAGGTCACCCGCCAGAGCGCCTCGAGCACGATGCCGCGGCTCATCTTGGAGGCGCCGAGCTCGCGCTCGACGAAGGTGATCGGCACCTCGGCGACCTTGAAGCCCGCCTTCACCGTGCGCCAGGCCAGGTCGACCTGGAAGCAGTACCCGGCCGAGGCCACCTCGTCCATGCCCAGGCCCAGCAGGGTCTCCTTGCGGAAGGCCCGGTAGCCACCGGTGACGTCCCGGATCGGCACGCCCAGCATCAGCCGCGAGTAGGTCGAGCCGCCGCGCGAGAGCAGCAGCCGCGACTTCGGCCAGTTGACCACCCGGCCGCCCGGCACCCAGCGCGAGCCGAGCACCAGGTCGGCGCCGCGCAGCGCGCTCAGCAGCCGGTCCAGCTCCTCGGGCTGGTGCGAGCCGTCCGCGTCCATCTCGACCAGGACGTCGTAGCCGTCGTCGATGCCCCAGCGGAAGCCCGCGAGGTAGGCGGCGCCCAGGCCCTCCTTGCCCTTGCGGTGCAGGACGTGCACGTTCTGGTCCTCGGCGGCCAGCTTGTCGGCCAGCTCGCCGGTGCCGTCGGGGCTGTTGTCGTCGGCGACCAGCACATGGGCCTCGGGCACCGAGGCCCGGACCCGGCCGACGATCCGCTCGACGTTCTCCGCCTCGTTGTAGGTCGGGATGATCACCAGGACCCTGCCGAGATCAGCAAAACTCTGCTGGTTCACGGTCACGTACAAACCTCTCGGCCGATGGCGGGGAGTATCAGAACACCGTCGCCCGCACTCTGGAACGCGGCCCCGCCGGCAGCCCGCCGACGGGATGACCGCGGTGGAGAATTCTGCGGGGGGCGGGGACTACTGCGTCCTGGCATTCTACTACCGCGCCCGGGAACCACCGGTCGGACCACGGCACTCCCATCGGATGCCCACCGTTTCCCCGCGGGCGACCCGGGTCGGCTAGGGTCGATGCCCTTGCCCGTGCCCGCCCCGGCACTCCGGGCCCGGGACGTCCGGGGCCGCCCCGTCAGCGAAGGAGTAGGACCGCGCGCATGGACAGGCTCGTCAACACCGTCCGCCCGTACGCCTGGGGGTCGCTCACGGCCCTGCCCGAGCTGCTGGGGCAGGAACCGACCGGTGAACCGCAGGCCGAGCTGTGGATGGGCGCCCACCCCGGCGACCCGTCGCGCGCCGACCGCGGCGAGGGCCCGAGGCGGCTGGACGAGCTGATCGCGGCCGACCCCGAGGGCGAACTCGGCGCGGCGAGCGTGGCCCGCTTCGGCCCCGGCCTGCCGTTCCTGTTCAAGGTGCTCGCCGCGGGCATCCCGCTGTCCATCCAGGCCCACCCCACGCTGGACCAGGCCCGGGCCGGCTTCGCCGCCGAGAACGCCCTCGGCATCCCGCTGGACGCCCCGGGGCGCAGCTACCGCGACGCCAACCACAAGCCCGAAATGGTCTGCGCGCTGGGCGAGTTCGAGGGCCTGTGCGGCTTCCGCCGGCCCGCCGCGGCGGCCGCGCTGATGGCCGCCCTCGGGGTGCCCGGACTGGACCCGCTGATCGCGCTGCTGTCGGTCGCGGACGCCGGGGACGCCGAGGCCGAGGCCCGGGCCCTGCGCGACGCCCTGGCCACCCTGCTCACCATGGACGACGAGACCGCCGGGCGGGCCGTCCGGGACACCGTCGCCGCGCTGGCCGGGACGGACCCGGACGGCGAGCACGCCCCGTACGCCGAGATCGCCAAGGACTTCCCGGACGACCGCGGCGTGATCGCCGGCATGCTGCTCAACCACGTCCGGCTGCGGGCCGGCGAGGCGCTCTACCTGGGCGCCGGGGTGCCGCACGCCTACCTGTCCGGGGTCTGCGTGGAGCTGCAGGCCAACTCGGACAACGTGCTGCGGGCCGGCCTCACCCCCAAGCACATCGACGTGCCGGAACTGCTCGAGGTGGTGCTCTTCGAGCCCGGCGCGCCCGAGGTGGTGCACCCCGTCCCGGTCGAGTCCACCCCCGGCGAGCAGCTCTACCCCGTCCCGATCGACGAGTTCCGGCTCTCCCGCTTCGAGCTGGCGGGCGTCGAGCGCGAGATCGACGGCCGCACCCCGCAGATCCTGCTCTGCACCGAGGGCGCCGTACGGCTCACCGCCGCCGACGGCGCGGTGCTGGACCTCGCCCGCGGCCAGTCCGCCTTCCTCCCGGCCACCGGCACCCCGACCAGGCTCTCCGGCACCGCCGGCACCCTCTTCCGCGCCACCGTCACCGTGTGACGGCGGCGGCCTCCGGCTCGGCCGGAACTTCCTGAGCCGGTACGCCCTGGACCGGTACGCCCTGGACCGGTGCCGCGGACGGGGCCGGCAGGACCCGTTCGAGCGTCCTCAGCGCCTTCCGGCCGAGCTTCTGGAACGGAAGTTCCACCAGCCGGTACAGCAGGTAGGAGGCCACCAGCGCCACGGTCAGGAACTCGGCCCCCCAGAGCACCTTGGCCCCGGTCGCGGTGGGCCGCGGCGGCACGCCGACCAGGGGGCCGATCGTGTGCAGCACGTGGACGTGCAGCAGGTACAGCGAGAAGCTCACCGCGCCGAGCCAGGTCAGCACCTTGGGGAAGCGCCGCTTGCGCAGCGCCATCGCACCGAGGAAGGTCGCCCAGGCCCCGGCGTAGGACACGCACCACGCGACCCAACCCGACGTCCAGGTGCCCTGTTCCATGCCGTTGCGGTTGTACATCCATCCGATGGCGACACCGGAGACCACCACGAAGCCGCAGACAAGCCAGGCCTGCATCCGATCGATCTGCCCGTGCTCGGCCCGGTAAAGCACGGTGCCGGCGAACATCGTGGCGAAGATCATCAGCGTTTCGAAGACGGGTGCCCGGCTGTTGGTGAACAGCAGGACGGTACCCAGGCCGCCCAGCAGCAGGGCCCCCAGCCGGGTCAGCGCCGGGTTGCCGCTCAGCATGCAGACGAAGCCCATCAGCACGATCAGGGCCGCCGCCAACACCAGGTGCCGGGTGGAACCCACGTCGTGGCCGAAGACATCGGCGGCCAGCGTGCCGCCGAACACCAGGCCCACCGCGGCGAACCCGACCGCGAACACGCTGCTGCGCTTGTGCCAGCCCAGCGTGAACAGACCGGTGACCAGGAAGTAGAAGACCATCTCGTAGGTCAGCGTCCAGGCGACGCCCATGCCGTTCACCACGTTCAGCATGTCCTGGAGCATGGTGGCGTTGGCCGTCAGCGAGATCAGGTCGTGCCCGGTACGGAACAGCGCGACCGAGCCGTCCCCCGCCGGCAGCATCAGGATGGCCACCACGTAGGCGGCGATCAGCGCCGGGTAGATCCGGAAGACGCGTCCCACCCAGAACGCCCGCACGTCACCCCGGCGTTCCAGCGAAGCGGGGATGATGTAGCCGCTGACCAGGAAGAACACCATGACCCCGTACAGGCCGAGGTCGAAGTGCGCCCACACCGCCCCGCCGAACGGCAGCAGTTCGAGGATGCCGAAGTGGTGCATCGCCACCATCAGCGCGGCCACGCCGCGCAGTGCGTCGAGCCAGCCGAGCCGGGCAGCCGCCCCACCAGCCCGTGACCGCTCGGTCCGCCGGACCCGACGGGCGGACAGCTGTCGTATCTTCTTCACCGCAGGGACAGTAGCCCATCGCCCCACGGCTCCGCTCCGCCCCGTACGGGCCTCGTTGCCTTGGCGCGCCTCATTCGTTTGACCCCGCCCCGCTCCCCCACGGGACTGTCGCGGGCGCCCCGGCCGGTGGGGCCGCACCGGTGACCGGCCGCCCCGCCCGGGGCGGTCGGAGGGTCAGTCCCGGGTCATGTCGACGAAGCGCGAGTAGTGGCCCTGGAAGGCCACCGTGATGGTGGCGGTCGGGCCGTTACGGTGCTTGGCGACGATCAGGTCGGCCTCGCCCGCGCGCGGGGACTCCTTCTCGTACGCGTCCTCGCGGTGCAGCAGGATGACCATGTCGGCGTCCTGCTCGATCGAGCCGGACTCGCGCAGGTCGGAGACCATCGGCCGCTTGTCGGTGCGCTGCTCGGGGCCACGGTTCAGCTGGGACAGCGCGATGACCGGCACTTCCAGCTCCTTGGCCAGCAGCTTGAGGTTTCGGGACATGTCCGAGACCTCCTGCTGGCGGTTCTCGGCCCGGCGGGAGCCGCCGGACTGCATCAGCTGGAGGTAGTCGATGACGACCAGCTTGATGTCGTTGCGCTGCTTGAGCCGGCGGCACTTGGCGCGGATCTCCATCATCGACAGGTTCGGCGAGTCGTCGATGAACAGCGGCGCCTCGCTGACGTCGGGCATCCGGCGGGCGACCCTGGTCCAGTCGTCGTCCGTCATGTTCCCGGAGCGCATGTGGTGCAGCGCGACCCGGGCCTCGGCGGAGAGCAGGCGCATGGCGATCTCGTTGCGGCCCATTTCGAGCGAGAAGATCACGCTCGGCAGCTTGTGCTGGATCGAGCAGGCGCGCGCGAAGTCCAGCGCGAGGGTGGACTTACCCATGGCGGGACGGGCCGCGATGACGATCATCTGGCCGGGGTGCAGCCCGTTGGTGAGCTGGTCGAAGTCGGCGAAACCGGTCGGCACGCCGGACATCTGGCCGTTGCGGGAGCCGATCGCCTCGATCTCGTCGAGGGCGCCCTCCATGATGTCGGCGAGCGGCGCGTAGTCCTCGTTGGTGCGCTGCTCGGTGACGGCGTAGATCTCCGCCTGGGCGGCGTTGACGATCTCGTCCACGTCGCCCTCGGCCGCGTAGCCCATGCCGGCGATCCGGGTGCCGGCCTCGACCAGGCGGCGCAGCACGGCGCGCTCGTGGACGATCTGGGCGTAGTACTCGGCGTTGGCCGCGGTCGGGACGGAGTTGACCAGGGTGTGCAGGTAGGAGGCGCCGCCGACGCGCTGCAGCTCGCCGCGCTTGGTGAGCTCGCCGGCCACGGTGATCGGGTCGGCCGGCTCGCCGCGGGCGTAGAGGTCGAGGATCGCACCGTGGACCATCTCGTGCGCGGGCCGGTAGTAGTCGGCCGGCTTGAGCACCTCGACCACGTCGGCGATGGCGTCCTTGGACAGCAGCATGCCGCCCAGCACGGACTGCTCGGCGGCGAGGTCCTGCGGGGGGACGCGCTCGAAGCCGTCGACGCCGCCCTGGCCCTCGTCGTCCCGGCGGTCGCGGTCGTCCCGGCCCTTGCCGCTCTTCCCGCCCCTCCCGTTGGCGAAGTCGGCTCCACCCTTGCGGAAGCCCTCGCCGCGGCCGCCGCCCTGCCCGCCGCCGCCCTGCCCGCCGCCGCCCTGGCCGCCGCGGTTGCGGGAGACCGGCAGCCGGTCGCCGGGGCCGTCCGGGAAGGGGGCGTCGTCGAAGGCGGCGGCCGGGAAGGGGTCCTCGGCGTTCTGCCAGTCCTCCTCCGGCGGCGGGGCGTCGTGGTCGTCGTACTGGGGGCCGGTCACGCGTGTTCCCCGATCAGCGAGTGGTGCGAAGTTGGAGCGGGCCTTGCCGGTGGCTGGGTGGAGCGGAGCCGCTCCTTTTGTACGCCACGGCACCGACAAATCGGACGCCGGGGTGGGTGGGAGTGTCGGGTGGAGAGCCCACGCTAAGGCGCCGGACGCCCTCGCGCCAAGGCGGTTATCCACAGGGGGTGTGGACGAGCGGCCCTCGGCTGTGGAGAACTGCCGCAAAGCTGTGGACGCCCCTGTGGAAGCTCCTGTGGATAACCGGATGATCGGTCCATCGTCAACCCATTGACCTGCGCTTACCCCTTCCGGGGCCTGTGCATGAGAAATTCTTCACACACCGCCGAACGGCCGTGGACACGGACCGGACAGAGCTCGCCGCTCACAGTTTCGAGTAATACTCTGAGGCGCCATTGGCCCATTACCTGTGGATGAGTACCCTGGAGCGCATGAGCACCGCCCCCTGCGAGCCCTCCAGACGCAGCCACGACCGCGAGATCCTCGCCCTGGCGGTGCCCGCCTTCGGCGCCCTGGTCGCCGAGCCGCTGTTCCTGATGGCAGACTCCGCGATCGTCGGCCACCTCGGCACCCCCCAGCTCGCCGGGGTCGGCGTCGCCTCCGCCGCCCTCACCACCGCGACCGGGGTGTTCGTCTTCCTCGCCTACGCCACCACCGCCGCGGTGGCCCGCCGGATCGGCGCCGGGGACCGCCGGGGCGCCGTCCAGCAGGGCGTCGACGGCCTCTGGCTGGCGCTCGGCCTGGCCGTCCCGGTGGTCCTGCTCACCCTGCTGCTGGCCCCCTGGGCGGCCGGGCTGCTGGGCGCCTCGCCGACCGCGGCGCCGTACGCCGTGACGTACCTGCGGATCAGCTCGCTGGGCATCCCGGCGATGCTCCTGGTGCTGGCCGCCACCGGCGTGCTGCGCGGCCTCCAGGACACCCGGACCCCGCTGGTGGTGGCCGTCGCGGGCTTCACCGCCAACATCGGCCTGAACGTCGGCCTGGTGTACGGAGCCGGCCTCGGGGTGGCCGGCTCCGCCTGGGGCACCGTGCTGGCCCAGACCGGGATGGCCGCCGTCTACCTGGTCGTGGTGGTCCGCGGCGCCCGCCGGGAGCGGGCCTCGCTGCGGCCGGACCCGGCCGGCATCCGGGCCGGCGCCAGGGCGGGCGGCCCGCTGCTGGTGCGCACGGTCAGCCTGCGCGCGGTGCTGATGATCGCCACCGCGGTGGCCGCCCGGCTCGGCGACGACCAGGTGGCCGCGCACCAGATCGCCATGACGCTGTTCAGCTTCCTGGCCTTCGCGCTGGACGCCATCGCGATCGCCGGGCAGGCCATCATCGGCCGCTACCTGGGCGCCTCGGACGTCCCGGGCGCCCGAACGGCCACCCGGCGGATGGTCGAGTGGGGCCTGGGCTCCGGGGTGGTGCTCGGCCTGCTGGTGGTACTCGCCCGCCCGCTCTACGTACCGCTGTTCACGCCCGACCCGGTGGTCCAGGGCCACCTGCACACGGCCCTGCTGCTGCTCGCGCTCAGCCAGCCGGTGGCCGGCCTGGTCTTCGTGCTGGACGGCGTGCTGATGGGCGCCGGGGACGGCCCCTACCTCGCCTGGGCGGCGCTGGCCACCCTGGCGGTGTTCACCCCGGCGGCCTTCGCGGTGCCGGCCACCGGCACCGGGCTGGTCGGGCTGTGGTGGGCGATGAACCTGTTCATGCTGGTCCGCGCGGTCTTCCTGGTCGGCCGCGCCCGCGGCGGCCGATGGCTGGTCACCGGAGCCGTCAGAGGCTGAGGAAACGACCGAGGGCCGGACTCCCCGGGGGGAGTCCGGCCCTCAGGCCACTGCTACGGAACTCAGGCAGCCACGACGGCGACGTCGAGGTTGGCCACGACGTCCGAGTGCAGCTTGACCGAGACCTTGTGGGTGCCCACGGTCTTGATCGGCGAGGCGATCGCGACGGCGCGCTTGTCCACGGCCGGGCCGCCGGCGGCCTTGATGGCCTCGACGACGTCAGCCTGGGTCACCGAGCCGAACAGACGGCCGGCGTCGCCCGAGCGAACGGCCAGCTTGACCTGGACGCCCTCGAGCTTGCCCTTGACGTCGTTGGCGGCGTCGAGGGTCTGGATCGCGTGGATCTTGCGGGCGCGACGGATGGCGTCGACGTCCTTCTGGCCACCCTTGGTCCAGCGGATGGCGTAGCCACGCGGGACCAGGTAGTTGCGGGCGTAGCCGTCCTTGACCTCGACGACCTCGCCGGCGGAGCCCAGACCCGGGACCTCGTGCGTGAGGATGATCTTCATTACTCGGTCACCCTCTCTTAGCGCGCGGTGCTGGTGTAGGGCAGCAGCGCCATCTCACGGCTGTTCTTCACGGCCGTGGCGACGTCACGCTGGTGCTGGGTGCAGTTGCCGGTGACCCGGCGGGCACGGATCTTTCCGCGGTCGGAGATGTACTTCCGCAGCAGGTTCGTGTCCTTGTAGTCAACGTAGTTGACCTTGTCCTTGCAGAAGACGCAAACCTTCTTCTTCGGCTTGCGAGCAGGCGGCTTCGCCATGGTGTGCTCCATTTGGGGTTCACGGCCCGGCCGGCGTCCGAAGACGCCTGCGGCCGGGCCGCACGAAATCTGTCAGCTCTTAGAACGGAGGCTCTTCCGAGAAACCGCCACCGGACGGGGCGCCGCCCCAGCCGCCGCCGCCCTGGTTTCCACCGGACGGAGCGCTGGACGCCCACGGGTCGTCGGAGGGGCCGGACTGGCCGCCGCCGCCGGAGTTTCCACCCCAGCTGCCGCCGCCGCCCTGCTGGCCGCCTCCGCCGTTCCAACCGCCCTGGCCGCCACCCTGCTGGCCGCCGAAGCCGCCACCGGGGGCGCCGGACCGGTTGGCCCGGGTGACCTTCGCGGTCGCCGACCGCAGGCTCGGGCCGACCTCGTCGACCTCGACCTCGAAGACCGTCCGCTTCTCGCCTTCCTTGGTCTCGTAAGACCGCTGGCGCAGTCGGCCCTGCACGATGACGCGCATGCCGCGCTGCAGCGACTCGGCCACGTTCTCCGCCGGCTGCCGCCAGACGTTGCACGTGAGGAAGAGGCTCTCGCCGTCCTTCCACTCGTTCGTCTGGCGGTCGAAGGTGCGGGGGGTGGACGCGATGCGGAACTTCGCGACCGCCGCACCCGACGGGGTGAAGCGCAGCTCGGGGTCGTCGACGAGATTGCCGACGAGGGTGATGACGGTCTCGCCTGCCATGGTGGTGATGACCTCTCGGGAAGATGTCCGTTCACCGCTGTTTCACGTGAAACAGCGGACGCGAGCTACCCGAGACCCGAAGGCCTCAGAGGTGGCTCAGTGGGTGTCCGGGCGCAGGACCTTGGTCCGCAGAACCGACTCGCTCAGGCCCATCTGGCGGTCGAGCTCCTTGACGACCTCAGGCGTGGCCTTGAGGTCGATGACCGAGTAGATGCCCTCGGACTGCTTGTTGATCTCGTAAGCCAGACGGCGACGACCCCAGGTGTCGACCTTCTCGACCTTGCCGCCGCCGTTGCGGACGACGGTGAGGAAGTTCTCGATCAGGGGGGAGACAGCGCGCTCCTCGACCGACGGGTCGAGGATGACCATCAGCTCGTAGTGACGCATGAGTAACCCACCTCCTTTGGACTCAGCGGCCACGGTCTCTCCGTGGCAGGAGGGTTGTGCGTAGCGTCGGCACCGGTGAGGTGACGACTCCGGCCACCGTAGCGGCCGGGTCCGACAGTCGGGCCCCGCCCGCCCCGGAGGGGCGGCACCCGTAAGAGGGCGCAAGGGGGCACAACTACACCAGTGCAGACGGCACAGCCTACCTGCACCCGGACGGCCGAACAAAACGCATAGGGGTTGTGAGACGGACCCAACCGCCGCAATCTGGACGGAACGGGATTCCTGCCCGTTCGTCTCCACGCCAGGAGGTGGGACTCATGGCCCAGTCCGTCCACCGCATGCCCGCCCTCACGCTGAACACCGACGGCCACCCGCACCCCCGCGAGAACACCCTGGTGGCCCTGACGGCCGTCCTGGGTGTGATCGCCTTCACCACCTCGTTCTTCCACAACCTGCACCTGCTGACCTCGTGGACCGGCCTGGCCGGGATCGTCACGGGCCTGTGGGGCATGTTCGTCTCGGTCACCACCGCCGAACGCTTCGTCCTGATGATCACGCTCGGCGCCTCCGCGATCGGCTTCTACCTCGGCATCGCCCGGGGCGGCCTCTGGGGCTGAGCACCCGGCCCAGGAACCCTCGGCGCCCCCGTCGCGTATCTGCAGGAGACAGGTACCCGACGGGGGCGCCGTCGTGCCCGCACCGGTGGGCGCCCGGGCCCCGGACGATAAGGTCAGCCCGAGAACCTGGGGCCCACCGCAGCCCGACCGACGAGGAGCACCGAGCACATGAGCCTGCGCCTGAGGACGATCACCCGCGAGGAGCACCTCGCCTTCATCAGGAGCCGCGCCTCGGCCAGCCACATGCAGGTGCCGGCCTGGGGTGACGTGAAGGCCGAGTGGCGTTCCGAGTCGATCGGCTGGTTCGACGAGCACAACCAGCTGGTCGGCGCGGGCCTGGTCCTCTACCGCCAGCTGCCGAAGGTCAAGCGCTACCTCGCCTACCTGCCCGAGGGCCCGGTGATCGACTGGTTCGACCGGGACCTGGACCGCTGGCTCTCCCCGATGCTGGCCCACCTGAAGTCGCAGGGCGCCTTCTCGGTGAAGATGGGCCCGCCGGTGGTCATCCGCCGCTGGAACGCCCCCACCATCAAGGAGGCCATCGCCGCCAAGCAGGCCAAGCGCCTGCGCGACATCGAGGCCGACTGGTACGAGGCGCGCGCCTTCGAGGTGGCCGACCGGCTGCGCAAGGCCGGCTGGCTGCAGGGCGAGGACGGCGGCGCGGGCTTCGGCGACGTCCAGCCGCGCTACGTGTACCAGGTGCCGCTGGCCAACCGCTCGCTGGACGACATCCAGAAGGGCTTCAACCAGCTCTGGCGCCGCAACATCAAGAAGGCCGAGAAGAGCGGCGTCGAGGTGGTCCAGGGCGGCTACGACGAGCTGCCGATCTTCCACCAGCTCTACCTGGTCACCGCCGAGCGCGACAAGTTCACCCCGCGCCCGCTGGCCTACTTCCAGCGCATGTGGAACGCCCTCAACTCCGAGGACCCGAACCGGATGCGGCTCTACATCGCCTACCACGAGGGCGAGCCGCTGGCCTCGACCACGATGCTGGTGGTCGGCGAGCACGTCTGGTACTCCTACGGCGCCTCGGCCAACCACAAGCGCGAGGTCAAGCCCTCGAACGCGATCCAGTGGCGGATGATGCGCGACGCCTACGCCCTCGGCGGCGGCGTGTACGACCTGCGCGGCATCAGCGACACCCTGGACGAGAACGACCACCTGTTCGGCCTGATCCAGTTCAAGGTCGGCACCGGCGGCCAGGCGGCCGAGTACCTCGGCGAGTGGGACTTCCCGCTGAACAAGCTGCTGCACAAGGCCCTCGACCTCTACATGTCCCGCCGCTGAGGAGGCTGCCCCGATGACGCTGTCGCTCTACCTCGACACCGAACGCTGGCGCACCCACCAGCGCTCCGTCCTGGCCGAGTTCCCCGGCCTGGTGCCCGTCGCCAAGGGGAACGGCTACGGCCTGGGCAACCACCGGCTGGCCGAGGAGGCGACACTGCTCGGCACCGGTGTGCTGGCCGTCGGCACCGCCTACGAGGCGGCCGACGCCGCCGAGTGGTACGGCGGCGAGCTGCTGGTGCTCACCCCCTACCGGGTCGGTGAGGAGGTGCTCCCGCTGCCGCACGCCCGGGTGATCCGGACGGTCGCCAGCGTGGACGCGCTGCGCTCGCTGCACGGCGCCCGGGTGGTGCTGGAGTGCATGACCACCATGCGCCGGCACGGCGTGAGCGCGGCCGACCTGCGCACCGTCGCCGCCGAGCTGGACGGCGTCTCCTTCGAGGGCCTCGCCCTGCACCTGCCGATGGACCGGCCGGACGGCTCCAGCCCGGTCGAGGAGGTCGTCCACTGGGTGGACACCGCGAAGGCGGCCGGCATCCCGGTGCACACCGTCTTCGTCAGCCACCTCGGCGCGGCCGGCATGGACCAGCTCGCCCAGCGCTACCCGGACACCGTCTTCCGGGCCCGGATCGGCACCCGGCTCTGGCTGGGCGACCACGGCGCGCTGGAGGTCCGGGCCACGGTGCTGGACGTCACCCCGGTGAAGAAGGGCGACCGCTACGGCTACCGCCAGCACCCGGCGCCCTCGGACGGCCACATCCTGGTGGTGGCCGGCGGCACCGCGCACGGCATCGGCCTGGAGGCCCCCAAGTACGTGGCCAGCATGGGCGCGCGCGCCAAGGGCATCGCCCGGGCCGGCCTGGCGACCGTCAACAAGACCAAGTCGCCGTTCCACTGGGCGGGCAAGCAGCTCTGGTTCGCCGAGCCGCCGCACATGCAGGTCTCGCTGCTGTTCCTGGACGGGGAGACCGCGCCCCCAGCGATCGGTGAGGAGCTGGGCCTCCAGGTCCGGCACACCACCACGCACTTCGACCGCGTGGTGGACCGCTGAGCACCCCTGGGTGACGCTCGGCTCGCGGTTACGGCTTCCGCTCGGCCGGCTCCTCGGCTCCTGGCTCCTCCAGCCAGTGATCGAAGGGGCCGGCCGGCGCGTATCCGGCGTAGCTCTCCTCCTCGTGCAGCCGTCGGGCGGCGCCCAGGGTGACCACGTCCGGGGCGTGGTCGAGCACCCCGCCGGAGGGGTCGTCGGTGCCGTCCCAGCGGACCGGGTCGCGGTCCGGGTACAGGGCGTCCCGGACCACCAGCACCACCAGGTAGAGCGTGCCGAGCAGGTGCAGCGCGATCGCGAAGTGGTACCAGGGCTCGCCGATCCCGTGCTGCTTGGGCCCGGTGACGAAGCCCAGGTGGGACCAGATGCCCAGGGTGTACAGCACCTCGCAGGCCTGCCAGATCAGCAGGTCCCGCCAGCGCGGCCGGGCCAGCGCCGCGAGCGGCAGCAGCCAGAGCGCGTACTGCGGCGAGTACACCTTGTTGACCAGCACGAACAGCGCGACCACCAGGAAGGCCAGCTGCGCGAACCGCGGCCGGCGGGGCGCCGCGAGGCCGAGCCACGCTATGGCCGCGCAGCCCAGCACCATCAGCACGCCGATGTAGAGGTCGAGGTCGGCCAGCCCCACCCCGCGGTTCTGCATCAGGATCAGCCAGAACGAGCCGTAGTCCTCGCCGCGGTGCTTGCTGAAGACGTAGAAGGTCGACCAGCCCTGCCAGTTGGCCAGCATGATCGGCAGGTTGACCAGCAGCCAGGAGCCGACCGCGCCGCCGAGCACCACCCGGAACTCGCGCCACTTCCCGGCCCGCCAGCAGAGCACCAGCAGCGGGCCGATCAGCAGCAGCGGGTAGAGCTTGGCGGCGGTGGCCAGGCCGATGAAGACGCCGGCCCAGCCCGGCCGGGAGCGGGCCCACCAGGCCATCGCCACGGCGGCCAGGGCGACCGCGAGGAGGTCCCAGTTGACCGTGCCGTTGAGCAGCAGGATCGGCGAGAGCGCGAACAGCATCGCGTCCCAGGGGCGGCGGCGGTGGGTGCGCGAGAGCGCGACCGCGGCGACCACGGCGCAGGCCATCAGCAGGCCGGCGTTGATCGCCCAGAACCACTGCTCCTGGGCCTGCTCGGTGCCGCCGCCGGGCGTCAGCCAGGCCGCGACCTGCATGAACAGCCCGGTCAGCACCGGGTACTCCAGGTACTGGAGGTCCCCCGTGGTGCCCGGGATCCGGTCCACGTACGGGTGCAGCCCGGCCGCGAAGCCGCGGCCGGAGTACAGGTGCGGGATGTCGCTGTAGCAGGCGTGGATGTACTGCGGCGAGCCCGGCTGGAACCAGGCCTGGTCGTAGCAGGGCAGGTTGTGCACCATGCCGAGCGCCGAGACCACGATCACTGCCAGCGCCAGGACGCGCACCGGGATCCACCAGGAGACGCCGAGCAGCGCCCGCCGCCCGGGCGGGCCGCCGAACACCTCGCTGCCGGCCGCCGCCACCCGGTCCTCGTCGGCCGGGACGACCACGGTGTCGACCGGGGGCACGGCCGTGGCCACGGCTGCCGGGAGGGGCCCTGCCGCGCCGTCGGGCCCGTACGGGCCGGCGGGTTCGTCACGATCGCTCGACGTCATGCCGGACATCCTGCCGCACCCGGTGCGCCGGGACGAGGAGGACCCCGCGGTGGTCCGGTGGTGCGGGTGGGGCGTGCGCGGCGAATCGTGACGAAAACGGCGGTGGCGGCCCTCCGAGGAGGACCGCCACCGCCGTTCTACCGTCTCACCGTCCCAGCGGCCGGACCGGGCTGCTACCCGGCCGCTCCGCCGGCCTGTGGGCCGCCGGTGCCGCTCGGAGTCGGCTTGCCCGGCTTGCCGGTGTTGCCGCCCGATGTGCTGCCGTCGGTCGGCGACTGGGTCGGCGGGCAGTTGACCAGCGGGATGCAGTTGCTGGTCGACGGCTTGGGGGTGTGGCTGGGCGGCGGGGTCGGCTGGCAGTCCACGCCCGGCACGCAGTTCCCGCCCTGGCTGGGCTGGGTCGGCTGCTGGGTCGGCTGCTGGACCGGCGCCTGGGTCTGTGCCGGGGCGCTGGGCATCTCCGTCGCGGTCTGGGTGGGGGTCGCGGAGACCGTGGACGGCGCGCCGGAGGAGTCCACCTCGGTGCCGACCGGCTGCGGGGTCGGGAAGTCCATCTTCTTCTCGTTGGCCAGCGCGGCCTTCATGTACCGGGTGAAGATGTCGGTGGGGATGTCACCACCGTGGATGGACTCCTTGCCGCCGGTGCCGTTGAGGGACTCCCGGTCGTGCTTGCTCGGGTCCTCGCGCCACATCGCGACGCTGGTGACCAGCTGCGGGGTGTAGCCGACCCACCAGGCCGACTTGTTCTGGTCGGTGGTACCGGTCTTGCCGGCCACCGGGCGGCCCAGGCTGTTGGTCTTCGTACCGGTACCGTTCTTGGCCACGTTCACCAGCACGTCGGTGACGTTGTCGGCGACGGCCGGCTCCAGCGCCACCTTGACGTCCTTCTTGCCGAAGCCCGGGCGCTCCGTGCCGTTCACCTCGACCTTGGTGACCGAGTAGGGCTCGGCCTCCTTGCCGCTGGCGGCCAGGGTGCCGTAGCCGGTGGCCATCCGGATCGGGCTGATGGTGGAGGTGCCGAGCGGGAAGGTCGCGGTCTTCGGGTCGGCCAGGCTGTCCCGCTTGATGCCCATCTGCACGGCCATGTCGGCCACCGCGGGGCCGCCGACGTCCTGGTTGAGCTGGACGAAGGGCACGTTGTACGACCACTGCATGGCCTGCCGCAGCGAGACGTAGCCGCGCTTGCCGGAGTCCTCGTTCTTCTGCCGGTAGGGCTTGCCGTCGTCGCCGATCACCAGCGAGCCGTCCGGCTTGCGGATCTCGGACATGTCGTCGGCGAGGTAGCGGCTGTCGGCGTTGATCCGCTTCGGCTTGCCGTCGCTGTCCTTCGCGGTCTGCACACCGACCTGCATCGCGGTGGCCAGCACGAAGGGCTTGAAGGTCGAGCCGACCTGGACACCGCCGGCGTTGGCGTTGTTGTCGAAGTGGCCGTTCTCCACGCCGTCGCCGCCGTAGATCGCGACCATCGCACCGTCACCGGGGCGGATGCTGGCGGCGCCGAACTGGACGAAGGTGTCGTTGTTGGGGCGCTTCTGCGCGTCGAGGTTCTCGGCCTTGACGTCGTCGACGGCCTTCTTCAGGGCGTCGACCTTGTCCTTCTCGAAGGTGGTGTAGATCTTCAGACCACCCTTGTCGATCATCTGCTGGGTGACCGACTTGTCGGTGGTCATCACGTACTGGTTGGCGGTGTCGACCAGGTAGCTGATCTCACCGTTCATGTTGGTGCTGGGCTTCAGCGCGATCGGCTCGGGGAAGGTGGTGCACTTCGCCCGCTCCTCCGCAGTGGCGTTGTGGGTGATCACCATCCGGTCCAGGATCCACTTCCACCGCTCCACGGCGCGGTCGTGGTTGGCCGGCTTGGAGGGGTCGTAGTAGTTCGCGCCCTTCAGCAGTCCGGCCAGCATCGCGCTCTGACAGAGGTTCAGGTCCTTGGCGTTGACCCCGTAGTACGCCTGGGCCGCGGCCTGGGCGCCGTTGGCGTTGCGGCCGAACCAGCTGGTGTTGAGGTAGCCCTTGAGGATGTCGTCCTTGCTCTTCTGCTGATTGATCTTCAGCGTGATGAAGAACTCCTTCAGCTTGCGGCTGATGGTCTGTTCCTGGCTCAGGTAGGCGTTCTTCACGTACTGCTGGGTGATCGTCGAGGCGCCCTGGGTCTCACCGCCCTTCGCCATGTTGTAGACGGCGCGCAGCATGCCCTTGGGGTCGATGCCGCTGTCGGTGCGGAAGGTCTCGTTCTCCGCCGAGATGACGGCGTTCTGCAGGGTGGGGTTGATGTCGCCGAGTTCGACGATCTGACGGTTGGTGTCGCCCTTGCGGGTCATCTCCGAGCCGTCGGCCCAGTAGTAGATGGTGTTCTGTTCCTTCACCAGGTCCTTGAGGTCCGGGACTGTCGTGGTCTGGTACAGGTAGAACACGCCGCCCACGCCCATGGCGAAGAACAGCAGGAAGACGCTGAACACCAGCTTCCAGGAGGGCAGCCAGCGCCGGATGCCGCTCTTGCCGAACCGCGGGTAGTCGATGAAGCGCTTCTTGCCGGGGCCGGCCGCCGCTGCGGCGGAAGCGGCGGCGTCGCCGCGCCGGCCACCGCCCTTGCCCTTCTTCTGCGCGGCCTTGCGCATCTCGGCACGGCCCATCCGGGGTTGCTGGGCGGTCTCCCGGACCCCCGGCTGGCGTCGACGGCCGATCCCTTCCGAGCCCAGTTCGTCGGGGCCGGGGCCGCCCCGACGGCCTCCGCCACCCGGCGGCTGCTGCCCGTCACCGCCCTGGTCGGGCGTCCTTCGCCGTCGCTCGCTCATGTTTCCAGCCACTCCTCGCCAGGCCTGGTCGGCCTGAAGGCAGGGTTCCCTGTCCGATGCTCGGACCGCCCTAACCCCGGAGGTTGGTCCTCGTGCACACGCGACAGCGTACGCAGCAGTGAATCCGAACTAATCGGGCATCAGTCGCCAATAACCGCAAAACGGCGTCAGATCATTACACGCCCGTTGCCAAGCCCACCCGCGCGTCGGCTTGTGATCACATTCACGCGTGCCCCCCTTGCCCCTTCCGAGGGTCCGGTTTACTGTTCTCGATATATCGAGCCGATACATCGAAGCGGTATACCCGCCGATGCAGCGGCCGGAGCGACGGTCGAGAGGGAGGAGGAGGACGGCAGTGGGCAGGCGCTCAGGAGTGCTGGAGTTCGCCGTTCTCGGTCTGCTCCATGACGCCCCGATGCATGGCTACGAGCTGCGCAAGCGGCTCAACATCCTGCTCGGAGCGCTGCGGGCGCTCTCCTACGGAACGCTCTACCCGTGCCTGAAGAGCCTGGTCGCCCAGGGTTTCCTGGTCGAGGACAACCCGGACGTCGAGTACGTCCCGGCCACCGCGCTCAACGGCAAGCGGTCGAAGATCGTCTACCGGCTGTCCGCCGAGGGGAAGCAGCGCTTCGAGGAGCTGCTCGCCGACTCCGGTCCGGACGCCTGGGAGGACGAGCGCTTCGGCGTCCACTTCGCCTTCTTCGGCCAGACCGACCGGGCCGTGCGGATGCGCGTCCTGGAGGGTCGCCGCAGCCGGCTGGAGGAGCGCCTGGAGCGGATGCGCAGCTCGCTGGCCCGCGCCCGCGAACGGTTCGACGACTACACCGTCGAACTCCAGCGGCACGGACTGGAGTCGGTGGAACGCGAGGTCCGGTGGCTCAACGAGCTGATCGAGACCGAGCGGGCCAACCGCACCGGCCGGCCCGGGCCCGCTGCTGACGGGAACACCACCGCCGTACCCCACACGACTTCGGACGGCCGTGGCCAGGAGACCGGGTCCCCCGACCCGTCCGGGCCACCGTACGACCGCCCGGGGCGCTCCGCCCAGGAGCGCTGACGCCGCGCCAGCCCCGTGCCGCGCGGCAGGAGTGGGCGCCTCGCGCCCGTACAAGCAGTCATTCGAAGAAGCAGGACGAGTGCCGTCGGCCATGACGGCCCTCATGAGATCACAGGGAGCAACCGGAATGGGTTCGGTTCGCGTAGCCATCGTGGGCGTGGGCAACTGCGCCGCGTCGCTGGTGCAGGGTGTCGAGTACTACAAGGACGCCGACCCGGCCGGCAAGGTCCCCGGGCTGATGCACGTCCAGTTCGGTGACTACCACGTCCGTGACGTGGAGTTCGTCGCCGCCTTCGACGTCGACGCCAAGAAGGTCGGCTTCGACCTGGCCGACGCCATCGGCAGCAGCGAGAACAACACCATCAAGATCTGCGACGTCCCGCCGACCGGCGTGACCGTCCAGCGCGGCCACACCCTCGACGGCCTGGGCAAGTACTACCTGGAGACCATCGAGGAGTCGGACGAGGCTCCGGCCGACGTCGTCCAGGTCCTCAAGGACAAGCAGGTCGACGTCCTGGTCTGCTACCTGCCCGTCGGTTCCGAGAAGGCCGCCAAGTTCTACGCCCAGTGCGCCATCGACGCCAAGGTCGCCTTCGTGAACGCCCTGCCGGTGTTCATCGCGGGCACCAAGGAGTGGGCGGACAAGTTCACCGAGGCCGGCGTGCCGATCGTCGGTGACGACATCAAGTCCCAGGTCGGCGCCACCATCACGCACCGCGTGATGGCCAAGCTGTTCGAGGACCGCGGTGTCATCCTCGAGCGCACCATGCAGCTGAACGTCGGCGGCAACATGGACTTCAAGAACATGCTCGAGCGCGAGCGCCTGGAGTCCAAGAAGATCTCCAAGACCCAGGCCGTCACCTCGCAGATCCGCGACCGCGAGCTGGGTGCCCGGAACGTCCACATCGGTCCCTCGGACTACGTGGCCTGGCTGGACGACCGCAAGTGGGCCTACGTCCGCCTGGAGGGTCGCGCGTTCGGCGACGTCCCGCTGAACCTGGAGTACAAGCTCGAGGTCTGGGACTCCCCGAACTCGGCCGGTGTCATCATCGACGCCGTCCGCGCCGCGAAGATCGCCAAGGACCGTGGCATCGGTGGCCCGATCCTGTCGGCCTCCTCGTACTTCATGAAGTCCCCGCCGGTCCAGTACTTCGACGACGAGGCCAAGGAGAACGTCGAGAAGTTCATCCGCGGCGAGGTCGAGCGCTGAGCTGAGCCGGCCGCTCCTGGCCGCTAGCTCGTCCGAAGGGCCCACGATCATCCGATCGTGGGCCCTTCACGTTTCCGTGGCGAATGTTTCACGTGAAACGGCGACCGGTTCCATGGCACCCTGAGCGGGTGGCGATCACCGAGAACGGCAGCACCCACCAGTCCGCGCACCGCGCCACGCTCCTCGGTCTGCTCCGCGGCCGGGACTTCCGCCGGCTGCTGACCGCCCGGGTGCTCTCCCAACTCTCCGACGGCGTCTTCCAGGTCTCGCTCGCGGCCTACGTGGTCTTCTCCCCGGAGAAGCAGTCCTCCCCCGCCGACATCGCCTCGGTGCTGGCCGTGATGCTGCTGCCGTTCTCGGTGATCGGCCCGTTCGCCGGGGTGCTGCTGGACCGTTGGCGCCGTCGCCAGGTGCTCTACTTCGGCAACCTGGCCCGCTTCGGCCTGGGCCTGGGCACCGGCGCGCTGCTCCTGGCCAAGGCGCCGACCTGGCTGTTCTTCGCCTCGGCGCTGCTGGTCACCGCGCTCAACCGGTTCATCCTGGCCGGGCTGTCCGCCGCGCTGCCCCGGGTGGTCGAGCAGGACCGGCTGGTCACCGCCAACGCCCTCTCCCCCACCCTCGGGACGGTCGCCGCCGCCCTGGGCGGGGGCCTCGGCTTCCTGCTGCACCAGGTGATGGCCCCCGGGCCGAAGGCGGACGCCGCACTGGTCACCGTCGCCTCACTGCTCTACCTCTCGGCCGCGCTGGCCGCCCGCCGGATGGACCGCGACCTGCTCGGCCCGGAGCGGCACGGCGAACGGCCCGCGCTCGGCCAGGCCCTGGTGCGGGCCGCCGTCGAACTCGGCGCCGCCGTCCGCCACCTGGTCCGGGACTGCCGCCCCGCCGTGCACGCGCTGGCCGCCGTCACCGCGGCCCGGTTCTGCTACGGGGTGCTGATCGTGGTCGTGGTGATGCTCGCCCGGTACACCTTCAACGACCCGGCCGACAGCGCCGCCGGACTGGCCACCCTCGGCCAGGCGGTCGGGCTGTCGGCCGCCGGCTTCTTCGTCGCCGCGTTGATCAGCCCCTGGTGCACCCGCCGGCTGGGCCTGGCCGGCTGGATGACGGTCTGCCTGCTCGCCCCGGTGCTCTTCGTCCCCGCACTGGGCCTGTTCTTCGCCCCGGTCCCCTGCCTGCTGGCCGCCCTGCTGCTCGGGGTGGTCACCCAGGGCACCAAGATCTGCGCCGACACCGTGGTGCAGGAGTCGGTCGAGGACGAGTTCCGCGGCCGGGTCTTCGCCATCTACGACGTGCTGTTCAACGTCGCCTTCGTGGCCGCCGCCCTGGTCACCGCGCTGGTGCTGCCGCTGTCCGGCCGCTCGGTCACGGTGGTCACCGGGGTGGCCGTGGTGTACGCGCTGACCGCCGTCCTCTACCTGCGGGCCGCCCGGCGGTCCGGGCCGCTCCCCGGCGACGCCCACTGACACCGCCCGGTAGCGGAATCGAAACCACCTCGTCCCGAAACCCCGTGCGACCGCCGGACCGATTGCGTCCGACCCGGTCGCTAAGGTACGTAAACCTGTCGGAACGACAGCACTCGGTCTCGGGGGACGAACTGATGAGCACACCGACGGGCCCGTACGGGCCGCCGCAGACCGCCGCGCCCGGGTTCGGTCCGCCCCCGCCGTCCTACCCCCAGGCGCCGTACGGGCAGCAGCCACCCGCCCAGCAGCCGTACGCCCCGGGCCCGTACGGACCGCCGCCCCAGGCCCAGCCGCCGTACGGCCAACAGCCCTACGGACAAACGCCGTACGGCCAGCAGCCCTACGGGCAGGCGCCGTACGGCCAGCAGCCGCCCGCCGGGCCGTACGGCCACCCCCAGCCCGGCGCGGCATCCCCGGCACCGCCCGCCAAGCGCGGCATCCGGTCCAAGCTGCGGATCGTCGGTGCGATCGGCGGCTGCGTCGCGCTCGCGGTCGGCTACTTCGTCGCCGGCCCGAGCGTCAGCAGCGCCAAGCCCGGCGACTGCGTCCAGGTGAGCGGCTCCCGCGACATCTCGATCGTCAACTGCACTGACCGCAAAGCGAATTACAAGGTGCTGTCGAAGTTCACCGACACCACCGACGTGACCCGCTGCCGGCAGACCCCGCAGACCACCAGCACCGTCTCGGGCAAGAGCGGGCGCCGGTGGAACAAGAAGCGGTACGTGCTCTGCCTCGGCCCACTGACCCCCACCACCACCGGCTACCCGCCGGTGAAGAAGTCCTGACCCTTCCACCGACCTTCCCCGGGGGACCCCTTGTCCGCTCCGCCTCCACCCCAGATGCCCTACGGCCCGCCACCCGGTGACGGCAGCCCGTACGCCGGCGGCCCGTACGGCTCGCCGCCCCCGCCCCCGCCCGGCTACGGCTACCCGAGCGCCCCGCCGCCGGAGCAGCCGTACGGCGCCCAGCCGCCCGGCTACGGGTACGGCTACGGGCCCAACGTCCCGGGCTGGCAGGCGCAGCCCGCCCCGATGGACGGCGAGACCTGCCGGTTCTGCGGCGGCTTCCCCGCCGTGCGCGCCACCGTCCGCGGCCACCAGGGCCTGATAGTCGCCTTCCGGATGCTGCGGATGCACGGCCCCTTCTGCCGCACCTGCGGGACGGCCACCGTCCGCGACATGTCCGCCCGGACGCTCGTCCAGGGCTGGTGGAGCTGGGTCTCGCCGCTGCTGACCCTGATCACCCTGCTGCTGAACCTCGGCGCCAACAGCCGGATCAAGCAGCTGCCACCGCCCATGCCGGGCACCCACGGCCCCCAGCTCGACCCGGGCACCCCGCTGGGCAGCCGCCCCCACATCGCGATGCTGCTGGTGCCGGTCTCCCTGCTGACCACCGGCATCCTGGTGGTCACCGGCGTGATCGGCCCGAAGAACGACCCCGGCACCCCGATCGGCTCCTCGACGCCGACCAACACCACGGCGTACTCGCCGTCGCCGCTGCCGATGCCCACCTACAGCTACACCCCGCCGCCGCTGGTGCCGATGCCGAGCTTCACCATGCCGAGCATCACCCTGCCGCCGCCCGCCACCCCGGCCAAGGACGACGTCGACAGCGCCGGCGTCGGTGACTGCCTGCGCAACGAGAACAGCGCCGGCGCGACCTCCGACGACCACCCGAAGATCACCGTGCTGCCCTGCACCGACCCCAAGGCCCAGTACAAGGTGGTCTTCAAGTACCTCGCCACCTCGGACGAGAAGGTCTGCCAGAAGCAGCCGAAGTCGGACAGCACCTACACCCGCACCTACACCAAGCTCCCCTCGCTGGACTACGTGCTCTGCCTGAAGCACGTCAACAGCTGACCGGACGCGAGCGGCGGCCACCCCCTCGGTGAGGAGATGACCGCCGCTCGTCGTCGTGGGGCGCCCCGTCGTCGCGGGGCGCCGCCCCGGTCAGCCCTGCTGCGCGGCCCACCACGCCCGCAGGGCCGCGACCGCCTCGTCGGGCTCCATCGGCCCGTGCTCCAGCCGCAGTTCGAGCATGTGCTTGTACGCCTTGCCGACCTGCGGGCCCGGCTTCAGCCCGAGCAGCTCCATGATCTGGTTGCCGTCCAGCGCCGGGCGGATGGCGTCCAGCTCCTCCCGCGCCTGCAGCTCGGCGATCCGCGACTCCAGGCCGTCGTAGGTGCGCGACAGCGCGGCGGCCTTCTTCTTGTTGCGGGTGGTGCAGTCGGAGCGGGTCAGCTTGTGCAGGCGCTCCAGCAGCGGCCCGGCGTCGGTGACGTAGCGGCGCACCGCGGAGTCGGTCCACTCGCCGCCGCCGTAGCCGTGGAAGCGCAGGTGCAGCTCGACCAGGCGCGAGACGTCCTCAGTGAGCTCCTTGGAGTACTTGAGCTCGCGCATCCGCTTGCGGGTCATCTTGGCGCCGACCACCTCGTGGTGGTGGAAGGAGACCCGGCCGTCCGTCTCGAACCGGCGGGTGCGCGGCTTGCCGATGTCGTGCAGCAGCGCGGCCAGCCGCAGGGTGAGGTCCGGGCCGTCCTGCTCCAGGTCGATGGCCTGCTCCAGGACGGTCAGCGAGTGCTCGTAGACGTCCTTGTGCCGGTGGTGCTCGTCGCTCTCCAGCTGCAGCGCGGGCAGCTCCGGCAGCACGTACCCGGCCAGGCCGGTGTCGGTCAGCAGCCGCAGGCCCTTCACCGGGTGCGCGGCCAGCAGCAGCTTGTTCAGCTCGGCCTGTACCCGCTCGGCGGAGACGATGGTGATCCGCTCGGCCATCGCGGTCATCGCGGCGACCACCTCGGGCGCCGGCTCGAAGTCCAGCTGGGCGGCGAAGCGGGCGGCCCGCATCATCCGCAGCGGGTCGTCGGAGAAGGACTCCTCCGGCGTGGCGGGGGTGCGCAGCACCCGGGCCTCCAGGTCCTCCAGGCCGTGGTGCGGGTCGACGAAGCCGCGGCCGGGCAGGTCGACGGCCATCGCGTTGACCGTGAAGTCCCGGCGGACCAGGTCCTGCTCGATGGTGTCGCCGTAGGTCACCTCGGGCTTGCGGGAGGTGCGGTCGTACGCCTCGGAGCGGTAGGTGGTGATCTCGATCAGGAAGGAGCCCTCGGCGGTGTCCTTGCGGGCGCCGACGGTGCCGAAGGCGATGCCCACGTCCCAGACCGCGTCCGCCCAGCCCTTGACCAGCTTGAGCACCTGCTGCGGCCGGGCGTCGGTGGTGAAGTCCAGGTCGTTGCCGAGCCGGCCGAGCAGCGCGTCCCGCACCGAGCCGCCGACCAGGGCCAGCCGGTGACCGGCGGCCTGGAACCTGCGGGCGATCTCGTCGGCGACCGGCGACACCCGCAGCAGCTCTTGCAGCCCCAGGGCCTGGGCCTCGCTCAGGCCTGGGACGACCTGGACGTCGGTGCTGGAACGATCGGTGCGCGCGGTGGGCTCATTGGCAGTGGACACGGCTCACAAGGGTACGTGCCCCGGAAGGTCAACCGCCCGCGCGTTTTGGGCGTCTCACCCCACAGCCCGCAACACTGCACCCCAGGCTGGATCGTTACCATGCCGGTGGACGAAGCGCGGACACCGGAACCGGGGATGCGGTGTCGCGTGCCGCCGTGCCGACGGAACCCTCCGCGGCAGCAGGGTGGCGTACGGCGTCGGGCGAGGAACGTCGAGCAGGGAACATCCGGCAACCGCGCCGGACGGACAGCATCAGCAGCGAGCGATCGAACAGAACGGCGAGGGCGAAACGAGTGAGTGAGCCGGCACGGCACTCGGGCCTGGGGGCACACCGACAGCCTGGACGGACCGCTGGTCCCACCGGGCGTCCCACCGACGGGCTGCGCCACCGCGGCCGAGCCCGCCGCCTCGCCGCCGCCTGCGCGGCCGCCCTGGCCCTGTTCACGGCCGCCCCCGCGATGGCGCTGCCGGCCGGCGGCAACATCAGCCCGGCCGCCGACGCCGCGGCCACCGCGGAGTACCCGGTGGTACTGACCATCGAGACGGTCACCCCGCAGCTCGCCACCCAGAACGGCACGGTGTCCGTCACCGGCCACGTCACCAACTCCGGCAAGTCCGCGCTCAAGGGCGCCCACGCGGCGGTCCGCAAGCCGGCCTCCAGCAAGCCCCTCCAGCGGCGCAGCGAACTCCAGGGCGTGGCCACCAGGAGCGCACCGAGGGGCGACGACGGCATAGAGCTGGACAGCCCGCAGTACGCCCTGCCCGAGCTGAACCCGGGCCAGAGCCAGGCGTACGCCCTGAGCGTCGCCGTGAGCGACCTCGGGCTGTCCGAGAGCGGCGTCTACGAGCTCGCGGTGGACGCCTGGGGCGCGACCGCCGACAACCCGCGCGACCGGGCCCTGGGCATCGCCCGCACCTTCCTGCCCTACACCCAGGGCAGCACCGAGGCCCAGCCGACCAAGGTCGCCACGCTCTGGCCGCTGGTGCACGCGCCGGTGCTGGCCGCGCAGACCTTCACCGACGGCGACCAGACCGTCCCGGTGCTGCGCGACGACAGCCTGGCCGCCGACTTCGCGCCGGGCGGCCGGCTGTACGAGCTGGTCGACACCGGCGCCAAGCTGAACGGGCTGACCTGGATGGTCGACCCGGACCTGCTGGACGCCGCGTTCGCGATGACCAAGGGCTACCGGGTGCAGAAGCCGGGCAGCGAGTCCTCGGGCAAGTCCGCCCGCGAGGACAACACCGTCCCGCGCCCCGCCTCGGCCGCCGCCGACGCCTGGCTGAACAAGCTGCGGGCGGCCGTCGCCAAGCAGGGCGACCAGGTCGTCGCCCTGCCGTACGCCGACCCGGACCTCGCCTCGATCGCGCACAACGGCGCGGACCTCGCCGGCATGGGCACCGCCCTGAACAAGGCGTCCACCGCCGGCCGGCTGACCGTCGAGGGCCGGCTCTCCGTGGACACCCGCTCCGACGTGGCCTGGCCCTACCAGGGCTACCTCGACCAGCAGATCGCCGGCATCGCCCGGCAGGCCGGCAGCAGCCTGGTGCTGGCCAACGGCGCGAGCATGCCGGAGCCGGACTCGGTCAACTACACCCCGACCGCGGTGCGCCCGATCGGCAACGGGCAGAGCGCCGTGGTCGCCGACGACACCGTCTCCACGCTCTTCCAGAGGGACCTGAGCACCCCGAAGGACCAGAGCGAGGTGACCCAGCGCTTCCTCGCCGAGACCTTCGCGATCACCCACGAGCAGCCGCAGAACCAGCGCGGCCTGCTGGTCATGCCGCCGCGCGACCTGACCGCCAACACCGCCAAGGTGCTGGCGGGCGCCCTGCAGACGGCCTCCGACAAGTGGCTGACCCCGGTGAAGCTGGACGCGCTGGCCCAGTCCGCGCCGGACCCGAAGGCCAACACCACCGTCCCGTCGCCCGCCGACTACCCGACCCAGGCCCGGGCCTCCGAGCTGCCGGCCGACGCCCTGAGCCGCACCGACGGCATCCAGCAGGACCTGGACACCCTGATGCGGGTGCTCACCCTGCCGCAGCGCGTCCGCGGCCCGTTCAGCGCGGCCATGGTCCGCTCGCTGTCCACCGAGTGGCGCACCCAGGCCCCGGCCGGCGAGCCCTACCGCACGGGCGTCTCCACCTACCTGAGCGAGCTCATCGGCGCCGTCCAGGTACCCAAGAAGAACGTGGTCACGCTGGCCGCGAACACCGGCCAGATCCAGGTCAGCGTGCGCAACGACCTCACCCAGACGGTCACCAACCTGCAGCTGCGGCTCACCTCGGTCCAGCCGAACAGGCTGTGGGTCGGCAGGCCGGAGGAGCTGGTCCTCCCTGCCTCGCAGAGCGTCACCCTGCGCTTCAACGCCGAGGCCCGCAACAACGGCCCGGTCACCATGATCGCCCAGCTGTACACCAGCGGCCCCGACCCGCGGCCCTACGGCGAACCCCAGGCCTTCACGGTCGAGGTCACCTCGGTGACCAACGGGGTGCTGTACGTCTTCGCCGGCGCCGCCGTGCTGCTGGTGCTGGCCGCGCTGCGCTTCGTCCGCCAGCGCAAGCGCCACGGCGGCCGGCCGCACGAGGACGGCGACCAGCCGGTCGACGACGGCCCGGCCACGGACGGCCCGGGGGGCGCCGCCGAGGCCGAGCCCACCGACCCGGACGCCGACCCGGACGCCGACCCGGACGCCGCCGCGGGTGACACCGCCGGCGACACCGCCGAGGCCACCGCCGAGAAGCCCGGACCGAACGGCTCCACGGGCGGCGGTCCCGCGCAGACACCGCGCGCCAGCAGCCCGGATGGC
The DNA here is from genome assembly GCF_014596465.1 of Streptomyces sp. CBMA123. GTDB lineage: Bacteria > Actinomycetota > Actinomycetes > Streptomycetales > Streptomycetaceae > Kitasatospora. The sequence goes on along the minus strand of NZ_MECK01000005.1, from coordinate 610 downwards.
CGGGATCGGACCGCCAGTGATGAGAAGGTTGGTCCTTGATACCGCCGACCCCCCGCAACGCCGGGCCGGCCTCCCCCGACAGCGAAGAGGTGACATGACCGGGCGCAGCGAGGAGCGGCCGCCGGGCCGCGGTGAGAGCCGGCCGGGCGCCGAGTCGCCGTCCGGCGACTGGTACGTGGCCGACACCTACGCCCAGGACCCGTACGCCGCGGAGGCGTACGGAGCCCAGCAGGACGGCCAGGACCCGTACGGTCTGCAGGCCGGACGGCCCGCCGCGGCGCCGCCGCCGGTCACCGCGTACGACGTGCCGCCACAGCTGCCGCCGCAGGGCGGCGGCTACCCGACGCCGGTGCCCTCGGCGCCGTTCTCGGCCCCGGTGCCTCCCGTGCAGCCCGGCTGGGACACCCCGGTGCAGGCCGGCTGGCCGCAGCAGGCCGCCCCGGCTCCGGCCCCGGTCCAGTGGGGCGGCGCCGAGCAGCCCCAGCCGCAGTGGCAGCCCGGCCCGGCGCACTCCACCTGGGACAGCGAGACCACCGAGTACGTGGGAGTGGACGCCCTGTTCGGCGGCCACCAGCCCGAGGCCGCGGCCCAGCCGCCGGTGCCCCCGCCC
>NZ_MECK01000004.1 GCF_014596465.1 Streptomyces sp. CBMA123 | reverse complement strand
GCCCGGCCAGCAGGGTCAGCGCGCCGACCGCGAGCCGGCCGACGCCGCGCACCGCGAACACCGCGACGGCCGCGGCCAGGCCCACCAGGGCCAGCCCGCCGGGCAGTTCGGAGATCCTGCCGCCGGTGACGGACACGTCCAGGGTGCCGGCCCGCCCCTCGGCCCAGACCCGCCCGGCCGCGGTCAGCACCAGCACCGCGCTCAGCACGGTCAGCAGCAGCATCACGCCGAGGGTGCGGCGGCCCGCCGTGGGCGTCGCGGGAGCGTCGGGGGCGGGGGTCTGGTCTGCAGCGGTCACCCGTCCACTATCCCCCGGGCCACGCCCTACGCCGTACCCGGGGTGGGGAACTCGTCCGTCCGCAGCACCACCGTGCGACCGCCCAGCGGCAGGAACAGGTCGTTGCCGAAGGGCACCCGCTCGGCCTCCCGGTACACCCCGCCGGGGGACGGCGCGGTGTGCACGGTGCAGACCGCGGCCGCCGGGTCGACCACCACGTACAGCGGCACGGCGCTCTCCGCGCAGGCCCGCGCCCAGGCGTGGTCCCGGCCCGGGTGCGACACCTCCAGCACCGCCTCGACGTCGGCGGCGGCGTACCGGCCCCGGGCATGGTGGACGGCGTCCGGGGCGAGCACCGCCAGGTCCGGGGCGAGCGGCCCGTGGGCGGCCGGGAAGTCGACCAGGACACCGGACAACACCCGCCCCCGGACCCCGAGTTCACCCTCGACCTGGACGGCCGCGCCGAACACGACCCCCCAGCGCAGCTCGTCGTACGGCACCTCGGGCATCCCGGCCGCCTCCTCACGCCTCAGGACAGTTCCGGCCTCCGCAGCGTATTGGCGGTGGCGACGGCCCGCAGCACGGCGGCCGCCTTGTTGCGGCACTCGGTGTCCTCGCCGTGCGGGTCCGAGTCGGCGACCACGCCCGCGCCCGCCTGCACGAACGCGGTGCCGTCGCGCAGCACCGCGGTGCGGATCGCGATCGCGGTGTCCGAGGCCCCGGCGAAGTCCAGGTAGCCGACGCAACCGCCGTACAGCCCGCGCCGGGTGGGCTCCAGCTCCTCGATGATCCGCATCGCCCTGGGCTTGGGCGCGCCGGAGAGCGTCCCGGCCGGGAAGCAGGCGGTCAGCACGTCGAAGGCGCTCCGCCCCGGGGCGACCCTGCCGGTCACCGTCGAGACGATGTGCATCACATGGCTGTAGCGCTCGATCTGCATGAAGTCGACCACCTCGACGCTGCCCGGCTCGCAGACCCGCCCGAGGTCGTTGCGGCCCAGGTCGACCAGCATCAGGTGCTCGGCCCGCTCCTTGGGGTCGGCGAGCAGCTCGGCGGCCAGCGCCGCGTCCTCGTGCGGGGTGGCGCCCCGGTGCCGGGTGCCCGCGATCGGGTGCACCATCGCCTCGCCGTCGGTGACCTTGACCAGCGCCTCCGGGCTGGAACCGACCACGTCGAAGCCGCCCTCGGCGCCGCCGTCCGGGCCCGGGAAGCGGAACAGGTACATGTACGGGCTCGGGTTGGTGGTGCGCAGCACGCGGTAGACGTCCAGCGCGGAGGCCGGGCAGGGCGCCTCGAAACGCTGCGAGGGCACCACCTGGAAGGCCTCGCCGGCCCGGATCCGCTCCTTGATCTCCTCCACCGCCGCCCGGTACGGCTCCCCGCCGAACGGCGAGCGCACCTCGCCGGGGCCCGCCGGGGTGAACGTCGCCAGGCCCGGGTCGACGGGCTTCAGCAGACCGGCCTCCATCGCGTCCAGGCGCGCCACCGCGTCCGCGTACGCCTCGTCCACGCCACTGGCCAGGTCGTTGTGGTTGACGGCGTTGGCGATCAGCAGCACCGTGCCGTCCGCGTGGTCGAGCACCGCCAGATCGGTGGCCAGCAGCATGGTCAGCTCGGGCAGCTTGAGGTCGTCCGGGTTGAGGTCGGGCAGCTTCTCCAGCCGGCGGACGATGTCGTAACCCAGGTAGCCGACCAGGCCGCCGGTCAGCGGCGGCAGGCCGTCGTCGGCGTGCCGCGGGGTGTGCAGCGCCTCCAGGGCGGCCCGCAGCACCTCCAGCGGGTCGCCGCCGGTCGGGATGCCCACCGGCGGGGTGCCCAGCCAGCGGGCCTCGCCGTCCGGGCCGGCGGTCAGCGCGGCCGCGCTGCGCACGCCCACGAAGGAGTAGCGCGACCAGCTGCCCTGCTCGGCGGACTCCAGCAGGAAGGTGCCCGGCCGCTCCTCGGCGAGGCTGCGGTACAGGCCGATCGGGGTGAGGCCGTCCGCGAGGAGCCTGCGGGTGACGGGGATGACCCGGGTGTCGACGGCGAGCTTGCGGAAGGCTTCGAGGTCCATGCGGGGCGGCACCTTCTGGGGTTGTGGACTGGGGGTCAGGAGGTCTGGAACAGCACGTCGGCGTCGAAACAGGTCCGGTCGCCGGTGTGGCAGGCCGCGCCGGTCTGGTCGACCTTCACCAGCAGGGTGTCGCCGTCGCAGTCCAGCGCGACCGACTTGACCGCCTGCGCGTGGCCCGAGGTGTCGCCCTTCACCCAGTACTCGTTGCGGCTGCGGCTCCAGTAGGTGCAGCGGCCGGTGGTGAGCGTGCGGTGCAGCGCCTCGTCGTCCATCCAGCCCAGCATCAGCACCTCACCGGTGTCGTACTGCTGCGCGATGGCCGGGAGCAGGCCGTCCTCGGTGCGCTTGAGGCGGGCGGCGATCGCCGCGTCGAGGGACGTGGTGCCGGGGGCGGCGGGTGTGGTGGACATGGGGCCATTGTGTCAGCCCCTCCGGGCGGCGAACCGTTCGCGGGCCGTTCGCAGGCGTCCCGTTCGGGCCCACTTCCGCCAACCACCTGCCGCGCGCGGCCCCCGTGGGCCATCCTCGGGCCATGACCTCCGAGCAGCAGCCGCCCGAAGCCGCCGCCACCCGTCCGCCCCGGAGCCTGGTGATCACCGTCGCCGCCGTGCTGGCCGTACTGCTCGCGGTGGTGGCCACCGTGCTGCTCTGGCCGGAGGACGACCGCAAGCCCGCCGCGGCCCCGCCCACCCCCACCGCCACCCCGACACCGACCCCGACCCCGACTCCCACGCCCACCCCGACCAAGCCCCAACCCCCGTACGCCTTCTTCCCGGTGGGCACCTGCTTCGACCACCCCCAGCTCAGCCCCGTCATCACCAAGGCCGAACAACGCCCCTGCACCGGCGACCACGACGGCGAGGCCATCGCCGACCTCAAACTCCCCGACAACCTCACCGGCGAGATCCCCATCGCCCTCGCCATGCGCGACGGCTGCAAGGACGCCGAAACCACCGCCAAGTCCCACCAGCCCGACGGCAAGACCTACTACCCCCGCCAGTTCGGCCCCGCCCTGGCCAACTACCAGCAAGGCTGGCGCGACTACACCTGCACCCTCACCGCCGGCAACAAGCCGGGCGGCCCCAAGCTCACCGCCCAGCTCCACCCCTGAGCCGACAGACAAAAGAATGTAGATACACAAAGAAAACGAGTGCGCCGAAGCAGCAACGCCACGTCCCTCGCCTCATCGCTGCGCAGGAAGTCGGTTCGGCCGACTTGCTGCGCAGCGATGAGGCGGGAGCGAAAACCACGGGGAAGATAAGACCGCCTTCCGCATGGGAAAGCCACGCTCAGCGCCCCACGGCGTCGGGCCGTGGGGCGCAGGCTCAACCCGCCTACGGGGTGAGCCGGTTGGGCCCGCGGAAGAGGAAGGTCGCCTCGCGGATCGAGGTCAGGCCGAGCAGGACCATCAGCACCCGGCCGAGGCCCATGCCGAGGCCGCCGTGCGGGGGGCAGCCGTAGCGGAAGGTGTTGAGGTAGTCCCGCATCGGTTCCGGGCTCATGCCCTTCTCGGCGGCCTGCTCCAGGAGTACGTCGTGGCGGTGTTCGCGCTGGGCGCCGGTGGTGACTTCCAGGCCGTTCCACAGCAGGTCGAAGCTCAGGGTCACGCTCGGGTCGTCGGCGGGCCGCATGTGGTAGAAGGGCCGGATGCCGACCGGGTAGTGGGTGATGAAGGCGAACTCGTGCCCGGTGGCCTCCTTGAGGTGGGCCGAGATGGCCCGTTCGCCCTCCGGGTCCAGGTCGACCTTGACCCCCTCCGGGTCCCAGCCGCCCTTGCGCAGGATGCGGTGCGCCTCGGCCATGGTGATGCGGGGGAAGGGCGTCGTGGGCACGGTGACCTCCACGCCGAAGTGCTCGGCGATCGCCTCGCCGTGGGTGTCGGCGACCTTGGCGATGGCGTGGGCGAGCATCTGCTCCTCGAAGGCCATCACGTCCTCGACGCCGTCGATCCAGGCCAACTCGACGTCGACGCCGGTGAATTCGGTGGCGTGCCGGGAGGTGAAGGAGGGTTCGGCACGGAAGACAGGACCGATCTCGAAGACCTTGTCGATGCCGGCCGCGATCGCCATCTGCTTGTAGAACTGGGGCGACTGCGCCAGGTACGCGCTGCGGCCGAAGTAGCCGAGCTCGAAGACCTCCGCGCCGGACTCCGAGGCGGTGCCCATGAGTTTGGGGGTGTGCATCTCGGTGGCGCCCTGAGCGTAGGCGTACTCGCGCATGCCCTGTTCCAGGGTGGTCTGCACGGCGAACACCAGCTGGGTGGCGGGGCGGCGGCGCACGTCCAGGAAGCGCCAGTCGAGCCGCTGTTCCAGGCCGGTGTGGTCGTCGATCGGCAGCGGCGTGGCGGCCGGGTTGAGGATCTCGACCGTCTCGGGGACGAGCTCCAGGCCGCCGAGCTTGACCTGTGCGGCGTCGACGACGCGGCCGGTGATCCGCACGGCGGACTCGGGGGTGAGGGCTTCGAGTCGGGCCTCCAGCGGCCCGCCGTCCCGCTTGTGGGTCACCTGCACCAGGCCGGTGGCGTCCCGCACGAGGACGAACTGCATCGTGCGCTGGAGGCGGAGGGTGTTCACCCATCCGCAGACGGAGACGGTACGGCCGAGGTGTTCTCGCAGTTCGGAGACACGGACGCGGCTGTGGATCATTGAGGTCCTCCGGAGGACATCGCCATGATCCCTTGGGAGTGCGGGCGAGAAGGGTGACTCGCGGTACCACCGCACTTTCGCCGCCACACAGGTGGCGGCCTCGTTCGGGCCCGGTGACGGGGGCCGGCCGGCGGGGCATTGGACCCGGGTGGGGTCGTTCCTCCCCGCGCTCGGGAGGGTCTTCGCCTCGGGGCGCGAGGCCGCCTTCACAGCTTCCGGCGGCTCTCTCTGCTCGCGTGATCCCTGGCTACTCGTCTCCGTCGACGCGTTGCCCAGCAGGATACGGAGTGTGTGGCGGCCACGGCAATCGAATAACCCCACACATGGGTGGGAGGACCTGCCGTGAGCTCGACCGTGCGAGTGACCGTGGCCGCCGGTCCCGAGGGACTCGCCGTGACGGCGAAGACGTGACCTGTGCCCGGAACCGCGCGCCCCGCCGGTGCGGCGGGGCACGCGGCACGGAGTCGATCAGTCCGACCGGGCCGGGGCCGCGCCGGCCCTGGGCAGCATGGGACCGAAAGCGGTCCGGACGTCGGCCATCGTGCGCCCGGCCTCCCGGAGTGCCCGCGGGAGGTGGTGCGCCACGGCTTCGACCAGTCCCCGGATGTGGTCACGGCCGACGTGCCGGGTGAGGGTGAAGCGCAGGCCCGACTTCTTCAGCGGCACGAGCGGGAAGGACGACTGGTTCACGTAGAACCCGTCGTCGAGCACGCGCCGCACCATGCCGTAACTCACCTCGGGCTCTCCGAGTCCGATGAAGTAGACCGGCGTCCTGGGGTCGGAGACGACGGGCAGGCCCGCCGCGGCGAGGAGCTCGTTGCAGTACTCCCGGCGCTCCGCCAGCTCCGCCTGGAGGGCCCCGATCCGGGTGGAGAGGTGGATCCGGGCCGAGGCGATCGCGGCCCCGAGCATCGGGGGCGGCAGCGGGTGGGAGTACATCAGTGGTCCACCGTTGACCTCCACCCGGTGGAACGCCTCCTCGGTGGGGAACACGGCGACGCCGCCGATGGTCCCGAAGCCCTTGGCGAGCGTCGTGACGAGCACCACGCGGCCACCCAGGTGCCGGCCGAGCTTCTCGAAGACGTAGCCCGCACCGTGCCGCCCGTACCAGCTCATGCCGTGCGCATCGTCGACGTAGAGGTGGAGCGCGGGGTACGCCGCCATCAGCCGGGCGAGGTCCTCGACCGGAGCGACGTCGCCGAACATCGAGTACACGCCGTCGATCAGATACCAGACCCGCTCGCCGGTGCCCTGCGCACGCCGCAGCCTGCGCTCCAGCGCGCCGAGGTCGTTGTGCCGCACCATGGCGAGCTCGACCCCCTGCTGCCGCCCGAGCTGAGCCGCCGTCTGGACGCTGAAGTGGACCTGTTGGTCCAGCACGGCGAGGTCGCCGGCCCCGAGCAGCGCCGGCAGCACGGAGATGTGGCACAGCGAAGTCGACGAGTACACCAGCACGGGGTGACCGTCGTACATCTCCCGTAGCAGTCCTTCGAGTTCGAGGTTCAGGCCGGAGGCCACATACCCCCGTGAGACCGAGAACTGAACGCCGAAGCGCTCGGTCGCGTCCACGGCGCCACGCCGGATCTGCTCCTCCTGCTCGAGCGAGAGGTAACCGCAGGTACCGAAGTTGAGCAGGTCCCGGCCTCCGATCCGCAGATACGTGCCCGGCGGCGCGTCGAGCCCGGTCGCCAGATGGCTGGTGCCCTGCCTCATCGCTTCGGCGATCAGCCGCTCGGCGGTGTCGGCGGAACTCTGGTACGGCACGGTGGCCATAGTGCAATCCCCTCAGACCATGGGGTGGTCGGACCATGGGATAAACGCCGCAGGTCCGAGGAGGTTACGGGAGTAGGGGGCAGCGGCACCCTAGGCTTGCGGCATGTCGAACCATGCACTCGCCGAACGCCACCGCCTCGCCCAACTGCTCACCGACGCCGGGCCGGACGCGCCCACGCTGTGCGCCGGGTGGAGCACCCGGGACCTGGCCGCCCACCTGGTGATCCGGGAGCGCCGTGCCGATGCCGCGGCCGGGATCCGGGTCGGCGCCCTGGCCGGTCACACCCAGCGGGTGCAGGACGGGTACGCGGAGCGGCCGTACGAGGAGTTGGTGCGGCTGTTCCGGGCCGGGCCGCCGGTGTTCTCGCTGTTCGCGCTGCCCGGTGCGGACGAGGCCGCGAACACCGTGGAGTACTTCGTGCACGCGGAGGACGTCGCCCGGGCGGGCGAACAGTGGAGCGCGCGACCGGTGCCGCCCGGCCGGTCCGAGGCGCTGTGGCGACGGCTGCCGATGATCGCCCGCTTCGAGGCGGGCCGCCGCTCCCCCGTGCGCCTGGCCCTGACCCGCCCGGACGGGCAGTCGCTGACGGTCGGCCCGGCCGGCGCCCCGACCGTCCAGGTCACCGGCGAGCCGGGCGAGCTGGTCCTGTTCGTCTACGGCCGCGGCGCCCGCACCGACCTCACCGTCGACGGCGACCCGAACGCCGTCGAGGCCCTCCGGCACGTCCTGCCGCTCCCGTAGGCGACGTCGCCCCTCGACGCGCCGAGGCAAACGGAAGCGGACCGAGGCGCGCGAGGACCGGCCGGCCGGACGAGGCGCGCGCAGGTCCAGCACGAACCACAGCGCCAGGGCGGCGGCCCCTACCGCCGGTCGACCGGGCCCTACCGCCGGTCGACCGGCCCGGTGCCGCGCTCCGGGTGGCGGACCAGCCACTCCCCCTCGCCGCCCGGCTCGGCCTCGGTGGCGCCCGCGAAGCCGTAGTGGATCGGCCCGCCGTCGCCGTCGCCCAGCCAGCGGGCGTCCGCGAGCTGCAGCGAGAGGGCGGACGGGCCGGCCGGGGCGGGCTGCTCCAGCACCAGCTCGTACGTGGTCTCACCGGGCCGGAAGGTCACCGCGGTCTCGGTGCTGGGCCGGCGGTGGAAGGCTCCGTCCGCGTCCGACCAGTACGCGGCGACGGTGACGACGAGCGTGCCGTCCAGGCTGCCGGTGTCCGGCTGGACGTACTCCTCCTCGGGGACCCAGCGCGCGTGGTGGCGGAGCTCCTCGCCGGCCCGGCGTTCGTCCCAGCGCACCCAGTAGCCCGCGACCCGCTTGACCGTCATGCCCTCGCGGACGACCCGGACCGCCGTCCGGGCCGGGCCGACCGGGGCGAAGGCCGCGAGGGAGACCACCGTCACCTGCTCGTAGGTGACCTCGCCGTCATCGGCGTTCTGCTCCGTCATCGCTGAACCACCTTGCCGGATAGTCGAGTTCGTCCGCGGCTGCGGCCGCTTGGGACGAGCGTAGGACAGCGGCGGAGCACTCCGGACGATTGCGCGGTTCCGGCCCCGCGGGCCCGGGCGTCCGGCTACCCTGCCCGCCACCGGACCGGCCGTCCGACCGTCCAGCCGTCCAGCCGTCCAGCCGTCCAGCCGTCCAGCCGGAGCGGAGCACGCGAAGCAGCCCCGCCCAGCCGCGCCCCGGCTGCGGATGCCGGTGCCCGGGTGCAGACTCGCAGGTGGCCGGGGAGGGGCGTGTACGCGCCCGACGGAAGCGCCCCGGTCACTCTCCGTCGAAGGGGCACCACCTCATGCTCACCACCGACTTCCCCATCGGCTCGCCTTGCTGGATCGACCTGGGCAGCCCCGACATCGCCGCGACCGCCGCGTTCTACGGCAAGGTCTTCGGCTGGACGTTCCAGGAGGTCCCGGAGGCGATGGGCTACGGCTTCGTCCAGCTGAACGGCAAGACCGTCGGCGCGATCGGCCGGCTCGATCCGAGTGACCGGTCGTCCTGGACGACGTACTTCCGCACCGCCGACGTGGACGCGACGGTCGCCGCCGCCCAGCAGGCCGGCGGCAAGGTGCTGGTGCCGCCGATGGACGTGATGGCGGAGGGCCGGATGGCCCAGCTCGCCGACCCGCAGGGGGCGCGGTTCGCCGTCTGGCAGGCCGGGAACACCCTCGGGCTGGACGCCGTGTCCGAGGACAACACCCTGGTCTGGTCGGAGCTGCACACCCAGGACCAGGACGGCGGATTCTCCTTCTACCACGGGCTGTTCGGCTGGCGGATGGAGGACTTCGAGCCGTCCCCGGGCATGAGCTACCGGGTGATCTCCACCGCCGACGGGGACCAGCAGCAGACGAGCTTCGGCGGCATCGCCCCGACGATGCAGGAGGGCCAGCCCTCCGCCTGGACACCGTACTTCGCGGCCGGCGACGTGGACGCGCTGGTCACCAAGGCGACGGCGGCGGGCGGCACGGTGCTGATGCCGGCCGCGGACGTGGAGAACGTCGGCCGGATCGCCTGGCTGGCGGATCCGAACGGTGCGCCGTTCGCCCTCATCAAGGGCGAGCCGCGGGAGTCCTGAGCACGGAAACACGAGGTACGCCGTTCGCCCTCATCGAGGACGGGCCGCGGGAGTCCTGAGCACGGAAACACGAGGAGGGCCCGCCACTGGCCGAGGCGGGCCCTCCTGCACGTCCGACGGTCACCGCACCGGGTGTCCGGCCTCCCGCAGCGCGTTCTTGACCTCGCCGATCCGCAGGTCCCCGAAGTGGAACACGCTGGCCGCGAGCACCGCGTCCGCGCCCGCCTCGACGGCCGGCGCGAAGTCGCCGAGCCTGCCCGCCCCGCCGGAGGCGATCACCGGCACGGAGACGGCCTTGCGCACGGCGCGGATCATCTCCAGGTCGTAGCCGTCCTTGGTGCCGTCCGCGTCCATGGAGTTGAGCAGGATCTCGCCCGCCCCCAACTCGGCCGCGCGGCCCGCCCATTCGACCGCGTCGAGGCCGGTGCCGCGGCGTCCGCCGTGGGTGGTGACCTCGTAGCCGGACGGCGTCTCGGCCCCTTCGGCGCACCGCCGGGCGTCGACCGAGAGCACCAGCACCTGCCGTCCGAACCGCTGGGCGATCTCGCGGATCAGCTCGGGCCGGGCGATGGCCGCGGTGTTGACGCCGACCTTGTCGGCGCCGGCCCGCAGCAGCTTGTTGACGTCGTCGACGGCGCGGATGCCGCCGCCGACGGTGAGCGGGATGAACACCTGCTCGGCGGTGCGGCGGACCACGTCGTAGGTGGTCTCGCGGTCGCCGGAGGAGGCGGTGATGTCGAGGAAGGTCAGCTCGTCGGCGCCCTCGGCGTCGTAGAGCTTGGCCATCTCGACCGGGTCGCCGGCGTCGCGCAGGTTCTGGAAGTTGACGCCCTTGACCACCCGCCCGGCGTCCACGTCCAGGCAGGGGATGACACGTACTGCGAGGGTCACGGCTGCTTGCCTTCCAGGGTCTTTGCCAGCCCGGTGCGGTACGCGTCGATCTCGACCTCGACCATCATCCGGGAGTCGATCAGTCCGTCGACCACCACCAGGGTGGCCACCGGCCGTACGGCGTCGAAGAGTTCGCGGTGGACCCGGCCCACCGCTTCGACGTCGCGGGCGTGGGTGAGGAACATCCGGGTGCGGACCACGTCGTCCGCCGTCAGGCCGTACGCGGCCAGCGCCTCCAGCGCGTTGCCGAACGCGACCCGGGCCTGCTCGTAGGGGTCGCTCTCGCCGTGGAGGACGCCGTCGACCAGCGCGCGGGCGCCCGCCACGTGTACATGGTCGCCGGCGGCGACCGCCTGCGCCGTGCCGATGACGTCCTCCCAGGGGGAGAATCCGATGACCCGACCGCGTACGACCTGACGTTCCGTCATCCGGAAACCGCCTCCAGGGCCTCTTCGAGGGTGAACTTCTGCTCGTAGAGTGCCTTGCCCACGATGGCGCCCTCGACACCCTCGCCGACCAGCGTGGCGATGGCGCGCAGGTCGTCGAGCGAGGAGACGCCGCCGGAGGCGACGACCGGGCGGTCGGTGGCGCCGCAGACGTCGCGCAGCAGCTGCAGGTTGGGGCCGGTCAGGGTGCCGTCGCGGTTGACGTCGGTGACGACGTAGCGGGCGCAGCCCTCGGCGTTGAGCCGCTCCAGGACGTCGAAGAGCTGGCCGCCGTCGCGGGTCCAGCCGCGGCCGCGCAGGGTGGTGCCGACTACGTCCAGGCCGACGGCGATCTTGTCGCCGTGCTCGGCGATGGCCTTGGCGACCCACTCGGGGGCCTCCAGGGCGGCGGTGCCGAGGTTGACCCGGGTGCAGCCGGTGGCGAGGGCGCGGGCGAGCGACTCGTCGTCGCGGATGCCGCCGGACAGCTCGACCTTGATGTCCAGCTGACCGGTGACCTCGCGCAGCAGCTCGTAGTTGCTGCCGGTCCCGAAGGCGGCGTCGAGGTCGACCAGGTGCAGCCACTCGGCGCCGGCGTTCTGCCAGGCGAGGGCGGCGGCCAGCGGCTCGCCGAAGGAGGTCTCGGTGCCGGAGGCACCCTTGACCAGGCGGACGGCCTGGCCGTCCCGGACGTCGACGGCAGGCAGCAGCTCAAGGCTCATCAGTAACAACTCTCAGACGGTCAGAGGGTGTTGACCCAGTTGGTCAGGAGGGCGGCGCCGGCGTCGCCGGACTTCTCGGGGTGGAACTGGGTGGCCCACAGCGGGCCGTTCTCGATGGCGGCGACGAACGGCTGCCCGTGGGTGGCCCAGGTGACCAGCGGCGGGTTGATCCGCGCGCTGTGGGTCTCCAGCTCCCAGTGCCGCACGCCGTAGGAGTGGACGAAGTAGAAGCGGGTGTCCTGGTCCAGGCCGGCGAACATCCGGCTGCCCTCGGGCACGTCCACGGTGTTCCAGCCCATGTGGGGGACGACCGGGGCGTCCAGCGGCTCGACGGTGCCGGGCCACTCGTCGCAGCCGAGCGTCTCGACGCCGTGCTCGACACCCTTCTCGAAGAGGATCTGCATGCCGACGCAGATGCCCATGACCGGGCGGCCCCCGGAGAGCCGGCGGCCGATGATCCAGTCGCCGCGGACGGACTTCAGCCCGCGCATGCAGGCCTCGAAGGCGCCGACGCCGGGCACGAGCAGGCCGTCGGCGGCCATCGCGGTGTCGTAGTCGGAGCTGACCGTGACGTTCGCCCCGGTCCGCTCCAGGGCGCGCTGCGCGGAGCGGAGGTTGCCGGAGCCGTAGTCGAGGACGACGACGTTCTTGCCCATGTTCAGGTGTCCAGTCTCTCTACGAAGCCAGGCGGATCTAGAGGCGCATGAGCCCGGAGCCCAGGCACATCACGGCACCGATGGCCAGCACCAGGATGACGCCCTTCGGCAGCTTCTGCTTCCAGAACGAGATCACTCCGCCGGCCAGGAAGAGGCCGACGAAGAGGAGGATCGTCGCGGTCTTGTTCACAGCGCGCCCTTGGTCGACGGGAGGATTCCGGCCGCGCGCGGGTCACGCTCGGCGGCGTAGCGCAGCGCCCGGGCCAGGGCTTTGAACTGGCACTCCACGATGTGGTGCGCGTTGCGCCCGTACGGGACGTGCACGTGCAGCGCGATCTGGGCCTGGGCCACGAAGGACTCCAGGATGTGCCGGGTCATCGTGGTGTCGTAGCTGCCGATCATCGGCGCCATGTGCTCGGGCTCGGTGTGCACCAGGTAGGGCCGGCCGGAGAGGTCGACGGTGACCTGGGCGAGCGACTCGTCCAGCGGCACCGTGCAGTTGCCGAAGCGGTAGATGCCGACCTTGTCGCCGAGCGCCTGCTTGAAGGCGGCGCCGAGCGCGAGGGCGGTGTCCTCGATGGTGTGGTGGGTGTCGATGTGCAGGTCGCCGTCGGTCTTGACGGTGAGGTCGAACAGACCGTGCCGGCCGAGCTGGTCGAGCATGTGGTCGTAGAAGCCGACGCCGGTGGAGATGTCGGTACGGCCGGTGCCGTCGAGGTCTATCTCGACCAGGACGGAGGTCTCCTTGGTGGTGCGCTCGACGCGTCCGATGCGGGACATGAGGGGTTACAGCTCCTGACTGGCAGCGCGTGCGGAGCGCGCTCGATCAAGGGTGGGGGTGGGAGACGGGAGGGCGGTGCGGACGGCGTCCAGGAAGGCGTCGTTCTCGGCGGGCGTGCCGGCGGTGACGCGCAGCCACCCGGGGACGCCGTTGTCACGGACCAGGACACCCTGGTCGAGGATGGCCTGCCAGACGGCGTGGGTGTCGGCGAAGCGGCCGAACTGGACGAAGTTGGCGTCCGAGTCGGTCACCTCCAGGCCCAGCGCGCGCAGCGCGTCGACCAGCCGGTCGCGCTCGTCCTTGAGCCGGCCGACGTACCCGAGCAGGGTGTCGGTGTGCTCCAGGCAGGCCAGCGCGGTGGCCTGGGTGACGGCCGACAGGTGGTACGGCAGCCGGACCAGCTGGACGGCGTCCACCACGGCCGGGTCGGCGGCCAGGTAGCCCAGCCGCAGTCCGGCGGCGCCGAAGGCCTTGGACATGGTGCGGCTGACCACCAGGTTGGGGCGGCCCTCGATCAGCGGCAGCAGCGAGGCGCGGTGCGAGAACTCGACGTACGCCTCGTCGACGACCACCAAGCTGGGCCGGGCGGCCTGCGCGGCCTCGTAGAGCCGCAGCACGGTGTCGACGGTGACCGCCGTCCCGGTCGGATTGTTCGGCGAGCAGATGAACACCACGTTCGGCCGGTGCTCGGCGATCGCGTCGACGGCCGCGTCCACGTCGATGGTGAAGTCGTCGCGCCGCGGGCCGGAGATCCAGGCGGTGCCGGTGCCGCGGGAGATCAGCGCGTGCATCGAGTACGAGGGCTCGAAGCCGAGCGCGCTGCGGCCGGGGCCGCCGAAGGTCTGCAGCAGTTGCTGGAGCACCTCGTTGGAGCCGTTGGCGGCCCACACCTGCGCGCGGGCCACCGGGAAGCCGGTGGTGCGGGTCAGGTACGCCGCCAGGCCCTCGCGCAGCTCGACCGCGTCCCGGTCGGGGTAGCGGTTGAGCCCGCGGGCGGCCTCGGCGACCCGCTCGGCGATCCGGGCCACCAGCTCCTCGGGCAGCGGGTACGGGTTCTCGTTGGTGTTCAGCTGGACGGGGACGTCCAACTGCGGTGCGCCGTACGGGGACTGGCCGCGCAGCTCGTCCCGGATCGGCAGGTCGTCGATGCGCGTCTCGGCGGTCACGAGCCCGACACCGTCCAATCGCTGTGCCAGTTGCGTTCGTCTCCGACGAAACGTGCCTTGATGGCGTCCCCGTGCCCGGGGAGGTCCTCGGCGTTCGCCAGGTTGACCACGTGGGCGGCGACGTCCGCCAGCGCCTCCCGGTCGTACTCGACGACCTGGACGCCGCGCAGGAAGGTCTGCACCGACAGCCCGGAGGAGTGGCAGGCGCAGCCTCCGGTCGGCAGCACGTGGTTGGAGCCGGCCGCGTAGTCGCCCAGCGAGACCGGGGTCCAGCGGCCGATGAAGATCGCGCCGGCGTTGACGACCTTCGCCGCCACGGCGTGCGGGTCGCGGGTCTGGATCTCCAGGTGCTCGGCCGCGTACGCGTTGACCACGGCGAGGCCCTGGGCGAGGTCGTCCACCAGGATGATGCCGGACTGCCGGCCGCCGAGCGCCTCGGCGACCCGCTCGCCGTGCTTGGTCCGGGCGACCTGCACGGCCAGCTCGGCCTCGACCGCGTCGGCCAGCGCCGGGGAGTCGGTGACCAGCACCGAGCCGGAGGTGGGGCCGTGCTCGGCCTGGCTGATCAGGTCGGCGGCGACGTCGGACGGCAGCGCGCTGTCGTCGGCGAGGACGGCGATCTCGGTTGGGCCGGCCTCGGAGTCGATGCCGATCCGGCCGGCGAACAGTCGCTTGGCGGCGGCCACGTAGATGTTGCCGGGGCCGGTGACCATGTTCACCGGCGCGCACTCCTCGGTGCCGAGGGCGAACATCGCGACCGCCTGGGCGCCGCCGACGGAGTAGACCTCGTCCACGCCGAGCAGCGCGCAGGCCGCCAGGATGGTCGGGTGCACCCGGCCGCCGCACTCCTTCTGCGGCGGCGAGGTCACCGCGATGCCCGACACGCCCGCCTCCTGGGCCGGCACCACGTTCATCACCACGGAGGACGGGTAGACCGCCAGCCCGCCCGGCACGTACAGGCCGACCCGCTCGACCGGCACCCAGCGCTGGGTGACCGTGCCGCCCGGCACCACCTGGGTGGTGTGCCCGGTGCGGCGCTGGTCGGCGTGCACGGCGCGGGCCCGGCGGATGGACTCCTCCAGCGCGGCCCGCACCTTCGGGTCCAGCGTCTCCAGGGCCTCGGCCAGCTGCTCGGCGGGCACCCGGGTGGACTCCAGCCGGACGCCGTCGAAGCGCTCGGTGATCTCGATCAGCGCCGCGACCCCGCGATGGCGTACGTCCTCGGCGATCGGTCGCACCTTCTCCAGGGCGGCCGCGACGTCGAACTCGGCACGGGGCAGCAGGTCACGCGGGTCGTCCAGCGAGCCGCGGAGGTCGATTCGAGAGATCACGCCACCCAGTGTAAGGAGTGGCCGGAACGGCTGGTCCCACATTTCAGTCCGTGATACGAAAGGCGAGACGACCGGGGGACGGGGGAAACCATGGCGGAGAGCGCCCCAGAAGGCTGGACCGACACGGAACGGGAGCTCTGGGAGGCCTTCCGGGAGGGCGAGGTCCTCGACCGCCGGTGTGGCCGGAACGACATCGACGACCCCTTCGGGGACACCCCGTGGGGGCCCGAGCGGACGGTCGGCGCCGACGTCCTCGCCCACCTGCTGCTGGCCGGCCCGCAGCCCACCGCCGGGCGGGTCGCCTCGCTGCGGATGAGCGGGGTGTACGTCACCGGCGCGCTCAACCTGGCCGGCGGCCACATCGAGCGGTACATCGAACTGCGCGGCTGCCGCTTCGAGCACAAGGTCCTGGTCTCGGAGGCCTCGGCCACCACCGTGCGCATGGTCGAGTGCGCGATCCCGCGGATCGAGGCCTCCCGGCTGTCCACCACCGGCGACCTCCACCTGGCGCGCTGCCGGATCCCCGAGGGCGTCCGGCTCACCGACGCCAAGATCGGCACCGACCTGCTGCTCAACCAGGCCGTCATCGGCGGCGACCGCTACGGCCGCGCCCTCTCCGCCGACGGGATGACCGTCCACCAGGACTTCGAGGCCGAACGCCTGGAGACCCGCGGCGAGTTGAGCGTCCGCACGGCCCGAATAGGCGGCCGCTTCTCGCTCCGCGGCGCCCAGCTGCACTGCGACCCGCAGAACAACCGCACCTGCCTCAACGCCGTCCGACTCAACGTCGGCCACACCCTCTACCTGACCAGCTCCGCCGACGGCGGCTGGTTCGGCTCCCGCAGCTACTACGGCTCCGGCTACGGCCAGAACCCCCCGCCGGGCGCCCCCACCACCCCGTTCCGCGCCTTCGGCCAGGTGCGGCTCTCGGACGCCCGCTTCGACGCCGCCTGCCTGATCTCCGGGGAGTTCCACCTGGAGGGTGACGACGAGCTCTCGCTGCGCCGCATCCACACCCCCGAACTGCGCTTCACCTGCCGGGTCCGGCCCACCGGGACGGTCTCGCTCTCCCGCGCCCGGGTCGGCAACCTGGTCGACCGCCCGGAGTCCTGGCCGCGCGGCAAGCACCTGGGCCTGACCGGCTTCGTCTACGAGAACCTGCGCCCGGTCGACCAGTTCACCGTCCGGCAGCGGATCGCCTGGCTGGAGGGCTCCGCGGTGGACTTCCAGCCGGAGTCCTACGAACAGCTCGCCGCCGCCCTGCGCCGCGACGGCGCCGACGACGACGCCCGCGAGGTGCTGTACGCCAAGCAGCGCCGCCGCCGGGAGACCCTGCCGCTGCCCGCCCGGATCTGGGGCCTGGTCCAGGACGTCACCGTCGGTTACGGCTACCGCCCCGGCCGCGCGGGCCTGTGGCTGCTGCTCGCCTGGGCGCTGGGCAGCATCTGGTTCGCCACCCACCAGCCCGACCCGCTCAAGGCCGACGAACGCCCGCACTGGAACGCGGTCCTCTACACCCTCGACAAACTGCTCCCCATCGTCGACCTCAACCAGGGCGCCTGGAACCCCGGCGGCACCAGCCAGTGGATCGCCGCCGGCCTCGTCGTCGTCGGCTGGCTCCTCGCCTCCACCGTCGTCACCGGCGCCACCCGCCTCCTCCAACGCGGCTGACCCCGCCCGCCGCCTGATTGCGCAGGAAGCGGCCGCACCGACTTCCTGCGCACAGTGCCCACAACTCCAGGGCCAAGCCTCGATGAGACCCCAGGCGGCCCTACACCCAAAGGCGCGGGCCTACCCAAGATTGACCACCCGCCCAGCCGTCTTTTCCACGAAGCCCAGCAATACCCGGGCGGCCTGGCCGATTCGGCCAGGCCGCCCGAATGCGCTGACTCTCGAACTGCAGAATCAGCGGCGGCCCCGGCCAGATCGGCCGGGGCCGCCGAAACGATAAGAGTGATCCTCTCCTTACTCCGCCCGCCTGCTGCCCAAGCTTCCTGCCCTGCACAGGAAGTCGGCCAGATCGACTTCCTGTGCAGGTCTAGAGAGGATTACGGCAGATCAGGATGCCGCCGAGGCATGTGATCTTGAATGACCCCTCGGCCTCGATCGTGGCAGTGACGATCTCGGCCGCCTGACCGACGGTTTCGTGGAACGGGACACCGCATTGGTCGGCCCACGCTTCGTAGGAGGCCAGATGGGCGACGATCGGCGCGGGATCGGTGACCTCGATGATGCCGGGCAACTCCCGGACCCGAATGTCCTTGAATACCGCCTTGAGGTAACCGGGGGCCTTTTCCAGCGCGAAGCGGGAGCTGAGCGAGACCCGTTCCGGCCCCTCTGGTGTTCCGAGGATCTCGCCTGCGGCCCGGGCCCAGAGCTGGTCCAGCTCCTGCTTGTCGGTGTAGCTGTTGGTCGACGCGATGAGCACGCCGCCCGGCCGGAGGACACGGGCCAGTTCATTGAGCGTGGCCTCGATATCGCTGACGTGGTACAGCATGTGCAATGCGAGTACGGCATCGGCGCTGCCGCCGGCGAAGGGCAGGGCCTGAGCGTCCGCTACCAGGACCGGCCCCTCGACATCCGTGAGGATGCCCATCGAGATGTCCATCCCGACGAGCCGAAGGTCCGGCCGGTCTTTGCGCAGACGGCTCACGAACTTGCCGTTGCCACAGCCGACGTCGAGGACAATCCCGCTCGTACCGGCCAGCTCTCCGACGACTATCCCGGGCAAGTCGTGCTGAGGCTGCTGCCACCGGTAGATGGACTGGCGGGCGGCCAGGTGGCGTCCATCGGCATAAGCGCTGTTCGCGAGGATCGCCTTGTCGGCAACAGCAGCGTCCTGCTGTGCGGTGTTGCTCGTCACTGGGGCAGCTCCGGAGGGTTCGTGAGTGCGGGTCGAGAGCTCCAACTTCACGCCGTCGAGGTCGCCGTGGGCAAGGTGGGCGTTGGCGAAGTCCCGCCCGGCCGCCCCTTCCAGGAACCCGATTCGGCGGCGGCCCCGGCCAAAATGGCGGGGCCGCCGAAACTATGGGCTCACGTCACCCACCTCGTCCACGAACACCACCACCGCATCACCCGTGCGCCCCGGCCGAGAACGGCCGGGGCGCACGAAAAACACTCAACGGAACAGCGGCACCGAACCGAGGAAGGCAACTGCGGATGAGCGCAACCGAGTTCGAGGCGAAGATCCTCAACATCTCCCCAGAGAAGATCCGCGCGCTGCTGACCGAGGCGGGGGCCGGGCACTTGGCCGACCGACTCCAGCGCCGCTACGTCTACGACATCCCGGGCCGGCCCGGGACATGGGTCCGACTGCGCGACACCGGCACCGAGGTCACGCTGTGCGTCAAGGAGATCCGCTCCGAGGCGATCGACGGCGTGACCGAGACGGAGACGACGGTCGGCGACTTCGACACCACGAACACACTCCTCGGCAAGCTCGGATACCGACCGAAGGCGTACCAGGAGAACCGCCGGTCCTCCTGGACGCTGGGCGGTGCAGCCATCGAGATCGACGAGTGGCCGCTGATCCCCCCGTACCTGGAGATCGAGGGGGAGAACGCCGATCACGTCCACGCAACAGCGGCCTCACTCGGGTTCCCTGTCGCCAAGCTGACGAGCGAGAACACGACGAAGGTCTACCACCGGTACGGGATCGACATCGAGGCGATTCCCCGGCTCACCTTCGAGTAACGGGAGATATGACCCGACACCGGACGGTCCAGGTGGTCCGGCACATCACTTTGCCCTCGTCGCCGCTTCGGCCTTGCCGAAGCGGCGACGGATCCTTCCACAGGAAGTCGACCAGACCGACTTCCTGTGCAGAAGGTGCACGCAGGACACGGGCCCACCCGAGATTGAGCGCCCGCCCGCCCCTTCCCGGCATCGCAGAAGCAACAGCGGCGCCGACCAAGATTGTGGGGTCAATCGGTTTCGCGGCCCCGCCGGATGTTTCCGGCGGGGCCGCGAAACGGGACCTAGCGGAGGCCTGATGAGGCAGGCCGAGTCACCCTCGAAACGCGAAGGCCAACCCACCAGCTATTGCGGCCTACGGGTTCGCAGAGCGAAAGGACCGGGCCAGATCCGCAGCTGACAGCCGCCGTTCAGGATCATGAGTGAGGCCGGCAAGCACAGCGCCTTCAAAAGGCGGGAACGGCCGGGGCCGGACAGCTGCGAGCTCTCGGGGGCGGCAGGCGGCGATGTCGGCGAGGAGCTTGGACCGGCCGCCGTCCGGGTCGCGGTAGTCGGTAGGCGGGGTACGAGTCCAGGACCAGAACAGGGAGGCGGCCAGTGACCAGACGTCCGCCTCGGGGGTGGCGGTGATGTGGTCGGTGGTGTTGAGGATCAGGGTGGCGATCTCGGGGGCGGTGGTGTGGGCCAGGCCGCCGCGGTGGACGTAGAAGGGTACGGGGACGGGGCCCTGGGCGCAGGCCAGGTCGATGATTCGTACGACGTCGTCCTCGAAGACGACGTGGTCGGGCTGGAGGTCGCCGTGGGTCCAGCCGGCGGCGTGCAGGTCGGCGAGTGCTTCGGCGGCTTCGGCTGCGGCCGTCAGGATCGAGCGGCGTGTGGCTGGGGTGTCGTCGCCGCGGTGGGCGGGTTCCAGGGCGTCCCACAGGCTGGTGCCGTTGATCCACCGCATGACCAGCCATGTGCCCGGACCATAGCGGCCGTGGGCGGTGTAGTGGTCGGCTCCGAGGGCGGCTAGGACTTCACCTTCGCGGCCGGCCATCAGGCCATCGGTGATCTTCAAGGCGGTGTCGCCGACCTTGAAGAAGGTGGTGCCGCGCCGTTCGTGCAGGAGTTTCGGGTCGCCGTCGAGCCCGAGCTTCGTGATCAGAGGGTGCACAGAAGTCCTTCCGGGACGGCCATCTCCGGTGGTTGTTCTACTACGCAGCCTGCCGGAGTTCGAGGCCGGCGGCGAGTGATGGGTGTGGCCGCTGGTGGTGGGGTGCCGCGCTCGGGGCGCCTGCGCGGGGCGGTCCTCAAGGTGCCCTAGGGTGTGGGGAGTTCCCGGTGGCGGCTCGCTGCCGGGACTTCGTGCTTCCTGGGGCGGAGTGGATCATGCGATACGTGCGGTTGCTGCGGCGCGGGCCTGTGCTCCTGCTGTGGGGAGCGCAGACGGCGTCGGTGTTCGGCGACCGCCTGTACGCGATGGCCGTGATGTGGATGGCCTGGGAGCGGTCGGGGGCCGAGGCGATGGGGCTGGCGGCCGTGGCCGAGTCGCTGCCGTACATCGTGCTGGGCACGGTGGGACGCCGGATCATGGACCGGGTCGCGTCTCTGCGGGCGCTCGCGGTGGTGGACGCGGTGCGGCTGGTCCTAGTGGCCGCGCTGCCGTGGGCGTGGGCCGAGTTCGGCACGGTCGGGCTGATCGCCTCGGCCGCCCTGCTGGGCGTCGGCGGGGCTCTGTTCGACCCGAACCTCGGCGCGATGGTGCCCGACCTGGTCCGGCCCGGCGAGGTCCAGGCCGTGAGCGGGCTGATGGACCTGACCGGCCGGATCGCCCGGATCGCCGGTCCGGGGGCGGCCGGGCTGCTGCTGGCGGTGATGCCGCTGGCCGGGCTGTTCTGGGTGGACGCGGCGACGTTCGCGGTCTCGACCCTCGCCCTGGTGCTGCTGGCCGCCCGCATCCGGCCGGCCGCTGCCGCCGCGCAGGCCAGCCCGAAGGCGGCGGGGGTGCGGCCGGGCGTCTGGTCGCTGGTGCGGCCCCACCCGGACACCGGGGTGGTGCTGGCCGTGCACGGGATCGGGATCTTCGCCGGGGCGGTGTCGCTGGCGATGCCCGCCCTGCTGGCTACCCGCCTCGATGCCGGGGCCTCCGCCTACGCGGCCGTCCTGGCCTGCACCGGCGCCGGGGCCCTGGCAGGCAACCTGGTGGCCGGGAACATGCGACTGCCCGGGCCGCTGACGGCGGTGTACTGCGGGGCGTGGGCCGTATCCGGACTGGTGCTGGCAGCGACCGGGCTGGCCGGTTCGCTGCCGGTGCTGCTGGCGCTGTCCGCCCTGTCGGGGGCGGTGTCGCCGTTCCTGCAGATCGCGCTCTCCACGCACTTCGCGCTGTTCCCTCCGGCCGCCCGCAGGCGGCTGCTGACGATGGACCTGACCGTGATCCGCACCTGCGGGACGATCTCGATGCTGTTCGTCCCCGCGCTGGCCGCCAGCGGCCCGAGAACCGCGTTCCTGACCGGCGGCCTCGCGGTGGTGATGATCGGCGGGATAGGGGCCGTGCTGGTGCTGGCCTTGACGCGGGGCCGCCGTCCGCTGTCGGAGGTCGAGCCGGTGCCGCAGCTGGCGGCCCGCGACTGAGCACGGGCATGGGCCGGGCCCCGCAGTACGGGGCCCGGCCGGTGTGCCGGTGGTGCTCAGGTCAGTCGGCGATCAGCTGCCAGTGGGTGACGGTGATGTCCTCCAGCGGGATGCCGAGGTCCCTGTAGATCCGCTGGTGCATGGCGCCGAACCAGGCGTCGCGGCGGTCGTCGAAGAACGCCCGGTCGTACCAGGCGACGCCGAGCAGGACGGTACCGCCGCCGTTGGGGTTGCCGGCCTCGGCCTCCCAGTAGGTGCACTGCCAGTCCCAGAGCATCAGCTCGTCGGGGCGGCTGCGCAGGCGCTCGTCGGACTCGCGCAGGGACTGGATGCACCGCTCGGCGGTGGCCGCGTCGGGGCAGTAGTAGGTGCAGTCGGACTTGGCGATCGGGGTCTTGTCGGCGCGGCGGGCCGCGTCGGCGTCCTCCCCGGTCAGGACGCGGACCCTGGTCACCAGGTCCTCGCGGGTGGCGATCTCTTCGAGGATGGTCACGGCGTTCTGTTCCTCTCGCTGGGGTGTCGATCCCTTGGGTGGTGCTACCAGCCCGTCCCGCTGACCGGGTCGGGGCTGGGGCTCTGGGGGTCGCGGCGGCGGATGCCCCCGGGGGCGATGTAGCGGATGTTCAGACCGACGCGGGCGCCGTCGCTGGTGTTGGTGCCGGAGCGGTGCAGCAGGCGGCTGTCCATGAGCAAGGCGGTGCCCGCGCGAAGAGGCAAGGTGGCGGCCTTGTCGGAGGCGAACCCGCTGGCCTGATCGGCCCGTCCACGTGCGGCGCCGTGCTCGTCCTCCGGGGCCAACGGCAGGTAGCCGAAGTGATGGGAGCCGGGTACGGCGTGCAGGCAGCCATTGATCACGGTGGCATCGCTGATGGCCAGCCAGGCGGAGACGGACCGGTCGGGGTCCAGTTCGAGGCGAGCGTCGATGCCGTCCTGATGCCACGGGATCTCGAAGGCACGACCGGGCCACTTCACCACGAGGAAGGTGTTCTCCACCGCGACGTCCGGCCCGATGGCGCCTTGGACGGCAGCCAGCAGCTGCGAGGCGCGCACTGCCGTGCGGGCCCACTCGGCGCTCAGGTGCGGGTTACGGATGATCTCGCGCTGCTGGGCGCGGTGTTCGGCGAGGAGCTGGGCGGCGCGCGCACGGGCGGCACCGGGGGCCGACCATTCGAAGCCGGTCCGCAGCCCACGGCGGCCGAGGACGCCGTTGGTCCTGGTCATGCTGGTCACTGGATCTGATCCCTTCCTGGCAGAGCCCTGCCTAGCGAGCCGGAACAGCGGGACGGGTGCTGCCGGGGCAGTTCGGGGTCCGTTTCGGCGGTCGACCACGGCGTCCGAGCGCGTTCAGGGCGGCCCGGACCAACCGGCGCGGCCCGGCGAGGACCTGGCGCCGGGTCACCGGCTGCTCGGGAAGGGCCAGCTCCGCCCAGACCCGTTTGCCCCGCTCGGTCCGCTCGACGCCGTGGGCCAAGGCCAGGCACTCGACCAGTTCCAGCCCTCGGCCGCTCTCCGCGTCCGCAGCGGCCCGGCGGCGCCGGGGCAGCGCGGTCGAGCCGTCGTAGACCTCCACCAGGGCCCGCTGCAACCGGACACTCACGTGGACGGCGACGGTGAGCATCGGTCGGTCGGAGTGCTGCACGGCGTTGGTCACCAGCTCAGAGATGACCGTGTCCAGCGCAAGCCGCGTGTCCTCGTCGAGGAGGACACCCCAGTTGGTAATGCGGGTCCTCACCCTGTGCCGGGCGACAGGCACGGAGAGTGGATCTCTGGTCAGGAAGAAGACATGGGAATGCACGACCACGGTGGGGCACCCTTCGGCACTGGCCTGGAGAGCAGCACCGACCACCTGGGAATGGACGAGCAGGTGGGCGGCGCCGCCGATCGTGGAGCCGAAGCGACCCCGGCTTACGGGACTCTCACTCGGCCTGACAATGAGTCAACATGTGTGCGCTCCGCGTGAACACGGTAGAGACACCCCGGATGCTTGAAACCCTTGAAACCTGGCCCGGGGGGCGGCAATGGCAGCACGCGAACGGACACCCAACGGCAAGCTGGCCGCACTGGTCGATGAGTGCCGGTGGGCGAGCAACGGCGAGTTCGCCCGCGCCGTCAACCGGGCCGGCACCGAGGCCGGATACAAGCTCAAGTACGACGAGTCCGCCGTCTCGCACTGGCTCTCGGGCACCCGTCCCATGGCCAAGTACCAGAAGGTGGCCCTGGAGGCCTTGACCCGCCGCCTCGGGCGACCCGTAACGGCGTTCGAGGCGGGCTTTGCCGATGAGCCTGACGTTCAGCCCCAATCCACGGATACGGTGGCAGGACTGATCGACCTCGGGAGCATGGACATGGACCCATCGCGCAGAGGCGTACTCGGGGCGGGCCTCTACTCGGTCGCCCTCACCATCCCCGGCTGGCCGGACGTCATCGGGCGGTTCGAACGATTGAAGACCGATCCGCACAGCAGGATCGGCATGGCCGAGGTCGAGGCCGTGATCGCCATGACCGAGCGGATCAGCGAGATCGACGACCAGTTCGGCGGCCGGACCGCCCGCCCGATGGCCGCCGCGTTCATGGTCAACAACATCGCGCCGCACCTGAAAGCCACCGCCGACGACGAAGTGCGCAAAGCGATGCTGTCCGCCGCCGCCGACCACCTCTACCTGACCGGCTACATGGCCGTGGACGAGCGCCTGGATCTACTCGGCCAGGCCTACTACACCAAGGCCCTGGAGCTCGCGCTCGCCGCCGGCGACCACCTCACCTACTGCACCACCCTGCGCGGCATGAGCGTCCAGGCCGTCGAACTCGGCCACGGCACTCCTGCGTTGAGGTACGCAAACGCCGCCGCTGCCGCGTCGCCCGAGGCCGGACCGCGGATGCGCGCCTTCCTCGCCGGCCAGCAGGCCCACGCCCTCGCCCAGACCGGCGACCGTGCCGGCGCGCTCGCCAGGCTGCACGAAGCCGAAGTCGCCATGGAGCAAGCCGAGTCCAAGGCCAAGGCCCACGGCTCCTACGACCCCGCATCGCTCTCGTACCACGTCGCGCAGGTCAACCACGAACTCGGCGACCGTGAAGGCTCGATCCGCGCACTCCAGCACTCCGAGAAGGTCCGACCCACCGTGTACCGCCGAGCTCGCGTCCGCCACCGGGCGATGCTCGCCGAATGGCAGCTCGAAGTCGGCCACTTGGAGGAAGCCGTGGAGAACTGGAACCTCGCCCTGGACGACTTCCCTCACGTCCAGTCCGGCCGAGCCGACGACCGCTTCCGCGCGATGCTCTCCGCGACCCAGCCACACCGTCGGAACGCCCACGTGCGCGAACTCCTGGAACGCGCCCATCCCTTGGCGACGGGCCGCCGAGCCTGACTGGCGATTCGGCGAAGGCTTGGCACTCCGTGTAGTTGTTGTGCTACTTTCCGCATCATCAACAGAACATAGTTGACCCCGGCGGTGCTACCAACACCCCGGGGTCCGGCACAGGAGCCAACACTCCCAATGCAGATTCATCGTAGCGCCCACGCGCGCGCTTTCACCGTGCTTCCCAACGGCCTGTTGCAGGACCGTCGGCTCAGCTACACCGCCCGAGGCCTCCTCGCCGACCTCCTCTCCCGCCCCAACGGATGGCGGGAGGACGGTCGCCACATGGCGGACACCAGCCCGCAGGGGCGCGGCGCCCTCCGCCGGGCGCTCAAGGAACTCAAGGACGCCGGGTACTACCGGGTCGACACCGTCCGGATGCCCGACGGGACCCTCCGCTCCGAGGCCCATGTCTTCGACACCCCGCAGCTCGCCCCGAATGTCCCCCGTCCGGCCTCCGGTGAGCGGGACACCGGCCGCGCTGTCACCCCTCCCGTAAAGGACCCGGGAGAAGAACCCACCCTCCCGGATGAACGAACCCGCGCAGCCGTGGCCACGCTGTTCCGGGTGATTCGCCCCGAACCACGGCTGCGCCTCGGCGAGGCCGAGGCGCAGACGCTGGCCCCCCTCGTCGCCCGATGGCTCGAACGGGGCAACAGCGAAGCCGAGTTGGCCCACGCACTGCTGCCCGGACTGCCGCAACCGATGCACTCCCCGGCCGCCATCCTCCGCGACCGCCTCCAACGCAAGATGCCACCCGTCCGAGCGCCACGCCCCGAACCCGCAGAGTGCGCCAAGTGCCACGACCCCGTGCCCCGGCCCGGTATCTGCCGCCCCTGCGCAGGTCTCGGTGACGCCAGGACCCCCGCGCTCGGCACGGGCGCCGCCGCCACGCCCAGTGGCGTCGCCCGCGCCCGCGCCGCCCTGCGCGGGCACCGCCTGCTCGCCCCCGCGTGAACACGGTGCGTGTCCAAAGATCGGCACTGCGGTAACCGCGCGACACGGGCGGGCCCCGGGGAACTACGCTGTCCGCCGTGACAGAACGGCTGCCGCTCTTCCCGCTGAACACCGTGCTCTACCCGGGCCTCGTGCTGCCCCTGAACGTCTTCGAGGAGCGCTACCGCCGTCTCGTCGCCGATCTGCTCGAACAGTCCGAGGACGAGCCGCGCCGCTTCGGCGTGCTCGCCATCAAGGACGGCCGCGAGGTCTCCCCGGTGCGCCCCGGGGAGGGCCCGGCCGGCCCGCTCGACGGTCTGGGCACCGTCACCGGGGACCCGCTGGAGGCGGTGTACCACGTCGGCTGCGTCGCCGACCTCTCCTCCGCCCAGGCCCAGCCCGACGGCCGCTACGAGCTGCTGGTCACCGGCACCACCCGGTTCCGGCTGCGCTCGGTGGACGTCACCGGCCCGTACCTGACCGGCGAGGTCGAGCCGATCGAGGAGAGCCCCGGCGAGGGCTCCGGCGCGCTCGGCGCCGAGGTCGAACGGGCCTTCCGGGTCTACCAGAAGCGCCTGGCCGGCGCCCGCGAGGCCAGCACCCACGGCCGCCAGGAACTCCCCGACGACCCCCAGGTGCTCTCCTACCTGGTCGCCGCCGCCTCGGTGTTCGAGACCGCGGTCAAGCAGCAGCTGCTCGCCTGCCCCGACACCGCCCAGCGGCTGCGCACCGAACTCGACCTGCTGCGCCGCGAGAGCGCCGTCCTCAGCTGGCTGCCCTCGCTGCCCGCGGTCGACCTCACCCGCCAGTCCTTCAGCCCCAACTGAGTCGAGGCACTCCCCCCATGGCCAGGAAGCCGAAGAAGGGCGGCCAGGGCACCCCCGCCACCGTCGCCCTGGAGACCGCCGCCGTCCCCTTCACCGTCCACGCCTACGCGCACGACCCGGCCGCCGCCTCCTACGGCGGCGAGGCCGCCGAGGCTCTGGGCGTGGCCGCCGAGCGCGTCTTCAAGACCCTGGTCGCCGACGTGGACGGCGCCCTCACCGTCGGCGTGGTCCCGGTGGCCGGCCAGCTCGACCTCAAGGCCCTGGCGGCGGCCGTCGGCGGCAAGCGTGCCGCCATGGCCGACCCGGCCGCCGCCGAGCGCAGCAGCGGCTACGTCCGCGGCGGCATCTCCCCGCTGGGCCAGCGCCGCCCGCTGCGCACCGTGATCGACGCCAGCGCCCTCACCCACCCGACCATCTACGTGTCGGCGGGCCGCCGCGGCCTCGAAGTGGAACTGGCCCCCGCCGACCTCGTCGCCCTCACCCGCGCCCACACCGCCCCCATCGCCCGCTGAGGACGGCTGAGGACGGCTGAGGTCGGCTGAGGCCACCCGTACAGACGGAATCCCCGCGCCCCGAGCGGGGCGCGGGGAACCACGCGGGGCGGAAGGCCCCGGCCTGTACCCGGCCGCCGACCTCCCGACCCGCTCACGCAAACTCAGCCCTGCGGCCGGTCCTCCGTGGTCGGCACCACAGGAGCCGCGTCCACCGGAGCCTGCCCCGCCGGGTCCCCGTACGTCCCCGCCGGCACCCCCCAGTACGGCGGCGGGTCCTCCTCCCGCTTCCCGAACGCCGCCGACAGCGCCAGCAGCACCACCATCGCCGTCATCGGCCACACCAGCAGCGCCCCCAGCGCGCCGAGGTCGATGCTCGCGTCGAAGTGCCCGCCGTTGCCGACCCGCCGGGCCTCGGCGATCAGGTTGTCGCTCGGCCCGAGCCAGCGGCCGAGCTTCCAGGCCCCGTACGAGCCGAACAGTCCGCCGATCGCCAGCCCGAGCGCGACCGAGATCCCGCCGCCGCGCTTGCGGGTCACCAGGAAGGCGCCGAGCGCGGTGAGGATCCCGGCGCCCAGTCCGATCAGCACGAAGACCGCGTCGGCGCCGGCCCGCTGCTCGCCCTCGGGGTCCACGTAGAGGATCCGGTCCCCGTCCACGACCAGCGGCACCTTGGGCGCCAGCCAGGCCCAGAGCGCGGCCATCACCAGTCCGACCAGCAGGCACGCGAGCACGACCCCGGAGCCGATCCGCAGCTCGGCCGGCACCTCGCGCCCGCCGGTGGACGGCGCCGCCGGCAGACCGGCGGGCGGCTCCTCGGCGGAGACCGGCGGCGGTGCGAACGGGTCGGGTACGGTTCCCGGCTCGGCCGGCACGTCGGCGCGGGCGGGTTCCGGAGGTGTGTTCGGTACGGTCACAGGCCCCATCGTTTCACGACCGCCGTGCGAGCGGCCCCACCGCCCGGGCCGGACGGCGGCCGGAGAGGGCTACCGTGCGACGGCCCGCCGGTACGCCCAGGTGGCCAGGGCCAGCGACACCACGCCCACCGCCGCGCAGACCCCGAGGTCGGCGAGCACCATCCCCCAGTCCGGGTCGGGCGCGAAGGTCCGGGCGAAGGCCTCCACCCCGTACGTCGAGGGCAGCAGGTCGCGCAGCCACAGCACCGGCTGCGGCAGGTGGTCCACCGGCAGCACGCCGAGCAGCAGCGCCGCCGACATGCCGAGCTGCCCGAGCATGGTCGCGATCTCCTGCCGCGGCGCGAGCAGCCCGCAGGCCGCGCCGAGCCCGGAGAGGGCGGCCCCGGCGAGCGGCACGACGGCCAGCAGCACCCACAGCTGGCCGAGCGGCAGTCCGAACATCACCGCGCCGATGCCGGCCGTGACGAGCGTCCCGGGCAGGGTGAAGGAGGCGTACGCGGCGGCGGCGCCGAGCACCACGGAGGCGGCCGGCACCGGCAGCGTCGCGTAGTGGTCGAGGCCGCCGGTGGCCCGCAGCTTCCCGAAGTACTGGGCCAGCAGGTTGAGGGCGACGAAGGCCACCACCAGCACGCTGGACCCGGCGACCACCGAGCGGGCCGCCGAGGTCTGCCCGGCGTCCACGACGCCCCGCATCATCACCAGGATGCCGACGGACTGGAAGGTCGCCACGAACAGCAGCGGGATCCGGGCCACCTTCGCCCGGGTGAGCTGCGCCCGGTACACCGCGGCCAGCGCGGGCAGCAGCCGGGCGGCCGGGGCGAGCGGGGCGGTGGCCGTGGGCCGGCGGGTCTGCGGGGGCACCGAGAGCAGCGTCACTTGGCCAGTCCTCCGTGGCGGCCGCCCAGCTTGAGGTAGGCGTCCTCAAGGCTGGGGGTGGCGAGGGTGAAGTCGTCGAGGGCGGCGAAGGCCGGGCCGGTGGTGACGGCGGCGACCAGCTCGCGGGCCTGCTCGGGGGTGGTGCGGACGGTCCAGCGGCGCCCGGTGCGTTCGGCCCGCTCGGCCAGTTCGGCGACGGCGGGCACGCCGATCGGCGCCTCGTCCCGCCAGACCAGGTCGAGCCGGACGTCGCCGTCGACCAGCGCCTTGAGCCCGCCGGGCGTGTCGCAGGCGATCACCCGGCCCTCGTCGACCACGGCGACCCGGTCGAGCACGGTCTCCGCCTCGATCACGTTGTGGGTCACCAGCAGCACCGTCGTGCCGTGTTCGGCCCGCCGCCGGTCGACGGCCGACCAGACGGCCCGCCGGGCGACGGGGTCCATGCCGGTGGTGGGCTCGTCCAGGACGAGCAGCGGCCGCTCCCCCACCAGGGTGGCCGCGAAGCAGGCGAGCCGCCGCTGCCCGCCGGAGAGCTTGGCGAGCGGCCGCGCCGCGATCGGTTCCAGCCCGAGTTCGGTGAGGACGTCCGCGGCCGCGGCACGGGCCCCGGAACGCGAGAGCCCGCGCAGCCGTCCGGTGGTCTCGGCGGCGAGGGCGACGGTCAGCTCGTCCAGCGCGGTGGACTCCTGCCCGAGGTAGCCGAGCAGCCGGGCGGCCCGTTCCGGGTGGCGCACGATGTCGTGCCCGAGCAGTTCGACCGTCCCGGAGTCCGGACGCAGCAGCCCGGTGAGCTGGCGGACGAGGGTGGACTTCCCGGCGCCGTTGGGCCCGAGCAGCCCGAAGACCTCGCCCTGCCGGACAGTCAGGCTGATCCCGTCGTTGGCCCGGATCTCGGTGGCTGCGGCGCCGCGCCCGGTGCGGTAGGTCCTGACCAGGTCGCGTACGGCGACGCACGGCGGGGTGTCCTGGGGTGCTCGCCCGGCCGTCTCTTCCACGACCGGAGACTTTACGCGCTCACACGGGCGAACCGGACAACGGGGCCCGCTCGCCGCAACCCGCCGAAGACAG
>NZ_MECK01000003.1 GCF_014596465.1 Streptomyces sp. CBMA123 | reverse complement strand
GTTCGGCTCCCGCGGCGTCAGCGCCGAGCACGGCGAGACGGTCGTCCTGCTGGTGCCCGCCGTACCGGACGGCACCGACGACCCCGCGGAGACCGCCCGGCGGGCCGCCGAGCGACTGGCCCGGCTCTCGGGCTTCCCGGTCACCGTCGGGGCCGGCCGCCCCGCCGCCGGCCCGGCCGCGCTGGCCGCCTCGTACGCCGAGGGCATGCGCTGCGTACGGGCCCTGCGGGTGCTCGGCCGCGCCGGGGAGGGCGCCTCGGCCCGGGCCCTCGGCTTCCTCGGGGTGCTGCTCGGCGACGGCCACGACGTGGACGGCTTCGTCGGCGCCACGCTCGGCCCGCTGCTCGCCTACGACGCCCGGCGCGGCACCGAGCTGGTGCGCACCCTGCGGGCCTACTTCGACTGCGGCGGCAGCCTCACCCGGGCCAAGGACGAGCTGCACGTCCACGTGAACACGGTGGTGCAGCGACTGGACCGGGTCGAGGCGCTGCTGGGGCAGGACTGGAACCACCCGGAACGCTCGCTGGAACTGCAGCTGGCCCTGCGGCTGCAGCTGCTCGCCGGAGACGGAGGCGGGGACGGCTGAACGGGACGACCGGACGGGACGGTCGAACGAGACAGCCGAACGGGACCGCCGAACGGACGAGACGACGGAACGGAACGGTCGAACGGGACGGCCGAACGGGTGACGCGGGCGTGGGCGTACAGTGGCGAGGTTGGTCTCGAACGCCTGGCAAGGAGCGGCAGCGGTGAGCGAGAACGTACGTTTCGTTCGAATGGGCATAGGCGAGCAGGTCGTCCCGTACGAGGAGGCGTGGGAGGAGCAGCAGCGACTGCACGCGCTGCGGGTCGCGGACGAGATCCCCGACACCGTGCTGCTGCTGGAGCACCCGCCCGTGTACACCATGGGCAAGCGCACCAACCCCGCCGACCTGCCGCTGGACGGCACCCCGGTGGTCGAGGTCAACCGGGGCGGCGAGATCACCTGGCACGGCCCCGGCCAGCTGGTCGGCTACCCGATCGTCAAGCTGCCCGACCCGATCGACGTGATCGCGTACGTCCGCCGGCTGGAGGAGGCGCTGATCCGCGCCGCCGCCGACTTCGGCATCGGGACCACCAGGGTCGAGGGCCGCAGCGGGGTCTGGGTGCTCGGCGAGAACCTCCCGGACGCCGTGGTGGACCCGTCCGAGGTGGTGGACATCGGCAAGCTCACCCTGCGGATGGGCCTGCCGCTGGGCATCGACCCGCGACTGGCCGGGCCCGAGTACGCGCCGTCCAACGCCGGGCAGCGCGGCGGCGACCGCAAGCTCGCCGCGATCGGCGTGCGGGTCGCCCGCGGAGTGACCATGCACGGCTTCGCGCTCAACTGCGACCCGGACATGACGTACTTCGACAAGATCGTGCCGTGCGGCATCCGGGACGCGGGCGTCGCCTCGCTGGCCGGCGAGCTGGGGCGGGACTTCCCGGTGGGCGAGGCGGCACCGTCGGTCGAGCGGCACCTGAGGGACGTCCTCGCCGAGCTGCCGGAGCCGGCGCTCAGCCGCTGAGCCCTCCCGCCCATAGGGAATCTACTGGCCAGTAGCCGTGTTGCCCTGCGATTGCAGGGCGGCAGGCCCGGCATAGGCCGTACAACCACAGGCGTACCCTGGGGGTACCCCGTCTAGTTCTAGGAGTCGCACGTGTCCGCTGTCGCGCCCGACGGCAGGAAGCTGCTCCGCCTGGAGGTCCGCAACAGCGAGACCCCCATCGAGCGGAAGCCCGAGTGGATCAAGACCCGCGCGAAGATGGGCCCGGAGTACAACGCCCTCCAGTCGCTGGTGAAGAAGGAGGGGCTGCACACGGTCTGCCAGGAGGCCGGCTGTCCCAACATCTTCGAGTGCTGGGAGGACCGCGAGGCGACCTTCCTCATCGGCGGTGACCAGTGCACCCGCCGCTGCGACTTCTGCCAGATCGACACCGGCAAGCCCGCCGAGTTCGACCGCGACGAGCCCCGCCGGGTCGCCGAGTCCATCGTCACCATGGACCTCAACTACGCCACCATCACCGGCGTCGCCCGCGACGACCTGGAGGACGGCGGCGCCTGGCTGTACGCCGAGACCGTCCGCCAGGTGCACGCGATGACCGCCGAGCGCGCCACCGGCCGCACCGGCGTCGAGCTGCTCATCCCCGACTTCAACGCCGTCCCCGAGCAGCTCGCCGAGGTCTTCTCCTCCCGCCCCGAGGTGCTCGCGCACAACGTCGAGACGGTCCCGCGGATCTTCAAGCGGATCCGCCCGGCCTTCCGCTACGAGCGCTCCCTGGACGTCATCACCCAGGCCCGCGCGGCCGGACTGGTCACCAAGTCCAACCTGATCCTGGGCATGGGCGAGACCCGCGAGGAGGTCAGCCAGGCGCTGGCCGACCTGGTCGGGGCCGGCTGCGAGCTGATCACCATCACCCAGTACCTGCGGCCCTCGCTGCGCCACCACCCGGTCGAGCGCTGGGTGAAGCCGCAGGAGTTCGTCGAACTCCAGGAGGAGGCCGAGGAGCTGGGCTTCGCCGGAGTCATGTCGGGCCCGCTGGTGCGTTCCTCGTACCGGGCCGGACGGCTGTACCGGCAGGCGCTGGAGCGGCGCGAGCAGGCGGCGGTCTGACCTCGGCGTCGGCTTCCAGCCACGTGAACCATCGGAAGGGCGGAGCCGAGGCTCCGCCCTTCCGGGTTTCACCGTGCTTTGACTGCCTGGTCACGGACTGGTAACACGGGGTGGGGACGATGGACGCCTGGTAGGCGTTCGATTCTTCTCAGCCACGACCGGCCATGACGAGCTACGACCGGCCATGACCAGCACAACCAGCCACGACCCGTCGCGAGCGGTCGCGACCGTCGCGAGAGGAGCTGTTCGGGATGCAGATGCAGGCGCGGATCCGGTCGGTGGGGGCGGCGCTGCGGTTCGCCGAGAGCGTCCTACTGGCACCCGGACAGCGGCACGCGCGCCGCAACGCCTGGGTGGCGGTATGCGAGAACCGCGAGCACGCGGCCGACCGGCGGCACGACGCGGGCGCCACGACCAGGGCTACGGACGGCCTCGGAGCACGCTCCGTAGGGCAGTGAGGCCCTGACGTCGCTGTGTGCGACGGCGCAGGTCGCTGAGCGCGACCGTACGCGGTCGCCCGGGTCACGGTTCGGACGAACGGGTACCCGGGCTTGGATATCCCGTACCCGTGCCACGTACCATGAGCGTTATGGCGAGGGAAACATCCGAGAACCCCGGGCGACTGAAGCAGATTCGCCTGGCATACACCATGACCAAGAAGGTCGACACCAAGATCGGCCTGATCATCGCCGGCGTCGGCCTGCTGACCTTCGGCGTGTTCCTCGCCATCGGCTTCGCAATCGACCACCCCATCTACCTGGGCATCCTGGGCTTCATCGTGGCCGTCCTGGCCATGGCGATCGTCTTCGGGCGCCGGGCCGAACGCGCCGCGTTCGGACAGATGGAGGGACAGCCGGGCGCCGTAGCTGCGGTGCTGAACAACATCCGGCGCGGCTGGAGCTCCAACTCCACCCCGGTCGCGGTCACCCGTAACCAGGACGCGGTCTACCGCGCCGTGGGCCGGGCCGGCATCGCGCTGATCGGCGAGGGCAACCCGAACCGGGTGCGCCAGCTGCTGGCCTCCGAGAAGAAGAAGATGGCCCGTGTGGTCGGCGACGTGCCGGTGCACGACATCGTGGTGGGCAACGGCGAGGGCGAGATCCCGCTGAAGAAGCTGCAGATCCACCTGATGCGCCTGCCCCGCGCCATCACCGCCGCCCAGGTCACCGAGACCAACGACCGCCTGCGCGCGCTGGGCGACCTGCTCTCCAAGGCGCCGATCCCCAAGGGCCCGATGCCCAAGGGCGCCCGGATGCCCAAGGGCGGCCAGGTCCGCTGACCGTCCCCCTCCGCTGACGACACCAGAACGGCCCCGCCCCGGATCTTCCGGGGCGGGGCCGTTCGACGTTCTTGCGGTTGCGCGCTCTGCGCTCTGCGGGGCTGCTTCGGACTGCGGGGCCGCTTCGGACACCGGACTCCGGGTTCCGGGCTTCCGGTTCCGGGCTTCCGGTTCCGGGCTTCCGACTCCGGGTCAGATCCGGACCTCGACCGTGCCGACCGCCTTGTCGTGCAGGCCGCGGGTGTCGCGGTCCCAGACCAGCGGCGGCACCACCAGGCACAGCAGCACGGTGCGCAGCAGGACCTGCGGGATGGTCGCGCGGCGCCCGTCCAGGCGGACCACCCGGAGGCCGAACAGCCGCTTGCCGAGGGTCGTGCCGGTGGTGGCGAGCAGGACGGCCGCGACCAGGAAGAAGAGCGGGAGGGTCCACAGGTTGGCCTCGGCCGGGTCCCCCTTCGCGAGCAGACCGAAGGAGACCAGCGAGACCAGCCAGCCGTCCACGAACAGCGCGCCGATCCGTCGGCCGGGGCCGGCCATCGAGCCGGGGCCCTCCTTGGGCAGTCCGAGGCGCTCGCCGCGGTAGCCGAAGTCGGCGCCCATCTTCTCGGCGGCCGCCTTGGGGCCGTCGATCCACGATCCCAACGCTTCTCTGGTGTCCACGAATCCACACTAACCGGGCTCACGCCGCGGACCGGCACCGGCTCCCCTCCCGGCGGGGCGCGGACGAGGCCGGTAGCGGGCGGGCCCGGGGCTTCGCCACGACCGGGTGAATCCCGCTCGCCGGGCTTACCGAGTGGTCCAGACCACTTCTCGGACGACCCCCAGGTCGGCGGGGTGATTTGCCCTGTCCCGTAAGGCTTTGCCGCCCGTTCGGCGGTCGCGGTTAACATCTAGGAAACGAGCGGGTCACCGACTGGAAACGACCCATTCCTAGGGTGAGCCCAATTCGCACGCCGAGGAGGATGCTTTGTTCAACAACGCCGCCGAAGTGAAGCAGTTCATCCAGGACAACGACGTCAAGTTCGTCGACGTCCGCTTCTGCGACCTGCCGGGCGTCATGCAGCACTTCTCCGTACCCGCGGCGACCTTCGATCCGTCCGAGACCCTGATGTTCGACGGCTCGTCGATCCGCGGCTTCCAGGCCATCCACGAGTCCGACATGGCTCTCGTCCCGGACCTCGCCACCGCCCGCCTCGACCCCTTCCGGACCGAGAAGCACCTCAACATCAACTTCTTCATCCAGGACCCGGTCACCGGCGAGGCCTACAGCCGCGACCCGCGCAACGTCGCCAAGAAGGCCGAGGCCTACCTCGCCTCCTCCGGCATCGCCGACACCGCCTTCTTCGGGCCCGAGGCCGAGTTCTACGTCTTCGACTCGGTGCGGTTCGACACCAGCGCCAACGCGTCCTTCTACCACATCGACTCGGAGGCCGGCGCCTGGAACAGCGGCGCCGCCGAGGGCGACGTCCGCGGCTACAAGGTCAAGTACAAGGGCGGCTACTTCCCCACCCCGCCGGTCGACCACTTCGCCGACCTGCGCGCCGAGATGTCCCTGGAGCTCGCCAAGTCCGGCCTGGAGGTCGAGCGCCAGCACCACGAGGTCGGCACCGCAGGCCAGGCGGAGATCAACTACCGGTTCAACACCCTGCTGCACGCGGCCGACGACCTGATGCTGTTCAAGTACATCATCAAGAACGTCGCCTGGCGGAACGGCAAGACGGCCACCTTCATGCCGAAGCCGATCTTCGGCGACAACGGCTCGGGCATGCACGTCCACCAGTCGCTGTGGACCGAGGGCTCCCCGCTCTTCTACGACGAGCAGGGCTACGCCGGCCTCTCCGACACCGCCCGGTACTACATCGGCGGCCTGCTCCGGCACGCCCCCTCGCTGCTGGCCTTCACCAACCCCTCGGTGAACTCCTACCACCGCCTGGTGCCCGGCTTCGAGGCGCCGGTCAACCTCGTCTACTCGCAGCGCAACCGCTCGGCCGCGATCCGCATCCCGATCACCGGCTCCAACGCCAAGGCCAAGCGCATCGAGTTCCGCGCCCCGGACCCGTCCTCCAACCCGTACCTGGCCTTCTCCGCCATGCTGATGGCCGGCCTCGACGGCATCCGCAACAAGATCGAGCCGCTCGAGCCCGTCGACAAGGACCTCTACGAGCTCGCCCCCGAGGAGCACGCCAACGTCCCCCAGGTGCCCTCCTCCCTCCCCGCCGTCCTGGAGGCCCTCGAAGCCGACCACGAGTACCTCCTCGCCGGCAACGTCTTCACCCCGGACCTGATCGAGACCTGGATCGACTTCAAGCGCACCAACGAGATCGCCCCGATCGCCCTCCGGCCCCACCCGCACGAGTTCGAGCTGTACTACGACCTCTAGAGATCGCGGCTCCAGGAGGTGTGCCCGGTCGGAGCGCGATCCGACCGGGCACAGCCATGTCGTCAACCGGGTCGGCCGGTCCGGGCTGGGTGAGGATTGAGGCGGGAAAGCGGTTGAGGGGGCGTCTTCGATGGGGGTTTCGGGGTGCCGGGATCGGGAGTCGATCGGACCTGCCGGACACCCACCACGCGCTGGACGACGCCCGGGAGCAGGCTGTGGGAATGGCTCGGACCCAGGCCCTAGCCGGGGGTGAGGGCGAGGACGGCGAGGTCGTCGGCGAGTAGGCCGGCGTACTGGTGGACGTCCTGGGCCAGGAAGGAGACCACCCGGTCGGGTGCAGTGCTGCCAAGGGCGGCGAGGCGCGGGGCGAGCGGGTAGAAGGAGCCGGTGGCGTCACGGGCCTCGCTGACGCCGTCGGTGTAGAGCAGCACGGTGTGGCCCGGGGGCAGGGCGACGGTGGTCGGCTTGGCGGGTTCGTCCTCGGGGCCGAGGTGGCTGAGGCCGAGCGGGAGTTCGTCGGCGCAGGCCACCGGGGCGATGGTGCCCCGGGCGAGCATCAGCGGGGTGGTGTGGCCGCGGTTGACGATTTCCACGCAGTCGGTGCCCGGGCGGTACTGGAGCAGGACGGCGGTGACGAACAGCTCGTCGTCGCCGAGGTCGGCGGCGTCGCGGAGGACCGCGCGGTCCAGCTGGTCGGCGAGCTCGACCAGGCCCGGGGTGTCGTGGGCGGCTGCCCGGAAGGCGCCGAGCACGTCGGCGACGGTGCGGACGGCGCCCAGGCCCTTGCCTCGGACGTCACCGAGCAGCACCCGGACGCCGAAGCGGGTGTCGCACACCTCGTAGAGGTCCCCGCCGACCAGGATGTCGGCCTGGGCCGGGCGGTAGAGCCCGGCCACCCGCAGGCCGCCGGCCCGCTCGGGCACCGGCCGCAGCACGGTGCGCTGCAGGGTCTCGGCGACCGTACGGGCCTGCAGCAGGTTACGGTTCTGCCGGGTGCGCTGCCAGGACAGGGCGGTGCCCATCGCCCCGGAGAGCACGGTGGCGATGTAGACCCAGACGTGGTGCTGCTCGTTGATGTGGCCGGCGCGCAGGGCCAGCAGCAGTTGGAGGCCCAGCGCGCCGCCGGTGGTGGCGGCGGTCAGCGCCGGGCCGTAGCTGAACGCGGCCACCACGGGCAGGGCGGTGAGCAGGAAGCCGGCGGCGACCGCGTCCGGGACGACGGCCTCCGCGATCAGGTCCAGGACCAGCAGGATCACCGGCAGCCAGGGCACCCAGCGCGGCACCCGCTGCTGCGCGACCGCGAGCTGCGGCGGGCGGGGTGCTGACACGGCGGGGACCTCCTGGCTGGCCGACCCTGGGGGATTCACGGGGAATGACCTGATTCGTCCCTCCATGCTCCCCCACGAACGGCTCAGTCACGAACGGCCGAACGTCCCGGCTTCCGGCGGTTCCGGTGGGAGGACCAGGCCCTCCCGGCCCGCAGGCACGCGGTCAGCGGGCCGTCACCGGATGATCACCGGACGATCACCGGCAGCGTCTCGTAACCGCGCAGCACCAGCCGGTCACGCCGGGTCGGGACGCCGCCCTGGGCGAGCCGGGGGAAACGGTCCAGCAGAGCGGGCACCGCGACCTCGGCCTCCAGCCGCGCCAGCTGGGAGCCCAGGCAGAAGTGGGTGCCGCCGCCGAAGCTGAGCGGCTGGCTGTCGGTGCGGGTCGGGTCGAACACCCCGGGGCGGTCGTACCGGGCGGGGTCGTGGTTGGCCGCGCCGATCAGCAGGTTCAGCGCGCTGTCGGCCGGGACGGGCAGGCCCTCGACCGCCAGGCCCTCCGCCAGGGCGACCCGCGCGGTGACCTGGACCGGGGAGTCGAAGCGCAGTACCTCGTCGGTGAACCCGGCCGGGGTGACGGCGCCGCTGCGCAGGCCGGCGGCCACCCCGGGGTGGCGGAACAGCAGGGCGAGGCCGTTGCCGAGCAGGTTGGTGGTGGTCTCGAAGCCGGCCACCAGCAGCAGCACCAGGTTGGCCAGCAACTCGACGCCGGAGAGCCGCTCGCCGTCCGCGGCGGCGATCCGGGCGAGGTCACTGACCAGGTCGTCCTGGGGGCGGGCCAGCCGCTCGGCGACCAGCGCGGTGAAGTACCCGGACAGCTCGTCGGCGGCCCGGTCGGCCTCGTCCAGTTCGTCGAGGTCCTGGACGAACTCCAGGGCGACGGTCAGGTCGGCGGCGAGCTCACGGAAGCGGTAGCGGTCCCGCTCGGGGACGCCGAGCAGCTCGCAGATCACCCCGACCGGCAGCCGGAAGGCGAAGGCGTCCATGAAGTCCACCGGAGAGCCGTCGGCGCCCTGCTCGGCCATCCCGTCCAGCAGCCGGTCGACCGCCGCCGCCACGGCCGGGCGCAGCGCGGCGACCCGGCGGGCCGTGAACACCGAGGCGATCAGTGAGCGGACCCGGGGCTGGTCGGGGGCGTTGCGCTGGAGGATCGAGCGGCCGAACAGGGCGAGCGAGGAGTGTTCGGCGAATTCCGGGGCGAGGCCGGCCATCATGTCGGCGGTCGCCACGCCGAAGGCGGGCGTGCGCAGCACCTTGTCGACCGCCGCGTAGCCGCTCACCACGAACATCCCGTCTCCCGCCGGGACCACCGGGCCGAGCTCGTGCGCCCGGGCGTAGAGCGGGTACGGGTCGGTCCTGACCTCCGTCGTCATCAGCTGCTCGATGATCGCGGCGCCGTCCATGCGGTGCTCCCCTCCGACGTCCTGCTTGCTGGTGCGTGAACCGCGGGTGGGCCGGCAGAGTTCCCGCCGCCGGGGCCCGGGCGGAGCCCCGATAGGCTGGCGGGCATGGAGATCTGGATCAACCCGCGCTGCGGCAAGTGCCGGACGGCCCTCACCGCGCTGACCGCCGCCGGGGTCGAGTACACCGTGCGCCGCTACCTGGAGGACCCGCCGACCGCCGCCGAGCTGGAGCAGGTGCTGGAGCGCCTGGGCCTGGAGCCGTGGGACATCACCCGCACCGACGAGCAGGTCGCGAAGGACCTGGGGATGAAGGAGTGGCCCCGGGAGGCGGGCGAGCGGGCGCGCTGGATCGGGGCGATGGCCGAGCACCCGGTGCTGATCCAGCGCCCGATCATCACCGCGGACGACGGGCACGCCGTCGTGGCCCGGACCCCCGAGGCGCTCAAGTCCGTCCTGCCGTAGGACGTGACCGGCCGGTCAGTGGAGCTGGATGCGCTCCACCGGCCGGCCCGGGTGCCAGTTGAGCACCCACAGGGCCTCGCCCTCCAGGGCGGTGTGCACCACCTGCCGGAGGTCCAGCCGGAACAGGTGGAACGGGGTCGGCGGCGGCTCGGGCAGGTCGGCCGCGAAGGCGGCGAGCTCGGTCTCGTCGGTGACCTCCAC
Source organism: Streptomyces sp. CBMA123 (assembly GCF_014596465.1). GTDB lineage: Bacteria > Actinomycetota > Actinomycetes > Streptomycetales > Streptomycetaceae > Kitasatospora. The sequence continues at coordinate 20,626 of NZ_MECK01000003.1, read as the reverse complement.
CGCGCGGCCGGAGAGCTTGGAGTCCCCGCCGGCCATGGTCTCGTCGCCCGGGTGGGCGTGCAGCGCGAAGCGGGCGTCCCGCTGGAGGTCGCGCGCCTTGACCGCGCCGTACATCGACCCGAGCCAGGCGTCGGCGCCGACGAAGTCGACCTCCGAGCCGCTCACCCGGGGTGAACCGTCCTTGCGCAGCGTCGCCAGGACGTGGTGCTTGTTGGCCTCGAACCGGGCGCGTACCAGGGCCGCGAGTTCGGGTGCCTCGTGCTCGAAATCCTGCCAGGTGACCATGGCGCCAGTGTGGCACCCGGCACCGACAACGGCCGGGTACGGACGGTGCCGGGCGGGCGGGTGAGCGCCGTCGGGCGCTGTCGGGCGCTGTCGGTGGCCGGTGCCACACTGGCCCGGTGACCACCACGACCACGTACATCGCGTTCCTGCGGGCCATCAACGTCGGGGGCCGGACGGTGAAGATGGAGCGGCTGCGGGCGCTCTTCACCGAGCTGGGGCTGCGGGACGTCCGCTCGTACATCCAGACCGGGAACGTCTTCTTCGGCACGGACGAACCGGACCGCGCCGCGCTGACCGCACGGATCGAGGAGCACCTGGAGCAGGCGCTCGGCTACCCGGTGCCGGCGCTGCTGCGGACGGTCGACGAGGTGGCCGCGCTGCTCGCCGCCGAACCGTTCCGGGGCGTCGAGGTGACGCCGGACGTCCGGCTGGTGCTCGCCTTCCTCTCCGAGCCGCTGCCGCCCGAACTCGCCCTCCCGCACCGCTCCGCGAAGGGCGACGTCGAGGTGATCGGCGCCGATCCGGGGGCCGCGTACGTCGTGGTGCACCTTCAGGACGGCAAGTGGGTCACCAGGGAGATGTTCGGCAAGCAGTACCGGGGGGCGGTGACCTCCCGGTTCCTGCACACCACCGAGAAGATCCTGGCCGCCGCCCGGAAGCGCTGACCTGCCGCGCGGGCCTTCTGACCAGCCGTCCGCCAGGCTGGAACCGGACGGACGGAACGGGCGTCTGTCGCTCAGTGACGCACGAAGTAATGCACGCAGTAACGCACGAAGTGATGTACGAAGCATGCGCCGGACCACCGCGTGATCTGGACAGTCGGAGCCGCTCGATCCGACAATCGGGCCATGACGCAGCCTGAACTCCCCACCGGCGCCGTCCGGCCCTCCGACGCCGAACGGGACCAGGCGCTCGGGGTGCTCCGGGACGGCGCGGGCAGCGGCCGGCTGTCGCACGACACCTTCCTCGGCCGGATGGACATCGTCCTGCAGGCCACCAGCCGCGGCGAGTTGGACGCGGCGGTGGCCGGGCTGCCCACCGGCGGGCCGGTCGAGCGCTTCGTGCTGCGGACGGTCGGCCGGGTGTCCGCCTTCGGCGGCCGGCTGAACCGGGCCTGGCGCACCGAGCGATTGCCCGGGCTGAGCCTGCCGCAGGCCGGGGCCGGGCCGTTGACGATCGGACGGATCCCCGGCTCGGGGCTGCGGCTGCACGACGCCTCGGTCTCCCGGCACCACGCCGAGCTGCGGCACGAGCACGGCGGCTGGGTGCTGTACGACCTCGGGTCGACCAACGGCACCCATGTGAACGGGCGTCGGATCGCGGGCGGGATCCCGGTGCGGCCGGGCGACCAGGTGCGGTTCGGGAACCTGGAGTTCCGGCTCGCCCCGCACTGACCCGGGGAAAGCGGCCCCGCTCCCCCGTCAGTGCGGGAACTGCCGGGGCGGGCGCTGCCGGGGCAGCTCGTCCCGGAACTCCTCGATCAGGGTGCTGATCTGGCGGGTCACCACGGTGTGCTCCAGCCGGTCCAGGTAGCGGTTCTCGGCGGCCAGCGCCTCGACCGTGACCCCGAAGTAGAGCGTCATCAGCGGATTGACGAAGAGCTTCTCGCCCTTGGTCCGCTCGGTGAACTGCACGTCGCCGAACTCGCCGCGCAGCGCCGCCGCCACCGAGCCGTTGACGATGCTGGGGTGCTTGGGGAAGGCGGCCCGGGCGTGCTCGACGGCGTCCAGGTAGAGCGCGCCCTCCCGGCTGCCGCGCGGGATGGAGAAGGCGCCGAGGTAGCCGCCCGCCCGGTCGAGCGCGGCGAGGTTCTCCAGCACCAGGGCGTGGTTGACGCCGTGGTGGGCGTCGACGCCGAAGCCCAGGCAGGCGACCAGCCGTTCGGGCACCTCCGTCAGGCCCGCCACCGCGGCCAGGCTCGCCATGTCCTCCTCGGGGGTGCCGAGTCCGGCCTCGTCGCCGCGCATCAGGATGTCGGTGCCGCCGTCCACCAGCAGGATCGCGTCCACGCCCAGGTGGGCGACCAGTCTGCGGTAGGCCTCGCGCAGCAGTCTCACGCCGACCGTCGGGAAGGCCCACACGGTGTCGGGCATCCCGTGCAGGCGCAGCCAGCGGGCCAGGGTGCGTTCCGGGAAGTAGCCCTCGGGAGCGGCGGTGTCGGGCCCGATCCTGGCGACGTCGGGCTCCTGCCAGACCTCGCCGGGCAGGCCGTACAGATGGGTGAAGGAGAGGTTGGCCAGGTGCACCTCCTTGCCCGCGGCGCGCAGGGCGAGGGCGATCGGCAGTCCGGCGTACACGTCGAAGCCGCCGCCGGCTCCGGCGATCAGGATGCGCTCGGCGGCCAGCAGCCGGGTGATCAGCGGGGGTTGCAGCAGAGAGGTCACCGGCGGACGGTAGCGCACCGGTCCGGACCGCGGGCCGGAATTTGTCAGTGGGGGGTGCGAGGATGCCGGCATGACCCAGGAGACGGCGCTCACCCCCGACGTGCTGCTCGAAGCCCAGGAGCGGGCTCGCGAGTTGATCCGGTGCGGCTTCCAGGAGCCGGACGAGATAGCCGAGTCCCTGGTCGAGGTCCTCGACGACCAGGGGCTGACTCAGGAGGAGGCGGAGCGGATCGTCGCTCCGCTGTGGACCGAGCGGCTGGCCGAGCAGGCCGACTGGCCGGAGCTCACAGACGTGGACCGGCTGGAGCAGGCCTTCGACCTGCTGGAGGATCAGGGCATCGTCGCGGCGATGGACTTCACCTGCTGCGCCGGTTGCGGCTACGCGGAGATCGGCGGCGAGGCCGACGAGGACTCGGTGGGCTTCGTCTTCTTCCACCAGCAGGACACCGAGGCGGCCGCGGCCGGGCTCGGACTGATGCTGCGCTACGGCACGTTCCGCACCGGGGAGGAGGCGGACGGGGAGCTGGACGAGGAGTCGGCGGCAGCGGCGGGGCGGCGGACGGTGGAGGTCGGCCGGGCCGTGGTGACGGCGCTGGAGCTGGTCGACCTTCCGGTGGAGTGGGACGGGTCGCCGCAGAAGGCGATCCGGGTCGCCCCGATGGAGTGGCTCAACCGGCTGCCGGAGTAGGGCCGGTACGGGCTTCGGCCGCCCCTGGTCGCGCCCGTCCTCCGTTCCGCCGTCGCGCCGGGGAGCGCTGCGGGAGTACGGGCGGCGGGAGTGCGGCGTACGGGGGACGAGCTGCGGGAGTGCGGGCTGGCGGCGGGCTGCGGACTGTGGTCATGGCTTCGACGGTGGGCGGCAGGCGGCTCCGCACCATCGACCGTCGGCGGTACGCCTCCCCCGGCCCGGGCCTCGGGGCGGGACGGCCTCGACCTGGAGGCGGACGGGGCGAATCCCCCAGGGGCTGAACGGAGTTGGACACTCCGCCGGGGTGTCGGCCGCGGCTGCGGCCGGGCATATGTCACCGACACATGCCACGCGCGTAGATCGACGGCCCGAAAAACGACCCGCCGCTCAGTCGACCAGGCTCCCCAGGTCGCCGCCCACCGTCCCCCACAGCGGAGCGGTGCAGCGCTGGTAGGTCGCCTGCCAGTGCGGCCAGTTGCGGGCCACGTCGTCGTCGCACTCGGCCAGCAGCCGCTCGACCAGCACCGGGTCGACCCCGTCCAGCAGCCAGGCCAGCGCGTCCGGCGCGCCCGGGCCTTCCGCCGAGCGCAGCAGGTCGAGGAGTTCGCCGAGGCCGCCGAGCCGGGAGTTGTCGGTGACCACCCGCTCCATCCGGGGCAGCAACTGGCGCTCCTCGATCCGCAGGTGGGTCTCCAGCCGGGCCGCCAGGTCCTCCATCGCGTACGCGACCGGCCAGGCGCTGCCGGTGTCCCGGCTGGCGATCCGGACCAGCGTGGTGACCCTGGTGAACGAGTGGTCCAGGTTGTGGTGGTCGGCCTCCAGCCAGTTGAGCAGCAGTCGCAACTCGGGCGCGAAGCGCCGCACGATCGGCCAGATCCGGGTGTCCTGCTGCTCGTGGTGGCAGGTCAGCATCGCGGTCATGAACGTCCAGTGCCGCAGCATCGCCTCGCCCTTGTCCTCCTCGTCGGGCTGGAGCAGCCGGAGCGCGTTGGGCAGCCGGGCGAGGTCCCGGCGCAGTGCGGCGTGGACCAGCCGCAGTCCCGCGAAGCGGACGGTGAACGGGTCCTCGTCCGAGGCCGGGCCGTACGCGTCCGCGCCCCGGGAGTCGACTCCGGACTCCGCCTGGACGGGGACGGAGGCGGCGGGCTGAGGCAGCAGGTGGATCGGCATGACACTCTCTTCACGACGTGGTGAGGCGGACGGGGGCGGCCGGTGAGGACCGCCCCATCCAAGGTGCTCGCAGTCGATCAGAAGCGAATCAATGTCCGATTGACGCGCAGGTCACGGGCCTGCGCGCGGGTGAAGCGCCCTCTTCGCGGAGGGGGCGACGGCCTCCCTCCGCAGGAGGCGAAAGACCCCTTCGGCATGGGTCGAAGGGCACCTCCGCACGAGTGGCGCACCCACCCCCGGAACGGACGGAGGGCCCTCCACCCCGATGGGGGGAGAGCCCTCTCCGCGCGGGTCGCAACCCACCCGCGGTACGCCGTGCCAGCTCGATCCGTTGCCCGCTCGGTCCGCGCCGGCACGGTCAGTAGCGGCACGGCCAGCACCGGCACGGTCAGTAGCGGCACGGCCAGTACCGGCTCGGTCAGTAGCGGCTCACTCCGAGGCCGGGCCCGCCAGGTTGGCGGTGAGCCACTCCAGGGTGTCCGGGATCATCTTCTTGAAGTCCGAGGTCAGGTGCTTGCCGCCGGGCTGCTCGTAGTACTGGATGGTCACCGGCGCGACGGCCTTGGCCACCCAGCTCTTGACCACGTCCTTCTCGTACCCGTTGGCGCCGCCCGCGGTGACGTACATCTTGACGTCGGCCTTGCCCTGGGTGATCAGCAGGTTGGGGTTGTTGGCCGCCTTCTCGGCGTCGTGGCCCTTCCACAGCCCGGAGTCCGGGATGAAGTAGCCGTCGATCGGCACGGCGGCCTTGTAGACGTCCGGGTACTGCAGGGCCATCTTGGCGCTGCAGAAGCCACCGGTGGAGGCGCCCATCACGCCCCAGCTGTCGCGGCCCTTCAGGGTGCGGAAGTTGGCGCGGACCCAGGCCGGGATGTCCTCGGCCATCCAGGTGGCCATCTTCGGCTGGCCCGGGATGTCGGAGCAGTCCAGCGCGTTCTTCTCGTCGCTGTTGAAGTTCTGCACCGGCATGATCATGATGAACGGGTGGGCCTTGCCCTGCTTGGCCAGCTGCTCGTCCACCTCCTGGATCGGCAGCTGGTTGTCGGTCCAGGTGTTGTAGCCGTTGCTCTGGCCGCCCGCGTAGAGGGTCAGCACCGGGAAGCCGGTCTTGGCGAACTTGGGGTCGTTGTACTCGGGCGGCAGCCAGACCCAGACCTGGCCGGTGACACCGGACTTCGGGCCGGTCACCTTGGTCATCATGATCGGACCGGCGCCGGTGTCCCGGACCTTGGTGAGGTTGGCGGCCTGGCCGGTCGGCATCAGGACCTTCCCGTTGGCCGGGGTGGGCTGCTCGGCGGAGGGCGTCCCGGTGGTGCCGCCGGAGAGCGGGCTGCCCGTGGCGGTGGCCGCCGGGGTGCCGTCGGCCGAGGAGCCGCTCCCCTTCCCGCCGTCGGACCCCCCGCAGGCCGCGAGCGAGGCGGCCAGGGTGAGCACGGCGGCGCCGGTCAGGACGGCACGGGAACGGGACGACTGCCTAAGCACGGTGAGGACTCTCCGACCGATGTCGCGCCCGGTCCGTCTGACCGGGCGGCGGCCCCCCGGTGGGGCCGGACAGGCCCGGGGGCGCGGCGCTGTGCGGCCCCCGGAGCGATGGTGCGTCGACCCTCGCGGAAACGCACCTTCCTGCGATCTTATGACGTGGCCCGGGTGCGGCCGGTTGCGAGGCGGCCACCGGAAATCCAATGTTTGTTCGCGATCAGGTAAAGGCCTTCACCGCTCCCGCCGGACGGCGGGGGCCGGACGACGGGGGGCACAGCCGGGGGTACAGCGGCCGACCTGCCGGGCCGTCCGGATTTTGGGCACTTTGCCCAGTGACGGCGGTCCGCACATCCGGAACGATCTCCTCAACGCGCCCGTCGGCAGTGTCCGGGCGGAGTGTGACCGCACCGGCACCGAGCCACCCCAGCCACCGAGCCACCGAGCCACCGAGGAGAGTCCCCCATGCTCGAACAGATCGCCGTCGTCACCGGAGCCGGGAGCGGCATCGGCCGGGCCGTCGCGGTCGAGCTGGCCGCGGCCGGCTGGCGGCTGGTGCTGGCCGGACGCCGCGCCGAGCAGCTGCGCGGGACGGCCGAGGCCTTTCCCTCCGGTGTGCTGCCCGCCGACGTGGTGCCGACCGACGTCACCGACCCGGCCGCCGTGGACGCACTGTTCGCGACCGCCGCCGAACGCCACGGCCGGGTGGACCTGCTGTTCAACAACGCCGGGACGTTCGGTCCGGCCGTCCCGGTGGAGGAGCTGGCGGTCGAGGACTGGCGGGCGGTGGTCGACCTCAACCTGACCGGCGCCTTCCTCTGCGCCCGGGCCGCCTTCCGGCAGATGAAGGGCCAGGTGCCGCAGGGCGGCCGGATCATCAACAACGGCTCGATCTCCGCCCACGTCCCGCGCCCGCACTCGATCGCCTACACCGCGACCAAGCACGCCGTCACCGGCCTGACCAAGTCGCTGTCGCTGGACGGCCGCCCGTACCGGATCGCCTGCGGGCAGATCGACATCGGCAACGCGGCGACCGACATGACGGCCGCGATGGGCGCGGGGGTGCGGCAGGCGGACGGCCGGATCGCGCCCGAGCCGACCATGGACGTGGCGGACGTGGCGCGCACCGTCCGGCACATGGCGGCGCTGCCGCTGGAGGCCAATGTGCAGTTCGCCACCGTGATGGCGACGGCCATGCCGTACATCGGGCGCGGCTGAGACTCCCCCACCGGGCACTGCCTACTCGTCGTGCGAGTGCCGGTAGCGCAGCCCGCCGTCCGTCCCGTCCAGCCGGTAGACGCTGGTCGTCGGCCAGTACTCGCCGTCCTCGGCGACGGGCAGTCGGGCGCGCAGCACCATCCGCAGGGCGGGCGGCGGGGCGGCGGCGGGGACGCGCTTGCGGTGGCCGTCCCAACGGCCGCCGCACAGTTCGAGGTCCAGGACGAGGGGGGTGGTTCCCATCCCGCGATGGTGTCAGCGCCGCATCCCTGCCGGAGGTTTGGAACGGTGCGGCCACTCGCACGAGGGACCCCCGTCAGCCTTGGCTGACGGGGGTCCCGAGCGGCGGGCGTTACGAGCGGGCGTTACGAGCGGGCGCCACGAGCGAGCGCTACGAGCGAGCGCTACGAGCGGGCGCTACGAGCGGGCGCTACGAGCGGGCGCTACGAGCGGGCGCTACGAGCGAGCGCTACGGCCGCCAGGTGTCGTTCAGCGTGACGTTCCCCGAGGCCGGCGCGGTCGCCGTCCGGTTGGCGCCGGACTCCCAGGTCACCGCCCCGCTCGCGTCCTTGCGCAGGTACTTGTACTGGAAGGAGGTGCCGGCGGGCAGCGAGAGCGCGAGCGACCAGACCGGGTAGCCGGCCGAGGAGAGCGGCAGCGCCTTGGCCGGGTCCCAGCCGCCGAGCGCCGGGGCGTCGCCGGCCACGTACAGGTTCTGCCCGTACGCGGTGGTGGCGTTGACGTTGAAGGAGGCACCGGAGGCGCTCGTGCCGGGCTGGACGTAGAGCGCGACCGCGTCGCCCGCGCCGACCGTCGCGGTGAACTGCCCGTTGGCGCCGACCTGGTACGTCGGCCCGGTGCAGCCGCCGCCGGGCTGCGGGTCGCCGTGCTGGACGTCGCAGTAGGTGCCGGCCGGCAGTCCGGTCTGGAAGGTCTGGGTGATCGCGCTGCTCTCGTGGTTGATCGCGACGTAACCCCGGTTGCCGCGACCGAAGGCGATCGCGTTGTTGCCGTTGGACCACCAGTCGGTCACCCCGGTGCCCGCGACCGCGTTGCGGAAGCCGACCATGTTGGCGATCTGCCGCCAGGCGTGGGTGCAGTTCCAGCCGTCCTGGTAGCAGGCGTTGACGGTGCCGCCGTTGGGCGGGCCGTCGTCGGTGCCGGTGAAGGAGTAGCCGGAGTAGACGTTGGGCGAGCCGTAGGTCGAGGCCAGCAGGAAGACGTTGGCCAGGGTGTAGGTGTTGCCGTAGGTGGCGTTGAGGGTGGAGCCGTTGCGCTCGGTGTCCCAGTTGTCGATGAAGCTGCGCGCCTGGTTGCTCGGCAGGTAGCCCCAGGAGGCGCCCCAGTTGCTGAGGCTGGCGAGCTTGTCGCTGGTGAAGACGCGCTTGAGGTCGGTGCCGACCCGGAACTCGTCGACGTCGCCGTTGCCGGTGTACTCGGACGGCTGGATCGGCTCGCCGGCGCCGTAGATGACCTCCTGCACCCAGTAGGCGTTGGGGTTGGCCGTCTTGGCCTTGATGGCGGCGAGTTCGGTGGCGGCGATGTGCTTGGCGGCGTCGATCCGGTAGCCGTCGACGCCGAGTGAGCCGAGGTCGTCCAGGTAGTGGGCGATGGTGGTCTGGACGTAGCTGCTGCCGGTGTCGAGGTCGGCGAGGTTGACCAGTTCGCAGGTCTGCACGTTGGTGCGGTCCTGGTAGTTGCTGATCGGCTGGCGGCAGGTGTGGAAGTCCTGGTCCTGGTACGTGCCGGGGTAGTTGTACTTGCTGTAGACGGTGCCGCCGGTGCCGGTGCCGGAGCCGGCCGTCATGTGGTTGACCACCGCGTCGGCGATCACCTTGACGCCGGCCGCGTGGCAGGTGTCGACCATGTTCTTGAAGGAGGTGCGGTCGCCGAGCCGTCCGGCGATCCGGTAGCTGACCGGCTGGTACGAGGTCCACCACTGCGGGCCCTGGATGTGTTCCTGGGGCGGCGAGACCTCGACGAAGCCGTAGCCCTTCGGGCCGAGGGTGGTGGTGCAGGCCTGGGCGACGGAGTCGAAGCGCCACTCGAAGAGGGTGGCGGTGACGTCCTTGCCGTTGTTCGCGGGTGGGGAGGCCTGGGCGGCCGGGGCGCCGAGGGCGGTGCCGAGTGACAGCGCGAGGGCCGCCGAGGCGGCGAGCGCGCCGGCCGTGCGGGCGGGCCGGCGGGTGGGGGTGGTGACCACGTCGTCTCCTGGGGGGTGGCTGGGGTGGGGGCAGCCGGGGGTGAAGCCTGCAGGAAGTTTCTGTAACTTGCCGGAAACTTGCAGCGCTGAACCTAGGGCGACGCGGAAGGGCCGTCAAGGTCCCTGGAGATACGTTTCTGCATCGACGGACGACCACCGGCGACACGACCAGTGAACCGGCGCACGACAGGCGTACGACAGGCGCACGACACGCGTACGACAAGGGCCCGGCAGCCGTAGCCGCCGGGCCCTCACCTGTCCTGGTTCACCGGCCCCTCAGGAGCCGGTGCGACCTCAGCCGGTCTGGACGGAGGTGTCGTCGATCACGAAGCTGGTCTGCAGCGAGGAGTCCTCGGTGCCGGTGAACTTCACGGTGACCGTCTGGCCCGCGTAGGCCGAGAGGTCGAAGGTGCGCTGCTGGTAGCCGGCGGCGGCGTCCACGTTGGAGTAGGTCTTCAGCGTGGTGCCGTTCACCGACACGGCCAGCTTGTCGTACGCCGTCGAGCCCGACTCCGCGGTGTCGATGTGCAGCCAGAAGCTCAGCGTCGCCTTGCAGCCCGCCGGGATGGTCACCGTCTGGGACAGCGTGTCGGTGTGGGTGCTGCCGTAGCCGTCCAGGTACGCCTTCCAGCTGCCACCGTGCGCCGGCTGCGAGGAACCGTTGTCGATCACACCGGAACTGGCCGTCCACGGCGCCGCCGAACCGGTCTCGAAGCCCGCGTTGCCGAGCAGCTGCGCCGGGGTGCAGGACCCGCCGCCGCCACCGGTGACCGTCCAGGTGAAGCTGGTCGTGCCGGACTTGCCGGCCGAGTCCTTCACCGTGACCGTCACGTTGGAGCTGCCCGCGGCGGTCGGGGAGCCGGTGATCACGCCGGTGCCGGCGTTGATCGCCAGGCCGGCCGGCAGCCCGCTGGCCGAGTAGGACAGCGGGGCCGTCCCGCCCGAGGCCTTGATCTGCAGGTTGACCGAACCGCCCACCGCGGTGGACTGGTTGCCCGGGCTGGTGACGCTGACCCCGCCCGGGTTGGGCAGCGAGCCGACGTTGACGGCGGCCCAGGCGGTGGCGACCGCGTTGTACTCGGCGCTGTTGGCGCCGTACAGGTCGGTGGCCGCGCTCAGGGTCGCGGTGCGGGCCGCGGCGTAGTCGGTGGTGGAGGTCATGTAGGCGGTCAGCGCCTTGTACCAGACCTGCAGCGCCTTGTCCCGGCCGATGCCGGAGACGGTGATGTTGTTGACCGTCGGGCTGTTGTAGTTGAAGCCGTTGATGGTCTTCGCACCGCTGCCCTCGGACAGCAGGTAGAAGAAGTGGTTGGCCACGCCGGACGAGTAGTGGACGTCCAGGTTGCCGACACCCGAGTACCAGGAGTCGGCCGAGGTGCCGTCCTTGGAGGGCTTGTCCATGTAGCGCAGCGGCGTGCCGTTGCCGTTGATGTCGATCAGCTCGCCGATCAGGTAGTTCGGCGGGTTGGCGGGCAGGTTGGCGTAGAACTCGACGCCGGTGCCCATGATGTCGGAGGTCGCCTCGTTGAGGCCGCCGGACTCACCCGAGTAGTTCAGGTTGGCGGTGGCCGAGGTGACGCCGTGGCTCATCTCGTGGCCGGAGACGTCGAGTTCGGTGAGCGGGTGGGTGTCGCCGCTGCCGTCGCCGTACGTCATGCAGAAGCAGCTGTCGTCCCAGAAGGCGTTGACGTAGCCGGTGTCGTAGTGCACCCGGCTCATCGCGCCGACGCCGTCGTTCTTGATGCCGTTGCGGCCGAAGTTGTTCTTGTAGAAGTCCCAGGTGACGGCCGCGCCGTACTGGGCGTCGACGGCCGCCGACTCACGGTTGCTGGCCTGGCCGTTGCCCCAGGTGTCGGAGGACTTGGAGAACAGCGTGCCGTTGCCGGAGGTGCCGTTCTTCATGTCGGTGGTGTACTGGCCGCCGCGGGTGGCGTCCTTGAGCGAGTAGGTGGAGCCGCTCTGGGTGGTGGTCAGCGGGACGGTGCCGACGAAGACGCCGGTGCCGCTGCCGCGCTTGATGCCGTCGGCCCTGCTGAGCACGGTGCCGGTCTTGGCGTCGGTGACGACGTGCAGCTTGCTCGGGGTGCCGTCCGACTCGCGGCCGTTGACCACCGTCTCCCAGGCGAGCTTCGGGGTGCCGTCGGCGGCCCAGACGACCAGCCGGGGCGCGCCGTCGACGGTGCCCTGCTCGGCGGCGAGGGCGGCCTCCTGGGCCTTCGGCGCGGCCAGCGCGGGGGTGGTGTCCACGCCGGCGAGGTTGGCCTCGCTGGCCTTGGTCACGCTCTTGGTGGCGCCGGCGGCGTCCTGGTGGACGATCAGGTCACCACCGAGGACGGGGAGTCCGGCGTAGGTGCGCTCGTAGCGCAGGTGGCGACCACCGTTGGCGTCCTGGACGACGTCCTTGGTGACCAGCTGCTCCTTGCCGCTCAGGCCGAGCGCCTGGGCCAGGGAGGTGGTCTGCTGGTTCGCCGAGGCGATCAGCGCGGCCCGGCTCGCCTGCTGGCTGGCGACGGCGGTCGGCGCGTCCGGGGCGGCCTGTGCCATCACCGGTATGCCGGTGACCAGCAGCGCCGTGGTGGCGGCCATGACGACTGCCGCCTTCCGGACGTGAGCGTGACGTGACATGCGGACTCCTTTTCCGACCGGCGCGGGTGCGCGCACGGTGGAGAGAACCTGGGCCGCGGGGTTGCGGCGCAGTGGGGGCCCCCGTCGGGTGCGACGGGGGTGCGATGGCAGTGCTCACGAGTCGTGCGGGGTTTCTCTGCAGGTTGGGACGCGCTGCACCTGAACTGGAGCTGCTGCACCGGGGGGTGGGGCCCCCTCGTCTGCAGCCGGAGGAATCGTGGCAGCAAACGCGCCGTTAATGACAGATGCATGCCACCGATTGGCCGATTATTTACCGAAACCGTATGCACGACGTTCCGTCAGTTGTGTTACGTCATGACGAAGTCTTGAACACGGTTTTCATGCCCCCGGAAAAGTTCGATCACCACCGGAGGTGACTGACCAGCACTCAGGCCCGCCACCCGCCCCGCCGGGGCACGGCCGGCACCGGACCGGACCGGCACGTCACAGTTCCGGCCGTGCCACCACCGGATTCCGGCCATACTCCGCCCGGAACGGAACCGGGCCCCGCACCGCCCGAACGGCGATGCGGGGCCCGGGAGTCGGGGCCGACGGAATCAGCCCTGCACGAACACCGCCACGGTACGACCCGGCACGGTGAAGGTGCCGGTCGCGGCGTCGAAGCCGGACTGCTTCACCACCCCGTCCACCCCGCCCGCCTGGACGGGGTGCAGCGCCTGGCTCGTCCCCTTCAGGGCCGCCACGGTCTGTTCCTGCGCGGTGGGCGTGGCGTTGAACACCACGGTGACGCCCTTCTGGGCCCCCGCCAGCCCGGTGCCGTCCAGGTGCAGGGTGATCACCCCGGGCGTCTCACCGGGCGTGCCGGAGAGCGGGTACGACAGCCGCTGCTGGACGTCGGCCAGGGTCGGCAGCGAGAACAGCGGCGAGGACTGCTTGATCCGCAGGAAGTCCTGGAACTGCGCGCTGGTCGCCCGGATGTCGGCCGCGCCGACGGTCAGCCGCGGGTCGGCCAGCAGGGACTTGGCGGCCGGCCAGAGCTCCTGGTTGTCCTTCGCCATCGGCAGGCCGCGGCCCCAGCCGTTGCCGTCCGACGCCCCTGTCGACGGGTCGGGCCAGTGGATCGCGTTGAACCAGTCCCCCGAGTCGTAGGAGTTGGAGTCCAGCGACTTGGAGCGCAGCAGGTCGCTGCCGGCCTGGGCGAAGCCCGCACCCTGGGTGAGCGCGGTCAGCGACAGCCCGAGCGCCTGCATCCGGCCCCGGTCGGCGGGCGAGGTTCCGGTCGGCAGCTTGTACGCGAGCGCGTCGAACAGATCGGTGTTGTCGTGGGCGTCCACGTACTCCACCGCCTCGCCCGGCTTGGCCGCGTACCCGGTCGGGGCGCCGTTGTAGTCGACCTGGGCGCCGGTGACGGCCTTCCCCGCGCTGTCGGTGAAGGAGTACCCGGCCAGGTTGCCGGTCAGTCCGACCTTCAGCTGGTCCATCTGGTGCAGCAGCCGGGCCTTCTGCTCCGCCGGACTGCCGTTCGCGGCCGAGCCATTGGGGTCGGTGTACAGGCCGGAGGCGAAGCCCTGCTGGGGCGCGGAGCTCAGCATGAAGTTGCCACCGCGGGCGGCGTCGCGGATCCGGTCGTCGAAGGTGGCGATGCCGGTGCCGGCCATGGTGGCCTGGGTGGCCTGCTCGAACCGGGCGTTGTTCGCGACGGTGCCGAAGTTCCAGCCCTCGCCGTAGAGGAAGACGTTCTTGCCGTCCACGCCGTCGGATTCGGGCGTCATCTTCCGCAGTGCGGCCTGCACGTCCATCATGGTGGACTTCGGGTCCAGGCCCATCAGGTCGAAGCGGAAGCCGTCGACCTGGTACTCCCGGGCCCACAGCGTCACCGAGTCGACCACCAGCCGGTTCATCATGGCGTGTTCGGGCGCGGTGTCGGCGCAGCAGCTGTCCGTGGTCACCTTGCCGTCGGCGTCCAGCCGCTGGTAGTAGCCGGGCACCACCTTGTCCAGGACGGAGTGCTCGGCCTGGCCGGCGGCCGCGGTGTGGTTGTAGACCACGTCCAGCACCACCCGCAGCCCGGCGGCGTGCATCGCCTGAACCATCTGCCGAAACTGCACGGTACGGGCCGTGCCGTTCGGGTCGGTCGCGTACGAGCCCTCCGGCACGTTGTAGTGCAGCGGGTCGTAGCCCCAGTTGTAGGCGTCGTCGGCGGCGACGGCCGCCACGCACTCCTGTTGCTTCGGGCCGTCCGGGGGAAGGGACTTGAGGTCGCAGGCGGGCAGCTTCTGGTCCGCCCGGTTCTCGTGGACGGTGGCGATGTCGAAGGTCGGCAGCAGGTGGACGGTGGTCACGCCGGCCTTGGCGAGGTCCCGCAGGTGCTGCATCCCGGCCGAGTTCGACTCGGTGAAGGCCAGGTAGGTGCCGCGCTCGGCGGCCGGGACGCTGGTGTCCTCCACCGAGAAGTCCCGGACGTGGAGTTCCTGGATCTGCTGCTGCGCGGGCGGGACGGCCTTCGGGCGGGCCTGGTCGTCCCAGCCCGCCGGCTTGAGCTCCTTGGCGTCGAGGTCGGCGACCAGGCTGCGCTTGGAGTCGGTGGACAGCGCGACCGAATACGGGTCGGTGACGGTGTTGACCACCAGCTGCTGCACCGAGGGCGCCCAGACCTTCACCTGGTACAGGTAGTACGCGCCGTCCAACTCCTTCCTGTCCCGGACGACTTCCCACACGCCGGTCTCGTCGTCCAGCTTCATCGGCAGCGTCCTCGGGTTGCCCCCGGTGGCGCTGTCGAAGACCTGGACGGACACCTGCTGGGCGGTCGGTGCCCAGAGCGAGAGCGCGACCTTGCCGTCGTAGTACGCCGGGCCGAAGTCCACCTTTCCGGTCCGGCGGGCGTACAAGTCGTCCAGCACGCCCGGGGTCTGGACTCCGGTGCCGGCCGACACCGCGCCGCTGGGCAGGTGTTCGGTGAACAGCAGCTGGCCGCGCAGCGCGGCCGGGACGCGGGCGGTGTCCCGGGCGTCCACGGTGAAGGCCCGGTATCCGGCCAGATGGGGGTACTTGGCCTTCTGGGCGTCGGTGAGCCCGCCCGCGACGGGGGTGAGCCGGATCCACCGGCCCGGCTTGGTCAGCACGCCCTTGTCGGCGCGGATGCCGCCCTCCGGGTCGTAGACCAGCTGGGCGCTGGTGCCGCCGGCCAGGGCGGCGTCACCCGCGCCGTAGCCGGCGGGGACGACGACGGTCTTCGCGTCGATCCACTGGGCCTTGGCGCTGCCGAGGTCCAACTGCGAGGAGGCGGCGGGGTTCTGCGGCAGCAGGTAGCCCTCGCGGCCGCCGAGGATCCACACCTCCTTGCCGTTGACGGCGAAGTCCAGCGACTGGTCGGCGGGCAGGTCCTTGTCGTTGCCGTGGTGGAGGATGTAGCTGAGGCTGGTCGCCCCGGGGGCGAGCGGCACCTCGAAGACGGCGCCGAAGGCGTCGCGGCGCACCGGCGTCAGCGGCTTGCCCCAGTCGGTGGGGGTGGCGGCGCCGGTCCAGTCGTGCAGGCCCCAGCCGTCGTAATCACCGTCGGCCCGGTTGTAGTGGATGACGGCCGTGTCGGCGGGCTGGCTGTTCGCCGGGCCGGGGTCGGCCGTACGGACGGTGGCGTCGCCCTGCTTCAGCCAGACCTCGCCGGTGGCGCCGACGTCGACGTGGCGGTCGGCGTCCACATCCTTGACGCCGTTCTTCTCCACGATGAAGCCGACGTCCGAGGCGCCGGGCTTGAGCCGCACGTACGCGAAGGCGCCGTACGCGTCCCGCCCGGTGAAGGCGTGCCCGGCGGGCCACTGGGTGCCCTCGCCGTCGGCGAGGTCGCCCCAGGCGTAGAGGTTCCAGCCGTCGTAGTCGCCGTCCGGACGGTTGTAGTGGACGACGGCGTACGGGCGGGCGCCGGCGGTGGGCACCGGCTTGGGCGCGGGGGTGCCGGTGGTGAAGCTCGCGGTGGCGGAGCGCAGGTGGCCGCTGGAGTCCTGGACGACGGCCTTGTAGCGCACCACCGTGCCGGGGGCGACGGCGCTCAGGTCCTGGGTCACCGCGAAGAGTCGTTGGCCGTCGGAGCCGGACGTGCCGGTGTCGGCCGTGCCCAGCGTCTGCCAGGGCCCGTTGCCGGTCTGGGCGGCGAAGCTCACCCGGTTGAAGCCGCCGTCCGTCCTGGCGCCGATGGTGACCGGCCCGGTGGACCCGTCCGCGGGCGGCCGCACCGACAGCTGCGGCGCGGCGGCCACCGGGGCGAGCCGGGCCCCGGCCTTGAACACCACGGAGGACAGCGCCGGCACGGTCACCGTGACCTTGCGGTCGGCGCCGCTGGTGATCCGCGCGCCCGTCGACGGGTAGACGGAGTCGAAGCCCATGCCCGCAGAGAAGGTGTCCAGGGTGGCGGTCTTCGCCTCGGTGGCGTTGTTGACCGCGACCAGGTACTCGACCTGCTGCCCGGCGTCGATCCGGGAGAAGGCGTACACGCCCGCGCCGTCGGCGGCGTAGCGCTCGATCTGCGCGCCGTCGGCCAGCGCCGGGTTGTCGCGGCGCAGCTTGGCCAGGCCGGCGATGCCCTGGTAGAGCTCGCCGCCCTGCCCGTAGCGGTCGGCGGGGCCGGAGGGGCCGCCGAGCACCCGGTCGCCGTTGTACGAGGCCGTCCTGGAGGCGAACATGTCCTGCCGGGCGTCCTTGTCGCCGCCCGCGCCGGTGAAGCCCTGCTCGTCGCCGTAGTAGACGACGGGCTGGCCTCGGGTGAGGAACTGCAGCTCGTTGCCGAGCCGGTCCTTCTTCAGCAGGGTGGCGTCGTCGGCGCCCGGGTTGTCGGCGAGCAGGAAGGAGCCGAAGCGGCCCATGTCGTGGTTGCCGAGGAAGGTCGGCAGCTCGTAGGCGTCGGTGTCGGCGCTGGTGTAGCGGTAGTCCTGGCCGTAGACGTCGGCGAGGTTCCTGGCCGAGCCGCCCTGGGAGACGTAGGAGCGGGCCGCGCCCTGGAACGGGAAGTCCAGGGTGGCCTGGAGCTTGCCCTTGGTGACGTAGGGCGAGGTGACGGCCGGGTCCCCGGAGTAGACCTCGCCGAACATGAAGAACCGCTTGTTGCCCTGCTTGGCGGCGAAGTCCTTGAGCGCGGGCGCCCACTGCTGCCAGAACGCCATGTCGACGTGCTTGACGGTGTCGATCCGGAAGCCGTCCACCCCGGTGTCCTTGACCCACTGCTGGTAGACCTGTTCGAAGCCCTGGACCACCCGGGGGTTCTGGGTGTCGAGGTCGTCCAGGCCGTTGAAGTCGCCCTCGGTGGCGGACTCGCCGACGAAGGTGGAGTCGCCCCGGTTGTGGTAGAGCGCCGGGTCGTTGAGCCAGGACGGGCTCTTGGCCTTGGCGTCGGCCGGGGTGCGGAAGACCGGGGTGTAGGGGAAGGAGTCCTTGGTGATCTTCGGCCAGGGGGCTCGGGCGTCGGCGATCGCGGTCTCGTCGACCGGGTTGCCGTCCACGTCGAGGGTCGGGTAGGCGCCGGTGGAGCGGTAGCCGTGCTGCTGCTCGGCGTCGTCGATGACGTCGGCGGTGTGGTTGGTGATGACGTCGAAGAAGACCTTGATGCCGCGCGCGTGCGCCTTGGCTATCAGCTCCTTGAGCTGCTCGTTGGTGCCGAAGTGCGGGTCGACCTGGGTGAAGTCGGTGATCCAGTAGCCGTGGTAGCCGGCCGAGGCGTCGGCCCCGCTGCCCTGCACCGGCTCGTTCTTGAAGATCGGGGCCATCCAGATCGCGGTGGTGCCGAGGTTCTGGATGTAGTCGAGCTTCTGGATCAGGCCGGCCAGGTCGCCGCCGTGGTAGAAGCCCTTGTCGCTCGGGTCGAAGCCGTTGTCCAGCCGTCCGCCGGTGATGCCGCCGGTGTCGTTGCCGGTGTCGCCGTTGGCGAAGCGGTCGGGCAGGACGAAGTAGTACTGCTCGCGGGTGAGGTCGTGCCGCCCGGCGGTGGCCGCCAGTGCGGCGTCCGAGGGCGGGGCCGGCGGGGCGGCGGCGAGGGCCGCGGGGGCGCCGCCGAGGGTGGCGGCGGTCAGCGCGGCGGCCAGCAGGGCGGCCGTGCGGCCGGGTCTGCGTCGAATACGGCTCCGTCGGGGTCGGAGCGCGGCATCGGTCACTGAGGGGCTCCCTTAGGGGAAGGGGCGATCGATTTCCCAGGAAGCTAGCGGCCTGCAATATGTTTCAGCAAGATGCAGAAAGGGTTTCGTGCCGGGAAAATCCAGGTCGACGGCCCTCCCGGCCACCCCGGTTACGTCCCAACGGCGGACAGCGTGACAATGGGACGTATGTCCGTCCCACCGGTAAGCACCAGACTCGATCGCACCCCCTACCCCGGTGGGATCCGCCCCCTACCCCTGGAGGGGGACATCCGGTGAAGAATCCACTTCCAGAGGATGAGCAGACGGCTACGAGCGGTCTGGCAGACTTCTCGTCCATGGGGGAACCGACCGAGATCCAGCGAGGCGACGCCGGGCGCGCCGACGCGGCCCACGGTGGCGGTTCCGAGGCAGCCAGGGCCACTTCGGCCCGGCAGTCCGAAGGAGCCACCCGTGCCGCCCAGTCCCGCACCGCCGCCCTGCGCAACCGCATCCGGAACCAGCGCCGCTCACCGGCCCGGCCGCGGATCTGGATCGAACTCGCGCTGATCGGCATCAGCTACTGGATCTACTCGATCGTCCGCAACGCCGTCCCCGAGCAGGAGGCGGTGGCGCAGCGGAACGCGCGCTGGATCTGGGAGTTGGAGCAGCACCTCGGCATCGCCGTCGAGCGCTCGATCAACCACGCCATGGACAGCGTCGGGTGGCTCATCACGGGGATGAACTACTACTACGCGACGCTGCACTTCATCATCACGATCGGCGTGCTGATCTGGCTCTACCGCTGGCACCCCGGCCGCTACGTCGCGGCCCGCACGGTGCTGTTCGTCACCACCGGGATCGCCCTGGTCGGCTTCTACTTCTTCCCGCTGGCCCCGCCCCGGCTGATGACCGACGGCGGCTTCATCGACACCGTGAAGGCCCACGGCACCTGGGGGTCGTTCGCCTCCGGTCCGGCCGCGCACGTCTCCAACCTCTACGCGGCGATGCCCTCGATGCACATCGGCTGGTCGATGTGGTGCGGCCTGGCGATCTTCTTCCTGGCCCGCCGGACGTGGGTCAGGGCGCTCGGCCTGATGTACCCGCTGGCCACCCTGACGGTCATCATCTCGACCGCCAACCACTTCTGGATGGACGCCGTCGGCGGCGAGATCTGCCTCACGGTCGGCTTCCTGACCGCCCGCTGGCTCTACCACGAGTGGGTGTACAAACTGCCCCAGGTGCCCGCCCGGGAGGCCTCCGAGGCGCCGGTCACCGTCCCCGAGCAGTGGAGCGAGCCGGCCGTCAGCAGCGCCCGCCGCTAGGACCTGGCCGCGACGAGGGGCCCCCACGGGGGCCCCTTTCGCATGGCCGCGCAGGCTCAGCCCGTCCCGTAGAACAACCGGTCCACCACCGCCCGGGCCCGCCGGGTGGTGCGCCGGTAGTCGTCCACCAGCTCCCCGCTGTGCCCGGCGCCGTACCCGAGGTAGCGGGCCACCCCGGCCAGCTCCCGGGCCTCCCCGGGGAAGCTGTCCCCCGGCCGCCCGCGCACCAGCATCACCGCGGAGCGCACCCGGGAGGCCAGCACCCAGGCCGCCTCCAGCACCTCCGCGTCGGCGGGCTCCACCAGCCCGGCCCCGGCGGCGGCCGCCAGCGCGGCCCTGGTCCGGGTGGTGCGCAGGTTCGGCACCTCGTGCCCGTGCTGGAGCTGGAGCAGCTGCACCGTCCACTCCACGTCCGCCAGCCCGCCCCGGCCGATCTTGGTGTGGGTGGTCGGGTCGGCGCCGCGCGGCAGCCGCTCGGCCTCGATCCGCGCCTTGATCCGGCGGATCTCCATCAGGTCCCGCTCCGGCACCCCGGCGCCCGGGTAGCGCAGCGGATCGATCAGCTGCCGGAACCGCGCGCCCAGCTCCTGGTCCCCGGCCACCGGCTCGGCCCGCAGCAGCGCCTGGCTCTCCCACGCGTGCGACCAGCGCCGGTAGTACGCGGCGTACGAGGCCAGGGTGCGCACCAGCGGGCCGCTGCGCCCCTCGGGCCGCAGGTCGGCGTCGACCAGCAGCGGCGGCTCGGTGGAGGGCGCGGCCAGCAGGGTGCGCAGTTCGTTGCAGATCGCCTGGGCGGCCCTGGCCGCCTCCTGCTCCAGCGAGCCGAGCAGCGGCTCATGGACGAAGAGCACGTCCGCGTCCGAACCGTAGCCCAGTTCGTGCCCGCCGAAGCGGCCCATCGCGATCACCGCGATCCGGGTGGGCAGGTCCCCGTTCTCGGCCTCCCAGCCGGCCGTGCAGGCGCGCAGCGCGCCCTGGAGGGTGGCGGCGTTGAGGGCGGTGAGCGCCTCCCCGGCGACATCCAGTGCCTCGGCCGGGTGCTCCCCGAGGCGGCCGAGCACGTCGGCGGCAGCCGTCCGGAACAGCTCCCGGCGGCGCACCGAGCGGGCGGCGGCCACCGCGGCGCCGGTCGAGCCGGCCCGGCCGACGGCGGCCAGTATCTCCGACTGCAGGGCCGCCCGGCCGCGCGGCGCCAG
>NZ_MECK01000002.1 GCF_014596465.1 Streptomyces sp. CBMA123 | reverse complement strand
GCGCCGGGTGGCGGCGCTGCTCGGCCCGGTGCCGACGGCCCGCAACTGGCCGCCGGCCAAGACCCCGGCGGGCCTGGCGGCGATGGTCGCCGCGGTCGGCACGGCGGCCTCGGCGCTGTGCGCGCTGAACGCGGCGGTGGCGCTGCTGGTGGTGCTCAAGGCCGTCACCCCCTTGTAGGGGCTCGGAAACCCGCCCGGGCCGGCCGTCACCACGCAGGTGGGAGCTCGAAGACCGGCCCTAGCCGTCGAGGCTCTCCCGGAGCACGCGGAACTCCGCGGCCAGCGCGTCCAGGGTGTAGTGGGCGTTGAGGCCGCTCGGGTTGGGCAGGACCCACACCTCGGTGTCGCCGATGCCCTCCGGCTGGCGCCCGATCGCGGCCTGCCGGTGCCCGAAGGCGGTGCGGTAGGCGCCGATGCCGAGCACCGCGAGGACGCGGGGCCGCAGCCGCAGGACGCGCTCGCGCAGCGCCGCGCCGCCCGCGCGCAGCTCCTCGGCGGTGAGTTCGTCCGCCTTGGCGGTGGTGCGCGGGGCGACGTTGGTGATGCCGAGGCCGAGGGCGGGCAGTTCGCCCTGTTCGTCGGGCCGGTACTGGCGCTCGGTGAAGCCGGAGCGGTACAGGGCGGGCCAGAAACGGTTGCCGGGGCGGGCGAAGTGGTGCCCGGTGGCGCCGGACCACAGGCCCGGGTTGATGCCGCAGAACAGCACCCGCAGCCCGGGCCCGGTGATGTCCGGGATGGTGGTGTCCTGGGCGGCCCGGAGCTGTTCGGGGGTGGGCTTCACCGGCTTCACCTGCTGTGTGGGCTTCGTCGGTGGCGTAGTCGGTGGCGTGGTCGGTGTCGGCGTGGGCTTCACCGGGCCAAGTCTGCCGTGGCGGCGGTCCGCGCCGTGCGGCGGTCGCGCAGCCGGCGCAGCCCGAAGACGACCACGGCGGCGTACGTCCAGCCGACGAGGACGTCCACGATGAAGTGCTCGGCGCCGTAGATCAGGGTGAACGCCATGGCGAGCGGATAGGCGACCAGCAGGGCGCGCAGCCAGGGCCGGGCGGTGGGCCAGAAGAGGAACAGCAGCATCGCCGGGTAGGCGGAGTGCAGCGAGGGCATCGCGGCGACGTCGTTGGCGAACTGGCTGCCGTTCTCCAGCAGCGAGTCGGCCTGTGGCAGCCCGGTGTGGGAGATGGTCTCCCAGACCACCCGGTGCAGCTGGGGCATGTTGCCCTGCTGGCCGACCAGCCACGGCGGGTCGGCCGGGTAGAGCAGGTAGGTGGCGAAGCCGGCGAAGGTCAGGGTGAAGTAGCAGGCGAGCAGTTGCCGGAAGCGCTGGTGGGAGCGCCGCCAGAGGACGGCGAGCAGGACGAAGACGACGAGGAAGTGCGAGAGGTAGACGACCGTCGCCGCGTAGTCGTACCAGTGCGGTGAGCCGGGGGTGTAGAGGGCGTGCTGGATCCGTACGGTCCAGGTCTCGCCGAAGCCGAGCAGTTCGTCTGCGCGCAGTTGGGGGAGCCAGTGCGGGGCCCAGGGGGTGTGGGCGCCGTAGCCGCGCAGCAGCGAGTAGGCCCAGACCACGGCCATCACCGGGACCCAGTCGCGCAGCACCGGCAGGAAGCCGCGGGTGCCGTGGCCGCTGTGGACGGCGGCGGTGAGCAGGGCGCCGATCAGCCAGAGGAACACCACGTCGTTGGCGAAGGCCATGCCCTGGGTGGCCAGGAACCAGACGAAGGCGGTGAGGTAGGCCGGCCAGGCCAGCAGCCGCAGTCTGGACAGGCCGGTTCGGCGGGTGCGGTCGGTCACGGGACGCAGTCGTCCGGCCCGTACCGGGGGCGGTGGGGCCGGGCTCAGCAGCTTCGTCATGCTCACCGAAACTAGCAACGCAAGCTTGGAGGACTCTGGGTGAACTATGACCGGCTCGTAAGAAAATCGCACTGGTGGGTCACATCTTGGCGGACGAAGGTCCCGAAACTCGGACGAACGGCCCGTCGGCCCGGCCTCGTCGGCCGGGTCAGGCCACGGTGCCGAGCTCATGCGGAGTGTTGTTGAAGCGCCGTCCGCCGTTCGCCGTCACCATGACGATGTCCTCGATCCGCACCCCGAACCGGCCGGGCAGGTAGACGCCGGGCTCGATCGAGAAGCACATCCCGGGCACCAGCGGCCGCTCCTCGCCCTCGACCAGGTACGGCGGCTCGTGGGTGGTGATCCCGATGCCGTGGCCGGTGCGGTGGATGAAGTACTCGCCGTAGCCGCCCTCGGTGATCACCCGTCGGGCGATCCGGTCGATCTCCTGGCAGCTCACCCCGGGCCGGACCGCCTCGAAGGCGGTCTGCTGGGCGAGCCGGACCAGGTCGTGCACCGTGCGCACCTCGTCCGGGACGTCCGGGCCGACGTGCACGGTGCGGGTGGTGTCGGAGCCGTAGCCGTCCTTGAGCCCGCCGAAGTCCAGCACCACGGTGTCGCCGGTGCGGATGATCCGGTCCCCGGCCTCGTGGTGCGGGTTGGCGCCGTTGGGGCCGGAGCCGACGACGGTGAAGTCGACCTGGCTGTGCCCGTACTGGATCAGCAGCGCGCCGAGGTCGGCGGCCACGTCGGTCTCCCGGCGGCCGGCGAAGGTGACCTCCAGGATGCCCCGGTAGGCGGCGTCCGCGGCGCCGCCGGCCGCGGCCAGCCGCTCCAGCTCCTCCGGGTCCTTGACCGCGCGCAGCATCGGCAGGGTCTCGGTGAGCGAGGTGAAGGCGGTGCCGGGCAGCGCGGACTGGAGGCCGAGCAGGTGCATCGCCCAGGCGTTGTCGGAGACGCCGTACCGGCCGGCCGGCTCGAACAGCGGACGGGCGGTGGCGTACGGGTCCTCGCCGTCGGACCAGTCGAGCAGGTCGACGGCGGGGGCGCCGAGCGCCTTCTCGGCGTCCGGGCGCTCCAGCTTGGGGACGATCAGCGCGGGCCGGCGCCCGGCGGTGAGCACGAGGGCGGTGAGCCGCTCGGTGATCGCGGTGGGCTGGTAGCCGCACAGGTAGGTCAGGTCGGGGCCGGGGGCGACCACCAGGCCGGCCAGCCCGGCCGCGGTCGCCTCGGCGCCGGCCCGGGCCATCCGGGCGGTGTGGTCCTCGGTGGTGAACGGACGGGGCACGGTCGCTCCTCCTCGGGGCCGGGCTTCGCCGGACCGGGCCGGACGGACTACGGTTCTACGATGTTCGCCGACTTCCCGCAACCGCGCCACGGTCAGCGGCTGTTGGCGAAGTGCCGGAGGAACAGCGCCTCCACGTGGGCCATCCGCCGGATCTCCTCCGGGGCGACGCTCTCGTTCGGCGCGTGGATCAGGCAGCGCGGCTCCTCGACGCCCATCAGCACAATCTCCGCCTCGGGGAAGGTGGTGGCGAGGACGTTGCAGAGCGGGATCGAGCCGCCCTGGCCGAGGAAGGACATCGGCTTGCCGTAGACCTCCTGCATCGCCTTGTCGAGCGCGGCGTACGCGGGCCCGCCGGTGTCCGCCCGGAACGGCGCGCCGGCGCTCTCCCGCTGCACCTCGACCCGTACGCCCCAGGGCGCGGCGGCCTCCAGGTGGGCGACCAGGGCGTCCTGGGCGGCGCGGGCGTCGGTGCCGGGCGGCACCCGCAGGCTCACCCGGGCCCGGGCGGTGGCCGGGACGGCGGCCGCGGAGCCGACCACCGGCGGGCAGTCGATGCCGAGGACGGTGACGGCGGGGCGGGCCCAGAGCCGGTCGGCGACCGTGCCGGAGCCGGTCAGCCGGACGCCGTCCAGCACGCCGGCGTCGGTGCGGAACCGGGTCTCGTCGTACCCGACGCCGCTCCAACTCCCTTGGCAGTCCAGGCCGTCGATCCTGGTGCCGCCGTCGGCGCCGCGCAGCGAGTCCAGCATCCGGATCAGCGCGGCGAGGGCGTCCGGGGCGGGGCCGCCGAACATGCCGGAGTGCACATCGCCGTCGAGGGCCCGGACGCCCACCACCACGGTGACCACCCCGCGCAGCGAGATGGTCGCGGTGGGGACGCCGACGGCGGCGTTGCCGGTGTCGCAGATCAGTAGGGCGTCCGCGTGCAACTCCCCGGCGTGCGGGGGCACGTACTGCTCCAGGCCGCCGGTGCCCTGCTCCTCGGAGCCCTCGACCACCAGCTTGAGGCCGACCGGGACCTCCTCGCCGAGCGCTCGCAGCGCGGTGAGGTGCATGACGATGTTGCCCTTGCAGTCGGCGGCTCCGCGCCCGTACCAGCGGCCGTCGCGCTCGGTGAGCCGGAACGGCGGGGAGGTCCAGGCGGCGGCGTCGAGCGGGGGTTGGACGTCGTAGTGGCTGTAGAGCAGCACGGTCGGGGCGCCGGGCGGGGGCGGGCGGTGGCCGACCACGGCGTGGCTGCCGTCCGGGGTCTCCTCCAGGTGGACGTCGCGCAGCCCGGCCTCGGTGAAGGCGGCGGCGACCCACTCGGCGGCCTCCCGGCACTTCTCCGGCGGGTACTGCCGGGGGTCGGCGACGGACGGGATGGCCACCAGCTCGGCCAGGTCGGCCTGCGCTCGGGGCATCAACTCATCGATCCGGCGGGCGAGTTCGTCGGTCATCTGAAGCTCCTACTTGCGGACGGTGTCGCGCAGGTCGAGGTCGTCGATCCGGTCCTGGAGGGCGGCGAGCCGGTCCGGGCAGTACACCGAGAGCACGATCGCCTCGGCCCGCACCACCTCGCGGTCGGACAGCACCGGGCGCTGGCCGGGCCCGCCGGCGCCGTTGGACATCCCGTACGTCCACTGCGCCTGGTTGAGCGCGTTCGCCGGGTCGGCGCAGACCGCGCCGCCGTCCTCGCCCAGGGTGTGGACGATCTGGTCCCGGGTGGGCACCGGGTAGCCGGCCGAACTCAGTGCGGCGGAGAGCTGGTCGGCCTTCCGGGCGGCCAGGTCGGTGGCGTGCAGCTGGGTGAACGACAGCAGGCCGGTGATCAGCATCGCGACCAGCAGGGCGATCGAGCCCAGGTAGATCCAGCGGTGCCGGGAGGCCATCGGACTCCTGGTCATCACGCCGCACCCCCTTCGGTGCCGCGCAGTTCCTGCGCCTCCTGGGCGGCCAGCTCGGCCGCGGCCTCGGGTGAGCGCCAACTCGGCTTGCGCAGCCGCAGGAAGAGGTAGGGGATGACCAGGCCGAGCAGCAGCAGGCCGCCGCCGACGATCCCGACGTACGACCAGACGCTGCCGCTGCCGAACTGCGAGGACGGCACGAAGCCGATCCCCATCGCGGCGGCCGAGGCGAGCAGGCCGATCACGCAGATCGGCACCAGGGCCGGGGCCCGGTAGCCGCGCGGATGGTCCGGCTGGGTGCGGCGCAGCCGGATCGCCGCGGTGAACATCAGCAGGTAGACGATCAGGTACACCTGGGTGGTGATCACCGAGAAGATCCAGTAGGCGCTGGAGACGTTCGGGATCAGCGCGTACAGCAGGGCGATCGCGGTGGTGAGCACGCCCTGGGTGACCAGCAGGTTCTGCTGGACGCCCTCCCGGTTGAGCCTCTGCAGGAACGGCGGCAGGTAGCCCTCCTGGCGGGAGATCAACAGCAGGCCCTTGGAGGGCCCGGCCAGCCAGGTCAGCATGCCGCCGAGCGAGGCGGCGATCAGCGCCACCGCGATGACCGGGGTGAGCCAGCCGATGTCGAAGTACTGGAAGAAGGCGTCGAAGGCCTGCATCACCCCGGCGGTGAGGCTCAGTTCGCTGGACGGCACCACCCAGCTGATCGCCAGCGCCGGCAGGATGAAGATCGCCAGCACCATCGCGGAGGCGGTGAACATCGACCGCGGGAACTCCCGGGCCGGGTCGCGCAGCGAGGAGACGTGCACCGCGTTCATCTCCATGCCGGAGTAGCTGAGGAAGTTGTTGACGATCAGCACCAGGCTGGCCAGGCCGGTCCACTGCGGGAACAGGTGCGCGGCGTCCATCGGGGCGGCGGACGCGTTGCCCTGCCCGAGGAAGACGAAGCCGAGCACGACCAGCAGGGTGCCGGGGACCAGGGTGCCGATCACCAGGCCCATCGAGGAGAGCCCGGCCACCGCCTTCGTCCCGCGCGAGGACACCCAGACACCGGTCCAGTACAGCACCATGATCACGACCGCGGTGTACGGGCCGTTGCCGGCCAGCCGCGGGTTCACCACGTACGCGACGGTCGAGGCCACGTACGCCAGCAGCGACGGGTAGTAGAAGATCGTCATCGCGAACTGGCACCAGACGGCCAGGAAGCCCAGCGGCTTCGACAGGCCCTCCGAGACCCAGCGGTAGACGCCGCCCTCCCAGCCGGAGGCCAGCTCGGCGGAGACCAGCGCGGTCGGCAGCAGGAACACGACCGCCGGGACGAGGTAGAGGAAGACGCAGGCCAGCCCGTAGACCGCCATGGTCGGGGCGGAGCGCAGGCTGGCCACCGAGCTGGTGGTCATCAGGGCCAGGGTGATCCAGGACATCCGCGGGGCGGTGGCCAGCCGGCTGGCCACCGAGCCGGTGCGCTCCCGGGTGGCCGGGCCGGCGGCGTCCCCGGAGCCGGGCGGGGGCGCGTCGGTGGAACTCATCGGTCCTCCTCCGGTACGGCCCCGGTCGGCTGCGCGGAGGCGCCGGGGGAGGGGCCCCGGGGGCGGGCCGTACCCGGTCAGTTCACCCGGTTGCCCCGCCCGCCGCATGCGGCGGGCGGCCGTGCGGGTGACCGGTGCTCAGCCCCGGGGCCCGTCCTCGGACTCCCGCCTGCGGGGCGACGCCGGGCCCTGGGCGGACGTGGGCGCGGTGGCGGACGTCGGTGCGGTGGCGGACGTCGGTGCGGTGGCGGGCCAGACGGCGCGGCGCAGCGTACGGCTCGCGGTCGCGGGCAGCAGGGCGACGGCGAGCACACCGGCGATCGCGGTCAGCGCGGTGGCGGGGGAGAAGCGGTCCAGCAGCAGGCCGGCGGCGAAGGCCCCGGCGGGCATCCCGGCGGTGAGCAGCGTCATGGTCGCCGCGATCACCCGGCCGCGGAGCCCGTCCGGCACCTGACGGAAGACCAGCAGGTCGAGCATCACCCGCAGGGCCGGGACGCCCGCGCCGACCACGAACAGGGCGACGAAGACGGTGGCCGCCCCGCCGGGCAGCAGCGGCGCCAGCGGCACCGGCACGGCCGTCCAGGCCACGGTCAGCAGCAGCACACCGGGCCCGGCCAGCCGGTGCAGCCGGGAGACCAGGGTCGCCCCGGCCAGCGCCCCGACCGCCTCGCCGGCCAGCGCCAGGCCGATCCCGCCGCTGCCGGTGCCGTGCTCGCGCAGCAGCACCATCACGGGCAGGGTGAGCGCGGCGCCGGTCAGGTTGATCACCAGCAGCACGGCCAGCGCGGGGCGCAGCAGCGGGGAGGCGGCGAGGAAGCGGAAGCCGGCCAGGGCGCCGCCCTCCTCCCGCGTGGGCTCCGGGGCCGTCCGGGACGGTCGGGTCGGGCTGGGGAAGCGCACCACCAGCGCGGTGACCAGCGCGATCAGCGAGGCGAACGCGGCGCCCAGGAAGGGCACCGAGCGGCCGAGCCCGAACAGCAACCCGGCCAGCGGCGGACCGACCAGCGCGGCGCCGCTCATCCGGGCCTCGTCCTGGGCCAGTGCCTGCGACAGCTGCTCCGGTGCGACCACCGAGCGCAGGGCCAGCAGCCGGACCGGGCCGCTGTAGGCGATGGTCGCGCCCACCAGCGCGGCGACCAGCAACAGGTGGACCAGGGTCAGTTGGTCGAGCGCCAGGGCGGCCGGGACGCTGGCCAGGGCCAGCAGCCGGGCGGCGTCGGAGACGACCAGCACCCGGCGGCGGTCCCACCGGTCGGCGACCGAGCCGCCGTGCACGCCGAACAGCAGGGTGGCGGCCATCTGGACGGCGCCGAAGGCCCCGGCGGCGGTGGAGGAGCCGGTGAGGGCGAGGACCAGCAGGGGGAAGGCGGTCTCGCCGATCATCAGGCCGAGCGTCGCGCAGGAGGTGCCGGCCCAGAGGGCCTGGAAGCGCAGGTTGCGCCGCAGCGGTACGGGCGGCGGCGGGGTATCCGTCGGTCCGGGGTCGGTCGGTCTGGGGCCTGCTTCCGTCGCTCCGGGGTCCGCCGTCCGTTCGGCCGTCGTCGTGGAGTGCTCCGCCATGTCCCGCCCCCGTCGTTCTCGCCAGCCAGCATCGTTCACGATGTCGTGAATGATGGCGTGAATGTGAGCGCTTGCGCAAGGGTGAGTGCTCACCCAGGTGTGATTGCGCCCGCGGCGGACGATCTGCGAGGGTGGGCCCGTGGCCGAGCACGAACGGGAACCCGCCGACGGGGACGAGCAGCCCACCACCTGGGTCAAGGAGCGCCAGGTGGGCGGTGTCGCGGTGCTCAAGGCGCTGGCCGACCCGCTGCGCCTCGCCATCCTCGGCGCCCTGAAGACCTCCGCGGACCGCCCGCTCACCGCCAAGGAGCTCGCCGCCGAGCTCGGCGAGCCGCAGACCAAGCTCTACCGGCACATCAAGCAGCTGGAGAAGGCCGGACTGATCCTGGTCGCCGGCACCCGGTTGGTCTCCGGCATCGTGGAGAGCCGCTACCAGGTCGCCCAGGACTCGATCCGGCTCGCCCCGGAGATGTTCACCGCCGACTCCCCGGCCCGCTCCGAGGCGTACGACGCCATGCAGGCCGCGATGGACCGGGTCCGCGGCGACTTCCGCGCCCATGTGGCCGACGGGCGGCTGGACTTCGGCCGCTCCCAGGACGGTACGGGCACTCCGTCCGGCCTGTTCGCGGACTTCGCGCTGCGGCTCGAGCCGGCGCGGCTGGCCCGGCTGCAGTCCCAACTGAAGGAACTCCTGGACGAGCTGACGGCGGAAGGTCCGAGTACGGCCGATGACGCCGTGGACGTGACCCTCTTCACCCTGCTCTACGGTCTCCGGGCGGGCACGGAATCATAAATTCCGGGCCGACTGTCAGTGCGGTGGGACAGCATGTCCGGCATGTCGTATGAACTCCAAGCGCTGATAGGCATGGTGGAGCTGCTGTCGGTGGCGGCGGCGGAAGTGCCGGCGGCCCGGGTGGTGCCGCTGGCGCAGGGGCTGGCGCTGATCCCGGTCACCTCCGCCGTGCTGGCCGCGCTCCAGGGCGACGCCGCCGTGCCGAAGCCCGGCAGCGGGGCGGGCTTCGGCTGGCACCCGGACGGTTTCGAACTCCGGCTCGCCGCCTGGTCGAAGGCCGGTCCGATCGCCTGCGTCGAGGCCGAGTACTTCGGCGGCAGCGGCACCCAGCGCGCCGCCGTCTGGTCGGACGGCCGGGTCGTCCTGGGCCCGCTCACCAGTGGCGGGTTCGAGCCCGTCCCGGCCGAGGGCACCCCGATCTCCCGGGCCCTGCGGCGGCTCGGCGGGCACGTCGAGCCGGGCCGGGTGGACGAGTTCGACTCCGTCGGGCTGGGTGCGCGCCGCCGCACCGCCGACTGGGCGGCGGGCTGAACCGACGTGCCGCCGTTCGGCGTACCTGCGGCGGGCTGAACCGACGCGCCGCCGTTCGGCGTACCTGCGGTGGCTGCGTCCGGACGACGCCCGCACGGTGTGAGTCAGGCGATCTCGCCTGACTCGTACTGAGAGGAAGCAGTACCCATGCGTGCCACCCGGATGGCCGTCGTGCTGACCACAGCCCTCGCGCTGACCACGGTCGCCACGGCGTCCGCCACCGCCGCCGGCAATGGAGCCGCGGCCCCCCGTACCACCGTCCCGGCCACCGTCACCGCCGCCGTCCCGGTCATCCCGGTCACGGTCCCGGCGCCGCCGGCCACCCTCCCGGCCGCCGACGACCCGGCGCTGCCGACAGTCCCCGGTGTTCCCGCGGTACCGGCCCTCCCGGCCACGCCGGACCCGAGCGCGGCCCTCGGCGATGTCGTCAAGCTGGTCACCGGCCTGCTCTCGGCGGTGACCTCCGCCGTCCCCGACCCCGCCGCCATCCAGCAGCTGGTCGCCTCCCTGCAGGGCCTGCTCGGCCAGCTCCCGGCCGTGCCGGCGCCGCCCACCGTCCCGGCCCCGCCCAAGCTTCCCGGCTCCGCACCCGCGGGCCTCCAGGAGCAGCTCGGCACCCTGCGGGCCCAGGCGCAGGCCCTGACCGCCACCACCCACTACCTCCCCGCCAGCGGCTGACCCACCGCCGGCTGACCCGCCGCGCCGACGCGAACGGCCCCGCTCCCGGATCCGGGAGCGGGGCCGTGCCGTCCTGTTCCCCGCGCGGGGGCGGGTGGGCAGGAGCGGGGTCGACTAGCGGTAGTTCACGTACTGGATCGCGAACTCCAGGTCCTTGCCCTTGAGCAGCGCCTGGACGGTCTGGAGGTCGTCGCGGCTCTTGGAGCTGACGCGCAGCTCGTCGCCCTGGACCTGGGCCTTGACGCCCTTCGGGCCCTCGTCCCGGATGATCTTCGCGACCTTCTTGGCATCCTCCGTGGTGATGCCCTCCTTGATGTCCGCGAAGATCTTGTATTCCTTGCCGGACAGCTGCGGCTCACCGGCGTCCAGGGCCTTCAGCGAGAGGCCGCGCTTGATGAACTTCGTCTGCAGCACGTCCAGGATGGCGCGCACGCGCTCCTCGCCGTTGGCCTTCATCTCGATCTTCTCGCCGGAGCGGCTGATCTCGCCGCCCACGCCCTTGAAGTCGAAGCGGGTGGCGATCTCGCGGGAGGTCTGGTTGATCGCGTTGTCGACCTCCTGCCACTCGACCTTCGAGACGATGTCGAAACTGGAGTCGGCCATGGGTGTTGGTCTCCTTGATGCTCTGGCTTCACTGACACGGCCCGCCCCACCGGGCGCCCGCCGCCCCAGCCTATCCAGCGCCACCCCGGCCCCGCCCGTGACCGCCGCGCGGCGGTTCTTGATCGTCGCGTGATCTATCGAGTGGCGTAGCACCCCCGGGAATCAGGTATGGTTTACCACGTCGAACGGGGCGTGAGCCCCCGGAAACGAAGATCCTGGCTGGTTGCCCGAGCGGCCAAAGGGAGCAGACTGTAAATCTGCCGGCTCAGCCTACGTAGGTTCGAACCCTACACCAGCCACAGGATAGAAGAAGGCCCCTGACCTGCGAAAACGCGGGTCAGGGGCCTTCTTGTTTGAGTCGCACAAGCCTTAGTGTCAGGCCGGTGTTTTGCGAGGTTTGTCCCACCTTGTTCCGCATGGTTACCAGTCCTGACCAGCGTTTACGGACCAGGCACGGACCAAAGATCACGATCCGCCGGGCACAGACCGACGACTCAGCCGCTCAGTGATCAGACGGTTGGCGTGGTCCTCGTCACCGTGGATGCACTTGGCGTAGACCCGGAGCAGGACGGCGATGCTGTGGCCAGCCCGCCGGGCACACTCCGCCGGGGCGACCCCGGACGCCAGCCACAGCGAGATGCCCGCGTGCCGACCGTCGTAGGGACGCTTCGCCAGCGGCGTGGCCTGTTCCTCCAAGCTGAGGACTTCAGCGCGGGCCTTGGACCAGACGACGCCGTAGCCGCTCTCCTGGACCATCCCGTTTCGGAGGGTGCGGAACAGGCGGCCGTCGGGCGCGATGCCGTACTGCTCGATGTGCTCGCGCAGCAGCCGCACCAGCTCCGGCGGGATGGGCACCGGCCGGACGGTCTTCTCTGAGCGGTGCTTCAGTGCCCTGGGGTCGTGGGTAGCCCCGGTGTCGGTCCAGCTCGACCCCACGCGAGGGCTGTTCCCGTTGAGGTTGAGCCGGCCCCAGCCCGTTTCCGGCAGGACACAGCGGTCCTTGCGTAGGTGGACCACTTCGCCAGGCCGCATCCCTGCGTAGTAGATGCACGCGAAGAACGCCACCAGCCGAGGTCCCCGACGGCCCTGACTGCCGATCGCGGCCAGCATGGCGGTGACCTGCTCCGGGTTCATCACGTACTCGGGGTTTACCTCCTCCTCGATCTGCGGAGCCTGCCACTGGACCGCCGACAGCGGATTAGCGGTCAGTAGGCGGTCCTCGATGGCCAGGCCGATGACGTGCCCGAGGATCGCCCGCTTCCGCCGGACCGTGGACGCGGCGGCCTTCGTGCCGTCGAGCTTCACGGACAGCGCGGCGAGCATCCGTCGCGCCACTTTGGCCTCTTCCAGCTCGGAGACGTCCACTGAGTTCCGCGCGACCCATGCGAGCGCCTTCGCCACCTCGGCCGGCGGCTCCTCGTCCCACCGGTTCACGTTGAAGCCCCAGGAGTAGAGGGCGCGACGGACGACGTGCTTGTCCGGCATGCCCGCCTTGCTCTTGACCAGCTCGAACGTGACGGTCGCCAGGGCGTCGGCCCAGGTGGTCCGCGTTTTGGCCGGGGCGCCGTCCCATCGGGCCTCGACGTAGTTCCGGCCGTGCTGGTACCAGGTGACGGCCTTCTCGTCCTCCTTGAGCTTGCGGAGTTCGGAGAGCGGCAGGCCGGTCTCGGTGTCGAACGGCTCGTGGCTGGCTGCGGCCACCACCAACTGGGCCTTGCGCCCATCGGCCTGAGTTTTCGTCAGGTAAGACTCCGAGAACTCGCGACCGGCCACGGCCCAGCGCACCATCCAAGGTGACTTCCGCTCCGGTCGGTGGCGGTGGTCCCAGAACTTGACCCGGTAGGAGGTCGCCATCAGGCCGCAACCTCCTGTGCTGCCCACCAGGCGTCGAGGTCGCTGCGGCGGATGCGAATCTGATTGTTGGGGAGCTTCATGATCTTCGGGCCCCGGCCGCGGGCTGCCATGCGATAGAAAGCGGAGCGGGACATGTCGATCTCTTCGAGGACGGCTTCGAGTTTCAACTTCGAATCGGACATTGTGCGCCTTTGGTCGTACCGGTGGACTTAGGGATAAATGTTTAAGGAGATTCGACAAGCGAATGCAGCTGGGTGCATTCGTCCGGGTAATTTTCGGGGAATGGCAGAATAGATGCGTATGGTGTGCGGATGAGCAAGGGGTAATTCGGTTACCAGAGGCTCAGCGGTCGCCCTTGGGAGATCGCCGCGCGAACGCGTACGGCGATCTCCGTCTCAGGCTCACCGACCGCCAAGCCGGCGCGGATGGCGGCACCTACCGCGCGAGAGCGTCCGGCCGGGCCACGGAGATCTGCGAGTGGGCTGCCCGGGTCGCGCCGGCGGGCTACCCACTCGGCCCGGTTCTCGGCTGCCGTGCCCAGCCGGAGGTGCGTCGGCTGCTGGCAGGAGTGGTTGTCGCAGGTGTGGCAGACGGTCAAGTTGTCCGCCCCCCAGCCGAGTCGGGGAATGACGCCGCGGGCGAGTTGGTATCCGTACAGATGGCCTGGCACTGTGCCGCGTCGCGTCCTGCCAGGCCGTGAGGCTGCTCGAAAGGTGGCATGGCCAGTACTTGAGATTCCGCCGATGAAGAACCAGCAGTCCTCCGCTGGTGAGGTGCGGTGGACCTTCGCCCAGTAGCGGGTCTGAACAGAAGCATCGGTCAGCCAAGTGGTCCACTCAACTGCACTTATCCGTACGGGTATTGGATCTCCGATGAGAGACAGCTGCTCGTCACTACGAGCGGGCCTGAACTTGCACACCGCTGAGGGCGGGAAGAGGCCGGGCCCGAGACCGCTGTCAGGTGTCATCGGCCAGGGCGCCATTCGGGGCGGAAGCGGGGGGCGTGGGTGATGAAGCCGATGCATCTGCCGGAGGCTTGCGGGCCCGGTGAGGGGAGCGCGGACGCTGGGCGTGGTCACGCAGCGCCTCAATGACTTCCTTGGCGCGAGCGGCGGTAACAGGCTTCGCCTCGCGCTCCAGTTCTTCCGCCGGCACGCCCAGCAATGCCGAGACCAACTCGGCGTTGCTGTCGAACAATCGAAGGACGGCTGCTGCGGCCTCTCGCGCTGCGATGTCCGCCTTTTCCTTCGCCTTGGTCGCCCTCACCGCGCTTTCGCGGGTGGCCAAGACGTTCGCCGCAGCAATTTCCCGCGTACGTGCCTGAACCGCTTCGACAGCCCTAACCCGTCGGCGAATTTCCGCCGCGCTCACCGATGCTGCTGGAGTCGTGCTCACTCGTCCCCCATCCCTGCCAGAACCTTTCATTGCGCGCACCGTAAGCAGGAGTCCGCGGACACCTCAAACCTCGGCGGCGGGCGCTGGTGGTCTTGGGTCTTTATGCCTCCGGCGGGTCCTCTCTCGGAGGGGGAGGGGGTGGGTCGGTTGGGTGCGGCGGCGTCGTGGTTGGGGTTGTGGGGCGGGGCTCCCTCCCCGGTCGAACACCCGGAGGGCGTACCAGGAACCCGGGCAGGGTGCCCAGGCCGAGCCGCTGCGCGGTCGCTGCGCGAGCCTGGACACCCCACCCGGAACCCTGGTCCGGCGGAGCTGTCCGACCGAGGAGGGAACCCCGCCCAGGCCCGTTGTGGCCGGGCCCGGCCGGGCGGGTGCGGGTCCGGCGGGGCGGAAATGGGCAGGTCAGGGCGGTTCTCCGGCTTGACCCGACCCTTGGAACATGGTTTAATTAGACATGTCGGAAGGGGAGGGCAACACCCCAGCCGGCCACCGGCGGACCGACCGGGCCCCCGGGCCAACTCTCACCAGGAGTAGAACCGTGACGACCCCCCAGGCAGGCGTGAACCCCAAGCTCGCGACCATTCGGGCGCTGCTGGCCAAGGCCGAGGATGCCGCGACGCCGGAGGCCGAGGCGGAGCTGGCCCGCACGCGGGCGATGGAGATGATGGCGAAGTACGGCGTTGACGAGGCACTCCTGAGCGACGGGCAGCCGTCGCGGGATGGGATCACGGCCCGCTACATCGACCTCCCCAACCCCTGGTCGATGTCCCGCGTCCGCCTTATGTGCTTCATCGCGGAAGCCGTCGGCTGCAAGGCCATCAACATGGGCCAGGAAGCGAACGGCGTTCGCCGCGTCCACGTGGTGGGCTACGAGTCCGACGTCCAGCGCGCGGAAATCCTCTACACCTCGCTCCTGCTCCAGATGCTCAACGGGCTAAACCGGCAGGCCGTGCCGTACGGGGTGCGCAGCGCGAAGGCGTGGCGCAACTCCTGGCAGCTCGGTTTCATCGTGCGCGTGACCGAGCGGCTCAAGGCGATCGAGGAGGCCGCCCGAGCCGCAGCCGCCGGGGAGACGTCCGCCACTGGCCGCAGCACTGAACTCGTTCTGGCCGACCGCGACACGATGGTGGAGAGCGCCTACCGGAAGGCCCACCCCAAGACCTGGAAGCAGCGCAGTTCCTTCAGCGGCAACGGGTACGGCGACGGAGTCGCCGCAGGCAACCGCGCCGACATCGGGGGAACCCGGATCGGAGGCAGGTCCGCCGAATCGGTCGCCGCCTGATACGCGCACTTCCGCCGGGGCGGCAGCCCGCCGCCCCGGCTCACCCCGCACCCAAGGAGCCCTGCATGTACATGGATTGGGTCAAGTTCGCCAAGGCCGACGAGAACGGCCACCACTACTTCCAGGTCTACAGCGTCCCCCAGGCGTGGAACGCCGCCACTCCGAAGGTCCCGGGCACCGGCCGGATCACCGAAGCCGCCGCCCGCACCTACGCGACCGTCAGCCCCGCCGGTCACCAGTGGCGTGTCCCCTGTTACTGCACCGACTGCGCCATTGCAGCCAAGCGCCTTGAGCGCACTAGTTCTTGACCACCCCAGTCCGACCAGGAGAACGCGATGCCGCCCCGGAAGCCCCGCGCCACCCCCGCCCGCATCCTCACCGCCGCCGCCGACCACATCGAACGCGTCGGCCTCTATCAGGGTGACCAGCTCTGGCAGCCCGGCAGGATGGGCAACACGGCCCCCTGTACCGTGCTTCACGCATGGGCGCGCGGCGTGCGCGCCGCACGGCCCCACTGGTCCGTGCGCGGCGAACCTTGGGACATCTTCCAGCGGGCCCTGTTCGACTCCCTTGTGGTGCTCAGCAACCACATCAACGGCCGCCCCGTGGCGCCCATCCGGTGGCGGAGGCTGGGGCTTGGTGAAGATGCCTACCGCCGCACCCTGCTGTGGTGCTGGGGTGACGCCCCCGAGCGGACCACGGCCGAGGCAGCCGCCCTGCTCCGTTCCGCCGCATCGCTGTACCCGAGTGGCGTCGATCACACTGTCCCCGGTTGCCCCACCCTCCAGAACATGGTTTAATTAGTGATGTCGGAAGGGGAGGGCAACACCCCAGACCGACACCCCCGCCGGGGCCGACCGTCCCGGCGGAACCTCTCACCAGGAAGAGCAGAACCGATGACCACCAGCACCAAGACCGCAGCCGGCATTCAGGCCACCCGTGCCCCATGGCCGACCCTCACCGTCGCCGAACTCACCGCGCGCCCCGGCAATGTCCGCGACATCGAGGTTCCGGCCGAACTGCTGGCAGACGTGAAGGAGGCTGGTGTTCAGGAGCCGCTGTACGTCGTGCGCACTCACGGCGACGTGCCGCAGATCATCGACGGGTTCCAGCGGCTGGCCGCCGCCGTCGCCGCCGGGCTGGAGGCCGTCCCGTTCACGTCCCGCCCGGTCATCCGGCTCGACGCGCTCACCCCGCACCCGAAGAACGCCCGCGACGAACTCGACATCAATGCGCCGTTCGTGGACTCCCTCCGCACCGAGGGGTGCCGCATCCCCGTCAAGATCCAGCGACTTGACGACGGGACGATCCAGGTCAACGACGGAAACCGCCGCTACCACGGGTCGAAGGACGCGGGCCTCACTCACGTGCCGTACGAGTGGGACGACGACGACCGCGACGCGGCCGGGCAGTTCCTCGACATGATCACGACCGCCCAGCACCGCAAGAGCCTGACACCGTCGGAGATGAACCAGGCGATGTTCAGCGCCGCCGAGGCGGGCGCCCAGGTCGGCCGCATCGCCAAGGCCGCAGGCGTGCGGCAGAAGGACGTGCGGGCCCTCGTGAAGGTCAAGTCCAGCGAGGAGCTGAGCGCCGCCGTGAGCGCCGCGAGCAGCTACACGTGGACGTTCGATCACCTGGCCGCGCTCACCGAGTTCGCGGACGCCCCCGACGCGGTCGCCGCGATCACCGAGGCCGCCAACGGGAACTATGCGGACGAGAACGATGTCGAGTGGGCCATCGCCAGGGAGCGGACCAAGCGCGAAAAGCGGGCCAAGGCCGAAGCCCACCGCGCGGAGCTGGAAGCGGCCGGGAACAAGATCCGGGGCGCCGAGGAGCTGTCCGAGCGAGCCATGCCCGTGTGGAGGCTGAGCGGCGTCAACGCCGAGGAGCACGCCACCTGCAAGGGGCACGTGTGGGTGTTCAGCGACCGGTACAGCGACCGGTACGAGCCCTACTGCACCGCCCCCGGGCTGTACGGGCACACGGCACCGGAGAACTCCAGTGGTAGTGGCACCAAGACTGCTGAGGCGGAGGCTGCGAGCGCGTCCCTGGCCGCCGTCAAGGCGGGGAACATCGACTGGGACGCTGCCGAGTCGATCCGGAGGAAGTGGCTCGCGGACCTGATCAAGTCGCGCAACCTCACGAAGAGCGCCACGAACGCCATGATCAGGAACGTCAACGAAGCTCTCATTAGCGGCACTTGGGGAGTCTGCGACGACCTGAACAAGGAGCCGACCACCGCGATCCTCGCCACTCTCCTGGGGCTGAACGCCCACCAGAGCAAGGAGCGGAGCAGCTTCGCGGAGCACGTGACGAAGGACCCGCGCCGAGCCCCGCAGCTCCAGTTCGCCGCCGTCGCCGCCGTCAGGGAGAAGTGCGCGACCCGGTCAGCATGGCGGACCGACAGTCAGCGTGTTCCGGAGAGGCGGAAGCCCACCGCCCGGTGGTTCAAGGTGCTGGAGTCCCTGGGGTACCCGCTGACGCCCATCGAGCGCGCCGTGGCGAATGACGAGCCGTACGACCCAGCGAAGGAGCACGTCCGTGGCGCGCTCCCGAGCGGAGACGAGCCGGAGGCCGCACAGGAGTCCGGGACCGACGAGGAACCGGGCGACCCGGAGGCCGAGTCAGCCGACGACACCCAAGCCGCCTGATCCACCCTCAGTCACCCGACGCCGGGGGCGGGAAGTCCCGCCCCCGGTCAGCCCACAGGAGCCCCACAATGCCCCGTGCAGCCGCCCTCTCCGAGACCTACGCCGCCGACCACTGCTGCGGATACGCCGCCGCCCCTGCTGAGTCCAACCCGAGCATCGCCGCCGACATCATGCAGGCCCGCGCCATCGCGTCCGGGCTCGCGGAGTTCGGCATCGGTTCGGCCCGCTGGTCGGCCGCCTACGACCGCGAGGCCGCCGCCGTCGTCCTGCGCGTGGACACCCCGCGCGGACTGTACGCGCTCGCCATCCCCGAGCCCGGCCAGGCGTTCCCCGTCCGCCACCGGGGAGAGCGCATCGGGGCACTGGACTGCAGCCGCACCTACGGCACCGCCGACAGCTACACCGCCGCCCTGTTTGCCGCGTTCCTCCGCGACCGTGCGGCACTCGACCTCCCCGGCCGGGATGGTTGCCTCACGCCACAAAACATGGTTTAATTAGTGATGTCGGAGGGGGCAACACCCCCTCTGATCCACGGGCCGTCAGCCGGCCCCGACCCGGCCGAACGCGGAGGGCAACCCGCCCGGCCGGGCGCTCGATTCCTCTCTCTCACCAGCAGGAGCACTCACGATGAACAGCGAAGCCATGCGGTTTTCCGTCCCCGCCACCGCCCAGGCCCGCGTGCGTCAGCTTGTCGAGGCGACCAACGCCCGCGCCGCCGTCCACAAGCTCACCGCGTACGCGCTCGACATCTCCGCCCCCTTCCTGGCCGACTACCACGATGTGGACGGCCGCCTGATCGGCAAGCGCCCCACCGTCACCGTGACGATTTCCGGTGATATCCCCCGTCACCAGGGCTGGACCGTCATCGCCCGCCTGGACCACGACGAGGAGGGCGAGACGATCACCAGCCTGTTCCCGGGCCTGCCGGAGTCGGACGCCGAGGCCGCGCGCCAGCACCGCACCATTGAGAACTTCTGCCAAGGGTGCTCCGTCGCCCGCCACCGCACCGCGACCTACCTTGCCCGCCACGAGAACGGCGAGATGCGGCAGTTGGGCACTACCTGCGTCGAGCCGTACACCGGGCTGCCGATCAAGGGCCTTGAGGCGCTGTGGCGCTTCGGGACGCTCAAGGACTCCGATTGGGACGGCGACGAGGGCGGCATCCCGGCCGATCTGCGCGTGCCGGTGATCGAGGTGCTGCGGGTGGCCGCCGCTGTGGTCACGCAGGACGGCCGCTTCTACAGCCGCTCAGAGCAGTGGAAGAACACCGTGCCGACCGCCGATTCGGTCGAAGCGTACTTCTTTGACCGCAAGGCCCCGCAGGAGTGGCGGGACGCCATCAACGCCGAGCCGGACGCGGCGAGCACCGCCGCCGCCGTCCTTGCGTGGGCCATCCAGGGGTACGGCAGTCTCTCCGAATACCGCCACAAGGTCGGCCAGTTGGCCAAGGGCGAGACCGTCGACCCGCGCCACCTGCCAACGCTGGTGTCCGCCATCGCCGGATGGCACCGTGACCAGGAGAAGGAGGCCACCGAGCGCGCCGCCCAGAACTCCAAGCCGCAGGGCACCGTGGGCGAGCGCATCACCACCAGCGCCACCGTCACCACCGTGATCGAGCTGGAAGAGCGGTACTACGGTTACCATGCCCAGCGCCGCCGACTGATCAAGTTCCAGGACCCGAGCGGCAACGTCTACGTCTGGTTCTCCTCCTCCGCGACCATCCCTGACAAGGGCGACGAGGTCGAACTGACCGGCACGGTCAAGGACCACAGCATCTACAACGAGACCGCGCAGACCGTCCTCACCCGGTGCCGCGTCGCCGAGCGCGAACCGGTCGCCGCTTAGGAGCCCCGAGCCGGGCGGGAGAGCACCGCCCGGCCTGGCCCGCCCCCACGCTCCGCCCACCGCCGACCGGGCGGGCCAGCGTCGGCGGCACGCCGACCCCTGGCCCCCGAACGAAAGGGCGTCCCTGCGGGACGGCTCAGCCTGGCCCGGCTCGCAGCCGGCCGGGACGTCCGGGCCGCAGGCGGCCCTCCCGCCCCATCCGGACGCCGGGCCAACGGGCGTGCCCTGCGGGCACGACAGCACTCTCCATCGCGCTCCGCGCGACCAGGGCGGCAACCCAACGACGGGGTCGCAGCTCGCACCCGACCTCACCACCGAGACACCCGCGAGGACTTCTCCATGCCCGATCCCGTCTGCGTCGCCCGCCCGGCCGCCCCGTTCGGCGACCCGTCGCCCGAGACCTGCCTCCAGGTCGCGGGGGAGGCCGCCCTCCTCGCCGTCATCGCGGCCGACGACGCCATGGCTGCCGTGTGCCGCAGCCGCGCCGCGAACGCGGAGCACCGGGAGGCGGTCATGCACGCGACCCATCAGGAAGCCGTCGAGGCCGCGCGGCACGCCGACCGAGCCGAGCAGTACGCCGCCGACCCCGAGATGCCGACCAGTGCCCTGGTGTTCTGCGCCCGGAAGGCCGTCGACCACGCTGTACGCGCCCAGACCGCCGCCGGAGTCGAGACGACAGCGGCCGACCTGCGCGCCCGATTGGAAAGGGTCCTGACCCCAGTCGAATTGGCCGAGCGAGAGAGCACCCGCCGCCGC
This sequence comes from Streptomyces sp. CBMA123, assembly GCF_014596465.1. Taxonomy (GTDB): domain Bacteria; phylum Actinomycetota; class Actinomycetes; order Streptomycetales; family Streptomycetaceae; genus Kitasatospora. Next base: position 69,951 of record NZ_MECK01000002.1, on the reverse strand, counting down.
GAGCAGGCCCGGCACGAAGCCGATCAGCGGGCCGCCACCGGCATGGACCGCGAGAACCGGGAGCTGGCCGCGTCGAACCGGTACCTCGCCGAACACCACGTCGCCGAACTCGGCTGGACCGCCGGACACCTGCGAGTGCTGGAAGCCGCCGAGACCGGCCGCCTGTACTGGCGAGACGGCCGTGCCCGGCTCGCGGCGCAGTACGGGGTGTGGAACGGTGGTCGCCGGGTCAGCCAGGAACGTACGCAGGCGCTGCTCAGCGCCCGGTTCCTGACCGCCACCGCCAACACCAACGACGGTGTCCGGGTGCTCACCCCCAGCCCGATGGGCCAGGTGGCCCTCGAACTCGCCCGGCTCCACCAGGACGGACTGCACATCAACGACCAGACCGCCTACGAGGCGCGGTTCGCCCGTGTCCGCCGACGCTACAAACGCCGGGACGACCAGAAGGCCGCCGCCCGCCGCCTGCCGCCGCTCGACCCCAGCGCGCAAAACCTGTACCGCAGGCCCGCCACCGTCGCCGAGCAACAGGCGTTCGCCCTCCGCACAGGGAAGCTGCACCGCAGTGTAGAAAGGCTGCGCCGGGGGCCGGCCGGGCTCGCCGAGCAACAGGTGCTCCCCGAGCACGAGCCGTCCCACCCAGGGGAGGACGAAAGCGGGTACTGCCCCGCGGTCGAGCCGCCCCGGCCGGCCGCCGCCCCCGCCGAGGTTCTGCCAGCCCCAACGGCCACGGCGATGAGCAGCAAGCGTGCTGTGCAGCCCAGTCTGTGGTAATCCCCCAGTTCCGCCCGCTTCCGTCTTGTCAGCTGCTCGTGGCAGTCTGGCCATCCATCAGTGCAAGGAGTTTTCGCACAATGGTCATTCACCCACTCACCATGATGCTGTCCACGCTCGGCTGGACAATCGGGGGCGGCCTCGTCGGGCTGGTTCTGGCCCTGCTCGGAACGGGCCCGCTACTGCCGAGCGTCTTGATGTGTGGCCTGGTCACGCTTGTGCTTGGCGGTGCGATGAACGTGGACCGGTTTATACGCTGGCGCCTTGGTGGACTGGTCCAGTAACTCGCTGGCGTTGTTGGGTTTTTGTGCCTCCGGCGGGTCCTCTCTCGGAGGGGTTGGGGGCGGGTTGGTCGGGTGCGGGTGCGTCGTGGTTGGGGTTGTGGGGGCGGGGTTCCCTCCTCGGTCGGCCGCCCGTTGGGCGTACCAGGGCCCCGGGCAGGGTGTCCAGGCCGAGCCGCTGCGCGGTCGCTGCGCGAGCCTGGACACCCCACCCGGAACCCTGGTCCGGCGGAGCTGTCCGACCGAGGAGGGAACCCCGCCCGGGGCCCGTTGTGGCCGGGCCCGGCCGGGCGGGTCCGGGTCCGGGTCCGGCGGGGGTGGAAATGGGCAGGTCAGAGCGGGTTTCTGGCTTGACCCGACCCCTTAGAACATGGTTTAATTAGTCATGTCGGAAGGGGAGGGCAACACCCCAGCCGACCGCCGGGTGAATGTCCCCGGAGGAGCCTCTCGCCAGAAGGTGTTCAAATTGAAGAAGATTCAAAGCATTATTGCCCGGGTCGGCGATTTCCTTTGGCCCCCCACTGTATATGTCGTTTACCGGTGCGGTAAATGCACCTTGAAGGCCGAGATCAGCGGAGATGAGTCGTACGTTCTGTCCACATTCAAGGTAATCATCGAGCACAAATGCTCGGTAGCGGGCGAATTCAAATAGTCAGCAGGGGAGGGCAATAGCCCGACCGACTAACCAGCAGGCCAACCAGTCGCCGACATCCCTCTCTTCCCTCCGATAATCCCGGTGGCGCGCCACCCCTCCCCGAAAGGCCATGAGATGAGCACCGACCTGTTCGTTATCAATCCGAAGTGGACCGTACAGGCCCCACATCTTCGGTGTACCCTGAAAAGAGCACTCGCCGCTCAACCGGAGCACCGCGTGTGGTCCGGAACCGAACACATCAACAACGCCGGAGCAATGGCCTACGGCGGAGAACTCCCCGATTCCGGCCCGTGGCACCTTGACCACTCTCAACTCCGCACGCTCAAAATCGCCATCGAATGGCGCAGGGCCAAACGGGAGGCCAGCGGCCAGAAGACCGCCCCGGACATCCTCAAGCACTGGAAAGAAATTGAGGACGAGGTCATAGAGGCATACCGGGGAGCGTGCCACGAAGAAGGGCTGTACTGGATCTGAGGACTTGCCCATCGCCCAGAAACATGGTTTAATTAGTGATGTCGGAAGGGGAGGGCAACACCCCGGACCGACGGCGGCGGGCCAGCCGGCCCGGACGCCCGAATTCTCACCAGGAGGACCAAGTCATGCCCGGCAAGCCGAAGATGACCGACGACGAGCGCCGCGCCTACAGTGCCCAGATGCGCGGTGAGCTCGAATCCGTGATGGACCGCGCGTACGGCGCGATGGTCGCCGACGAAGGGTTCTGGGCCGCCGTCATGCGCACGGCCGCCACCCTGGCCGACCGCAGCCCCGTCAACTGCATCGCCATCGCCGCCCAGTACCCCCATGCGACCCGCGTCCTCAGCTCCGGCGACTGGCGCAAGGCCGGGCGGTTCCCGGCCAAGGGGTCCACCTCCCTTCGCATCTGGACCCCGATCCGGCGGCGGACCGACGACGCCCAGGCCACCGCCGAGGCCGGGCCCCGGGAAGCCGCCCGCGACGCCGCCGCCGAGGGGGAGGGGCGCAAGGTGTCCGGCTTCAAAGCCGGGCCGGTGTTCGACATCAGTCAGACCGAAGGCGACGCCTACGAGCAGCCCGCCCCCGCCCCGCTCGCAGCCGAGACCGTCCGGGATGTCCTGCTCACCCAGTACCGCGACTGGTACCACGAGGACCCCGAGCAGGCCGGAGGGTACGACTTCAGCCGGGAGGCCCCCGACGCCGCCGCGCGCATCCTGCTGTACGGCCACGCTTGGCGACGCATCACCGAGGCTGACGCCCCCCTGCCTGGCCAGCATCTCGCCGAGGTCGCCTCGGCCGCCCACGTCGCCGAGCTCATCCTTGGGATCGCCCCCGGCCCGGCCGTCATGCCCCCGCTCGCGGGCATCATCACCCAGGACAAGAAGCCCCCCGTGCACGAGTCCGCCGTCCGCGTCATCGAGACTGGCCGCGCCATCGCGCAGGCCGTCACCGCCGCCGCCGAGCGCCGCCGCGAACTCGTTGCCGCCGGTTGACCCAAGACTAGAAACATGGTTTAATTAGTGACGTCGGAAGGGGAGGGCAACACCCCGACCGGCACCCCCCGCCGGGGCCGACCGGCCCCGGCGGAACCTCTCACCAGACAGGACACGACATGCTCACCACCGACCAGGCCCCTACCGTCCAGGACTTCCCCGCAGCCACCCTCGTGAACGCCGGGCCCTGGTTCCGGGGCCACCAGCTCGACCCCCGCCCGGCCATCGTCGTCGGCCCCTTCGGTGGCCCGGAGTTCGCCGACACGGCCGAGATGGTTGTCGTCTGGTATTTCACCATCGGTGCCCCGACGCCCGGGGACAGCGTCCAGGCGATGTTTCCCCACGAGCTGACGCCACTTGACGACACGCTGACCACCATGGACACGGGCACGTTCTGCGACATCGCCACCAGCCTGCCGCTCGGCAGGTTCCCCTACAACCAGGGGAACGACCTCACCGCCGCCGTGAACCGCGCGGTCCGCGAGCGGATCGAAGCCGCCCCGGCCACCCGCCGAAGCTAACCCAAGGCCCCGCCGGTCCGGGGGAGGGCAACACCTCCGGACCAGCGCGGGCCCCCACACCCGAGCGGACACCCCTTCGGGGCGGCAGCAGCACGGTCCGGTGCGTTCACCGCCGCCGGCCGACTCCGCCTAGCGGCTCCGTCGACCGACGGCGGGCACCGGACCGCGAAGGACGCGCCCCGCGGGGGCGCGACAGCCCCTGCCGTCGCGCAGGGCGCGACGGCGGCGGACCGCTCGTCCCTCACGGCCCGCCCCCGGTGGTGCTCACCGCTTCCAGCACCCCGTCCGCCCTCCGGGCGGCCAAAAGACTCTCACCAGAAAAGACCAGTTCGATGACCATCCAGATCACCCACACCCGCCGAGAAGGAACCCTGGTCGACGGCACCGGCCGGGGCGACGGATCAGCCGACATCCTCAAACTCCGCGAGTACGGACGCACCCAGCGCCAGCCCTTCCGCTGGAGCCGCAACCTCGACTGCTGGTACCTCCCGCACAGCCGCGACCACGCCACCTACACACCCTCCCTCGAACTCCTCGCCCAGCGACTGCGGGACGCCGGCCTCGACGCCACCCTGACGATCGACAACGCCGACCGTCGCACCTTCACCGAGGCCGAACAGGATCGGGAAGACCGCGCCGAGGCCCGCGCCGACCGCTTCGAGGGGTACGCCGACAACGCCGCCCGCAACTCCCACGCCGCGTGGAAGTCCGCCCACGACATATCCGAGCGATTCGAGTTCGGCCAACCCATCCTCGTCGGCCACCACTCCGAGGCACGTGCCCGGCGCGACCAGGAACGCATGCACACCTCGATGCGCAAGAGCATCAGCGAAGACGACCGCGCCCAGCACTGGGCCGACCGCCAGAAGGCCGCCGCCAACTACGAGAAGTTGCGCAAGGACCCCGACACCACCCTCCGGCGCCTCGACAGGCTGCGGGCCGACCTCCGCGCCGTCGTGAAATGGCAGCGCGGCGAGTCAGCCAAGGGGTACACCCGCAACCCAGCCAACCCGGAACTGATCATCGAGCAGCAGGAGTTGACCGAGGAAATCGCGCACTGGGAACAGGTCCTCAAGGACGCCGAGACCAAGGGCTTCAAGGTGTGGACACGCGCCGACTTCAAGCGCGGTGACTTCGCCCTCCACCGAGGCGCCTGGTACGAGATCCTGCGCGTCAACCCCAAGTCCGTGACCATCCGCCACATCTTCAACGGCACCGGCAAGACGGTCGTCCGCGCCACCGACGACGGTTACGACGGGTGGACCTCCACCGCCCCCTACGACGACATCTCCGGGCGTAAGAGCGCCGACGAGATGCAGCAGCTGCCCCAGGCCAAGGCCGCCGAGCACCAGGAGGAGGCCGAGCACTCCCCGCTGGTCGAGGAGCCGGCACCGGCGGCCGAGACGTGCCCCATGTGCTACTCCAGCCAGTGGCGCGCGGAAATGCGCCGCTGCGCTCACTGCCACCACACTCCCGACGGGAAGCCGACTCCCGCGTCGGCCCCCGCCGCAGGAGCGAACTGGCCGCAGGGCATGGCGCTCGTGCTCATCGCCTCGAAGAACTCCCACCGCTCCCGCAAGCGCGCACTGTGGGCGATGGCCCGCCACGAGGCACAGGCCGTGTGCGGCGACCCTCGCACCTCCGGCCGCTCGTACATGCTCACCTGGACCGACCGCCCCGGCACCGAAGGCGCCGACTGGGAATGGGTACCGGACAACGGGAGTCTCGACCCGGTCCTGTCGGACCTGGGCATCACCCCGCGCCGTACATGGACCCCCGCCCCGCAGACCCCGGCCGCCGCCGCGTAACGACCGCCGACCCGCCCCGGCGGCCGCCCCGCCCCGGGGCGGGCCCCTCTCTCACCAGAAGGCACACCACCATGAGCATCCAGCTTCTCGAACGACCTGTCGTCCTCACCGTCCCCGCCACCGAGCCGGACGACCAGCACGCCCCGGTCCCCGGTCAGCCCGACCACCGCACGGCCGTCCGCGAAACCGCGGAGCCGGGCACCCTCCAGGCCGCCGTGCCCTACCGCATCGGAACCCCGGACTCGGCGGGGCGCTATCCCGTGATCATCGGCCAGGACCAGGTCATCGGCCGCGCCCGCCGGTGGAGCCGGGATTGGTGGGTCGAGACCAGCGCGGGGGAGACCAACTTCGGCCGCCCGGACAAGGGTGTTCCCGGCGTCGAGATGGCCGCCGCCCGCCTCGCCGAGAAGTACGCCGCCGGAGAGATCACCGCCATCCCGCTGGACCAGATCCGCGCTGAAGTGCTCCAGCCGCTGACCGGCCCCGTGCCCCTGCTGCACCCGCGGATGCTCATCAACGACCGCAACGTCAAGAGCGCTCTCGCCGCGTTCGCCGGACTCGCGAACCTCCGGTGGCGAGCGGTCCTCACCGGGTTTCCCGGCTCTGACAACCACTGGGTCCTGCTCTGCGAGCTGTGCGGGTGGGTCGGCCCCAAGTTCTGGAGCCACTTGCGCGGAAGGAACGGCGGCCTGCCCAGCCTCCACCGCCACGACGGCGGATGCGTCGGCCCGGACCGCGTCCGCCAACTGATCCCCGCCTACCAGCAGTAGACCCGACCACCGGGGGCGGCGGCACGCCGCCGCCCCCGGGCACCACCGAGACGGACACCACCATGCAGATCCGCTACAGCCCCGAGAGCATCGTCATCGCCGACACCCCGGCCGCGATCCTGGAGTGGGCCGCCCACCACATCGAGCACGTCGGCATCCACCAGGGCCCCCGCCTGTTCGACGGCCCCGGCCGCACCGCGCTCCTGCCGTGCTGGCCGCGCGGCGCCCTCGAAGTCGCCGCTGGCGAAGGGCGGGGAGCCGCTGGCCGCACCTACGACTGGGACCGCATCAACCACGCCCGTGACGAGGCGTTCGCCCTACTCGCCGAGACCCTCACCGGCCACCCCGCCGACGCCGACCACCCCACCGCCGCGAAGGACCGGCACCGCGACCTCATCGACCGGTGGAGCGCCGAGCCCGGCCGCACCGCCGCCGATGTCGCCCGCGCCTTCCGCGCCGCCGCCGCCCGCGCCGACCACGCCCTGTTCTGACCGGGCCCGCCCGCCACCCGACACCCCGAAGGCCAGCGCTATGGACCAGACGACCACACTCCGCAGCACCACCGGGGCCCCCAACCGACGAGGAGCCGCCACCCCGAGCAAGGACGGCGTCCACCGGATCGGCGTGCCCCTCCAACCCCGGCTCAGCGCGACCGAGCTGATCCGCGTACTCCTCGCGGCCCCCGTCGAGACCGACCTTCACACCCCTGACCCCGTACAGGTCCGCGCGATCATCGCTGAGGTGCTCACCCGGCACGGTTACGAGGTACTCGACCGCTCTCCGAACGACCCCGGCCACGACCGCCACCAGGAGGCCCGCCGCGCGATCCGCCGCGCCTACGGCCCACGCTTCCAGGACTCCCCGGCAGAACAGGCCGCACTCGCCGACCCCCTACGCGAAGTGCTCACCGCTGAGGCGGGCGAACGGCCGTGACCGCTACCACCGCCGAGCCGACCGGCGCCCAGGCCCGGCAGACGCACTACTGGCGGCTCCGCAACGGACGGACACTCGCCCTGACGACCAGCGCGCCGCGGACATGGCACATCCGGCCCGGCCACCCCGGCGGCGCGTACAGCGACCTCGGGCACGAACTGGACCCGCCCGAGCACCACGTCCCGACCGTGCTCACCCGCAGCCGGCCGACCGGCCGCCGGGAAGAGGAGGAGTTCCGCGGCGGGTGCCTGGCCTGCGACTGGGAAGGCCCCATTCACCGTGGTGACGGGTACGGCGACGGCGACAACCAGGCCGTCGAGGACGCCCACGACCACGCCTTCCCCGGCTGGCGCACCCTGCCGCCCCTCACCACCGTCGAGGACCGGTCGGCACTCCCGCGCGACCGGGGACGGTGGGCACAGCTGACCTCCCGCTACCCGCCCGGGTGGCTGGACCATGGCGCCCCGCTGGTGGCATGGAGCCGCCACCGCCGCGAAGCCCACGCACCCCCGCACCGCGGACGCCCCCGCTACGAACTCCGCGTACCCCGGCCCCCGGGCCGCCGGGACATACGCCTTGCCGAACAGGAAGCACTGTTCTGATGAACGCCGCACTCCGGGCCAGAGCCCCGCCGCCCCGACACAAAGATGGTCTAATTACTCCGCCGACGGCGGAGCGGGCAACCTCCGCCCCGGCGGCTGCCAAACCGGCACCCGCACCCCCGGACAACAAAGGACGGCCAGCGCGAGTTTGGCAACAAGGCGCGGGCCGTCCGGTGTTCTCTCACCAGAAAGAACAGCACCATGCTATGCGACCGACACCCCGACTGTCCCCAGCCCGGCGACACCGCCCAGCTCAAGAGCGGTAACAGCATCGGCGCCAAGGACACCGACAACTTCGTCATCGTTGAAGACTTCCCGCCGACCGGCCGGCACCTCGTGCTCAACCTCCCCACCGGCCACCCCGCCCACGACGACTGGGCCGCCGCCGTCCCGGCGGAGCAGATAGCCACCCTCACCCGGCTCGAACCCACCGGCAGCCGCACCTGGACGCCCGTCCCCGACCCAGACGAACTCCAGTGACCCCACCGAGCAGCCACGACCACGAACAGGAGGCGACCGTGCCCGCCAAAACCGGCCGCACGCTCTACTCACGCGCAGACCTGCGCAAGGTCCACAAACTCAGCGAACCCACACTCCAGAACCTCTGGACCGACCGAGAGAACAACGGGCACCCGCCCGCCGAGATCATCGACGGCGTCATGCACTGGGACGGCGACGAGTGGGCCACGTGGCACCACGAGCTCCAGCGCCAGCGGGCCGCCGCGAACACCACGAACCCGCCGAAGCTCGACGGCGACCCGGAGGACATGGTGGGCCCGGCCGAAGCGGCGAAGGTCTGCGGGTTCGCTGGCTCCGAAACCATCTCCCACTACATCAAGAACCCGCCGGAGGGCTGGCCCGAGCCCGACGACTGGGACGAACTGCCGACCCGCCGGCGCCCGAAGTGGAAGCGCTGGCGGCTGTGGCAGTACCTCGCCGACCGCAAGGGCAAGGGCCACGCCGGCGGTCGCCCCTCCGGCCCCCGCGCCCGCGTCGCCTACCCCTACCAGGGGGACGAACGGCTCACCCTCGCCCGGCAGGCCATCGCCGCCAACCCGCAGGCCACGAACGCCGAGCTGATCCCCCAGCTCTTGGAGCAGACGGAGAAGACCTACTCCCGCCCGACCTGGAACAACATCCTCAAGTCGGCCCGCGAGCACCCCGAGGAGGACTGACCGTTGCCCGACACCCGCTGCCCGCGCTGCGGCGGCCCACTCGGTGAGCGGCCCGCCCGTTCCCGGGTGACCACCGACCGGGAAGTCCTGATCTGCACCATGTGCGGGACGGATGAAGCCGTCCGCGACGCCCACGGCCAGGCGCCCGTACCGCCCGGCGAATGGCCGCTGACCTAGTTCAGCCGCCCCAAGGCCACCCGGTGGTACCAGAAGGTCCCCCGCTCCAGCCACTGGAGCGGGGGACCTTCCTGTATCTCCCGGCAGCAGCCGACCCGTGAGCCCGGCCCGCCCCGCGGAGCCGCCTGCCCCGGCCACCAGCAGCTGCCCACCGAGCCCGAACCCGCGAAGTCCACCCACGCCCGCAGGACCCGGAGCCACCTCCGGCTCCATCACCTCACCGAGCACGAAGCCCCAGCCCCCGGACCCGCTCCCGAGGTAACAGTCCAACAGCACGCCAGGCCCGATCGAGCCCGATCCGTAGCAGCAACCAACCCGCCCGGAGTGCCCGAAGGCACCCCTAGCTGATCATGATCTTGAATTTTAAGGACCAAGGTATCGTCACTTCGTGACGATACAATCAGCAAAGACGACCGTGTCCGGTCTCACTGGACCTTGTGGTGTCTCACGTGTCTCAGGTGGTAGGCGGCCGATTCGCGGCGCGCGTGGCCGACTATGCCCGGTTTTCACCTTTCAGGGTGGATTGAGTCTCATCTGACCTGGCAGGTCTCACCGGACCCGTGATGGTCGTTCCATGGACAGGACGCGTGCGCTTTCCGATGAGGCCCTGCTGGAGGTGGCGGGCTTCGATGTGGCCTGGGTGGAGGGCGGGGCCGAGGTCCGGCGGCCGTTGAGGGATGCGGTGGGGATCCCGTTTGAGGACGTTCCACCGGTGCGCGACTTTCCGTCGTACCGAGGGCAGCGCCACTTCCCGGGGTTGTACTGGTCGGCGACGACGGGCCGTCATGTGGGGTTCGAGTCGTGGCTGGAACGGGACCACGCGATGCTGCTCGACTTCGACCCGCAGGTGACCGGGTTCGCTTCGCAGCCGTTCTGGCTGTGCTGGCGCGATGAGACGACACGGCGGGGACGGTCGCACGCACCGGACTACTTCGCGCGAGCCGTCGATGGGACGGGGCTGGTGATCGACTGCCGTCCGGTCGACCGGGTCGACGATCGCTCCGCGGTGGCGTTCTCGGTGACGCGGCAGGTGTGTGAGTCGGTGGGCTGGGCCTATCGCCTTGTCGGGGCACTTGATCCGGTCCGGGCGGCGAATCTGCGCTGGCTGGCCGGCTACCGGCATCCACGCCACGCGGCGGCGGCCGGGGCGGTCGCCGCAGTGCGGGCGGCGTTCGCGGTTCCGGCGCCTTTGGTGGCACAGGCCGCGATGGTCGGGGATCCGATCGAGGTGCTGCCGGTGGTGTTCCACTTGCTGTGGTCCGGGGTGCTGGGGGCGGATCTGTCGCGTCCGCTGGGTGATCTGACGTTGGTCGAGCGGAGGTACGAGCGATGAGTGGGCTGCTGCCGCGCGGGGTGCTGGGTGTCGGGGACCGGGTGCGGTTCGGGGACAGGGTCCACTCCGTCGTCGGGCTGGCGGGGACCTTGGTCCGCCTCGTCGACGATCACGGGGCCGCGAGCCTGGTCCTGTTCTCCCATCTGATGGCCTCGGAGGGGTTCGCGTTGCTGGACTCCCAGCCAGGGGCACCGGGGCTGCCGCCGTTCGGACTGCTGGACACCGTTCCTGAGCCTGCTCTGCGGCGGGCGAAGTTCTTCGAGCGGCACCTCATCGAGGTGGAGACCGGTCTGCTGCCGAACGCGCCAGCGGGGTCCAGTCCGCGCCCGGAGTACGACCCGAAGTGGCGCAAGCTCGGCGAGCGCATGGTCGCAAAAGCCCAAGAGCTCACGGTGTCGGGCACACCGGTCTCGGACCGGACGCTGGTCCGGTTGCGGAGTCTATGGCGTGAGCAGGGGGTCTGGGGGCTGGTGGACCGCCGGGTCATGCGCGGTTCCCAGCAGCCCGGAGGAAATGCCGACGAACGCCTGGTCGCCGTCGTGGTCGAGGTGCTGGCCGCGCAGGAGAACCTGTCGACGGGCACTCGCAGCCGGGTGATGCGCCAGGCCGAGCGGCTCGTTGCCGAGCGCTATGGCCAGGGGGTGGTCGCGATCCCGTCGCGGGCGACGTTCTACCGCCTGATCAAGGAACTCGACGAAGGCAAGCACTCGTTCGGGGCGGCGACCACTCGCCGGTCCCAGGGCCGGCGTCCGCAGGAGCCGTTCACTCCGACGATGGCCGTCCGGCCAGGGGAGGTCGTCCAGATCGACACGACCCCGCTGGACGTTCTGGCGGTGCTGGACGACGGGGTGACCGGGCGGGTTGAACTGAGTATCGCGGTCGATGTCGCCTCGCGGACCATCTGCGCGGCGGTCCTGCGTCCGGCCGGGACCAAGGCGGTCGACGCTGCCCTGCTGCTGGCGCGGACCCTGGTCCCGGAGCCGATGCGGCCCGGGTGGGCGGAGGCATTGCGGATGTCCGCGTCGCTGATCCCGCACGCACGGCTGATGAGCATCGACGCCCGCCTGGAGTACGCCGCCGCCAAGCCGGTCATCGTCCCGGACACCATCGTGATCGACCACGGCAAGGTCTTCGTCTCCGAGACCTTCACCGCCGCCTGCCGCACCCTGGGCATCTCGGTCCAGCCGGCCCGTCCGGCCACCCCGACCGACAAGGGCATCGTCGAGCGGACGTTCTCCTCGATCAACACCCTGTTCTGCCAGCACGTCGCCGGCTACGTCGGCTCCAACGTCACCCAGCGCGGCCAGGATGTCGAAGCCGTCTGGACTCTACGGGAGTTGGCCGAGCTGTTCGAGGAATGGTTGATCGCCTGCTGGCAGAGCCGGCCCCACGACGGCCTGCGCAGTCCGTTCCTGCCGAACAAGGCCCTGTCGCCGAACGAGGTCTACGCGCTGCTGGTGACCCGCGCCGGGCACCTGCCGGTCTGCCTGACCGGCGATGACTACATCGAACTGCTGCCGGTGGAATGGCGGAGGATCAACGACTACGGGATCGTGATGGACTACCGCACCTACGACTGCCGTGAGTTGGGCCCCTATCGCCGCCAGCCCTCCGGCGTCCCGCTCAAGGGCGACCTTTGGGAAGTCCACTACGACCCCTACGACCTGTCCCACGTCTGGGTCCGCGACAGCAGGGCAGGCGGATGGATCACTGTCCCGTGGACCCGGCTGGGCACGGTCTCCGCGCCGTTCGCGGACTTCACCTGGCGCCACGCCCGCTCGCTGCTGGCCACCCGCGGCGCGGACGACACCGACGAGCGGGCCATCGCGGCCGTGGTTGAGGACCTGCTGACCCGGGCCGCCACCGGTCCGGACCGCAAGGTCGCCGCCCGCACTCGCGCGGCCACCGCCCTGCCCAGCCGACCGGGCATCGAAGCGCCGCCGGATCCCGGCACCGAGCCGGGGCCGGAGGCGGTCCTCGGCGAGGTCGTCCCGTTCGGGGTATTCGACGCCTTCACCGACGGGAGCCGCACATGACCCTGCCACTGGAGCCGCAGGAGGTCGACTACCCGCTGACGACGAAGGAGGGCTGGGCGGCCTTCGTCAACGAGGTGCCCGCACCTCCCCTCGTGCTGCCGCCGGCCGTCCTGCAGCGGCTGACGGAGACCGAGCGCGCGGACTACGACACAGCCCGGGAGGACTACCATGCCCAGTTGGTGATCGTCTCGACGCCGACCATCCGCCACGTCGCCGCCACCGGGCGCAAGCGCATCCTGCTCAACAGGCACCAGCATTCGGCCCGGCGTGGGCTCATCGTCTCCGGCCCAGCGGGCACCGGCAAGACCACCGCCATCACCCAGCTGGGCAAGAACTACGAGCAGTTGACCCGCCGTCGCGGCACCCTCTCGCCCCAGGCCCTGCCAGTCCTCTACGTCACCGTCCCTCCGGCCGCCACGCCCAAGATGCTCGCCATCGAGTTCGCCCGGTTCATCGGGCTCCCGCTGCCGTCCCGGTTCAGCCAGGTCGAGGTCACCAACAAGGTCTGCGACCTGGCCTGCACGCTGTCCTGCCGCCTTGTCCTCATCGACGAGCTACACAATCTCGACATCCATTCCAGGATCGGTGCCGAGGCGTCGGACCAGATCAAGTACCTGTCCGAGCGCATCCCCGCCACGTTCGTACTGGCCGGCGTCGACATCGAGGGCACCGGCCTGTTCGCCGGGCGACGCGGGGGCCAGATCGCCAGCCGCTACAGCCTCATCCCCACCAGCTCCTTCCGCCACAAGACCCCGCAGGAGCAGGCGGCCTGGCAGGCCCTGGTCGCCACCTTGGAGAACGCGCTGCGGCTGCACGCCCACCGCCCGGGCACCCTCCTGCGACTCGCCCCCTACCTGCACGACCGCACCGCGGGCATGATCGGAAGCCTGTCCCACCTGGTCCGCGAAGCCGCGCTGGACGCCATCCTGGACGGCACCGAGAAGATCACCCGCAGTGGCCTGGAGGCCGTCGACCTCGACGAGAGCGCCGAACAGCAGAACCTCCCGCGCGCCCGCCAGCGCCGCACCCGCGAGGCACGAAGGACCGCATGACCAGCCACCTGCGGACCTTGCCCCTCTCACTGCCGCCGGTCCACGGCGAGACGATCGGCTCCTACCTCAACCGCCTCGCCGACGCCAACCACCTTGCCATCGGCCACCTCTCGTTCCTGATCGGCCCCAACCGCCGCCACCGGCGCGACGACAACCGCGTCGGCTACTGGACCCCCGCAGCCCTGCCACGACTGGCGATCCTGACCGGGAGAAGCATTCCGGCCCTACTCCACGCCATGCCCGCGCTGGCCGCGGTGCGGGAGCCCGGACAGCGCCGACCACCCCTGGCTGTTGAGGAATTGGCCGAACCACGGCGCCGCCCGGCCTGCCGGCTCTGCATGGCCCACCGCGGCATCCACGGACTCGTTGTCCGCAGCACCGACCCCCACGAAGGCGTCTGCCACCGGCACCGGATCTGGCTCCTCGGCGGCGACCAGCACGACCTGTCCGCTCTCCCCGAGATCACGTCCGCCGACCGTCGGCACCGACGGCTCGTCCGCCGCCGCAAGGACCCCTTCATCACCGTGGACTACCTCCACGCCCGCAAGATCACAGCCCAGTGGTTCCGAGAGGCCGACCCATCACCACTGCACCAGCGCTGGAACCGCCGCCTGGGCACCTTGCCGGAGGACCCCTATGGAGATCCCCATCGTCCCGACGAAGACCGCATCGAGCTCGCCACCTACCCCGAGACCACTACCCTGACCAGCCTGTTCGCCTCACCGCACTGGCGCGGACATCACGGCCTGCGGGCCGAAGCCGCCCAGCGTCTGGCTATCGCGGTCCAGGACCTGCCGCCCGGGCTCACTGCAGGTTGGCGTCACCCGCAGGCGGATAGGGCGTGATCTCGGCCGCCCACGCCGTTGCCGCCGCCAACACTGCCTCCGCCGTCAGCCGGGACGTGACCACAAACGGCTCACCCGAGCGGGCCTGGCGTCGCCAGGGGGGCGAGAACTCCAAGTCCAGGCTGACGCCCAGTTCGACCAGACCCGGATCGGTCCAGGTGAAGGTGAAGGCCAAGTTGGGCTCGGTGAAGTCCAGTCGGCCGCTGCCATCGTGTTCGGAGCCGGAGGGGCGGGCCGCCGCCCGACCGAGCCATCGCGCCAACTCAACGGCGTCGTCTGCGGTCAATGCCTGCCAGCGGAACGACCACGTCCCCTGCGGACAGTGGGCGGACCCTTCGACGATCAGCCAGCTCTGCCGCTGGCGCGGGTCAACCGCATCGGGGAACTGGTAGCCCACAACGCCCAGCTCGACACCATACCCGTCGCTACCGATCAACCTCATCGGCCCAGCATTCCACGCTGGGAACCCGTCAGGCACCAGGGACGAGCAGCCCGCCCCTCGACTCGCGAAAAGGACTCAGGACCAACCCCGGGTTCCACTCAAGCTGACCCAGTCCCCGGAAAATGCCATGCCCAGCGAGAATCGCCTCTCCGGCGTCTCAGCCAAGCTGACGAACCCCAGCTCAGGAGACCGGTTTCAACCGCGATCGATGAGACTGCCGACGCCGCCCCAGCAGCAGTCCGCCTCCCAGCACATCACCCACGAGACGAGTCTCAGCCAGACCTGTCAGAACCCAGGTCACAGCATGCCTTCGTGACATGATCAATGAGACGGGACAGACCGGATCTGACCGGATGAGCGCGGGGGGTGAGCGGGCCGATGGCGTGGGTGACCATGATCGGCCCGAGCGACGAGCAGGTTGAGTACCGCCTCACTGGCGGCCACGGATGCGGGAAAACCGTCCTGGTCGACGCCGCCCCCCTCGTCGCCGCGATCGAGGCCAAGGCAGCAGAAGCCGGTAGTACCGTCGCCGCTCTGCTCGGCCCCACCGAGGCCAAGAAGACTTTCTTCCGGGCCCGCACCCAACTGCGCAACGCCAAGAACGCGCGGTTCACCGGGTTCGACGCCGTCGAAGTCGCCGCCGCAGCCGGCCTCAACGCCCGCGACCTGTACGGTGATCAGGCTCTTCCCCGACCTGTCGGCGATGGGCAGGTGGACTACCACCTCGACGCCAGCGAACGCCCCCTCGTGTGGATCGGCGGCGGCCTCACCGAGTTCGGCATCACGCCCGGCAACATCCTCGCGCCCCAGCAGTTCCAGGCGGCCCGACGCCTCATGCACGGCGAGGACCCCCGCACCGGCCAGACCCTGGTGGAACCCAAGGTCGCCATCGCCCCGGCCGCGAAGCTGCCCGCCGCCCCGCTGGTCCGCGCCATCCGCCGCGCCGCCGCCGAACGCAGCGTCAGCCCCGCCAGCCTGCTGGACTCCAAGCGGAAGAAGGACGCCTTCCGCCGGATGGAGAACCAGCTCCAGCGGTTCGGCGAATCGCACCGCGCCCCGGCCTCCACCCTGCTCAAGCTCGCCGACGCCGTCGGCATCGACGCCGTCGCCCTGTATGGCGAAGCCACCCTGCAGAAGGCCGTCGCCGCCGAGGCGGGTGGGCGCCTCGACGCCCGCGCACTCCTGCGCGCCGTCGAAGCCCGTGCCACCGAAACCGGGCAGAGGCCCGCCGACCTGTTCACCGCAGCGTCCATGAAGCGCCGGTACGCCCAGGCCGCGCGCGAGGGCGAACGACGCCTCCGTGACCTGCCCATGGACGTTCGCGAAGCGGTCGCCATGGCCAAGGCCGCAGGAATCGCGCCCGAGAACGTGTGGGACGCCGAGGAGATCAAGGCCGCCCTCCTCGAAGGACGCGTGCAGGTCGGCAACCGTGGAGCCGACGTCACTCTCGACCTCCCGAAGTCCAAGTCCGCGTTCCTCGCCTACGCGCCCGACGAGATGGCCGCCCAGGTCGAAGCCATCTACACGTCCGCCGGCCGTGAGTCCATCAGCGCTCTGGAACGGTGGACCGCCTACGGCATGCGCGGACACAACGGTGACGGCGTCGAGTCAGAGACCGTGAAGACCAGCGGCTTCTCCGGCTGGATGATGGTGCACCGCGCCGCCCGGCCCGTCGACGGCGCCCCGTTCGGCGACCCCCACTTCCACCTGCACTTCACCATCGCCAACATGGCCAAGGGCGCCGACGGCCAGTGGTCCACCGTCGCCAGCGGCGGCCGCGACCTCAACCGCCACGCCCGCGCGACCCAGTCCCTCATGAACGCCCGCATCCGCAGGGAGCTGACCGATGGTTTCGGCATCACCTTCCGCCGCGAGGAGCGCACCGGCGCGTGGGAGATCGCCGCGATCCCCGAAGCCACGATCCGCCTGTTCAGCAAGCGCGACAACCAGGTGCGCGACCTGCTGACCAAGCTCGGCATCGACTACGACAGCGCCACCACCCGCGAACGCACCGCAGCCTCCGCCGTGTCCAAGGCCGCGAAGAACGGCGAAGCCGCCGGCGTCGAGGACGACGTCCTGCGCGCCTACTGGCAGGCCGAAGGCCAGGCCGCCGGTGATGACCCCGACGCCATCGCGGCCAGCGCCATGGAGCAGGACCGGGCAGACCAGAACCCCAGCCTGGACAAGCTGTGCGCCCAGGTCTTCGATCCGAAGACCGGCTTGACCAGCCACGCCAAGGAGTTCACCCACGCCGCCGCCATCGCCGCCGTCCTGGACGCCCTCCCGTACGGAGTCGCGGACGCCGACGAAGCCGAACAGCTCACCAACTCCGTCCTGCGGCACGCCGGGTACGCGGTCAAGCTGAACCCGAAGGGCGCCCAGCACTTCACCCACGCCGACCGCTACACCACGGCCGACGTGGTCGCCGCCGAAACGCTCATCATCTCCGAGGCCACGAACCGCCTCAACGAGCACGCGGCCGTAGTCAGCCACGACACCGTCGCCATGACCCTGTCCGCCGTCGAAGCCCAGCACGGCGGCACCTTCGCGTTCTCGGGCGAGCAGCGCGCGGTCCTCGAACGGCTGCTGACCGCAGGCCACGGAATCGACGCAGTCGTGGGCATCGCCGGATCGGGTAAGACCACGATCATGGACAGCGCCCGGCAGGCGTGGGAGGCCAACGGGCTCATCATCGCCGGGGCGAGCACCGCCGCCGTCGCCGCCGCCAACCTCAAAGCAGAGGCGGGCATCGGCTCCCGCACCCTCGCCTCCTGGCTCACCGGCATCCGCAACGGCGGCCCCGGTCTCACAGGCGTTGACGTGCTAGTCGTGGACGAGGCGGCGATGTGCGACGACCGCGACATCGCCGAACTCCTCGCCCACGCCGCGACGACCCGCACGAAGGTCATCGGCATCGGCGACCCCAAGCAACTGCACTCGCCCGGCATCGGCGGCTCCTTCGCCGCCGTCCACCACATCGTGGGTGGACTCGAACTCACCGAGAACTTCCGGCAGAAGGACGCGATCGAGCGTCGGGCACTGGCACTGTGGCGCGACGACAACCGCATGGAAGCACTCCGCGCCTTCGCCGGGACCGGCCGCGTGCACGCTCTCGCCGACAAGGACGCGACCCTCGCCGCGATGCTCACCATCTGGGCCGACAAGCGCGCCGCGCACACCGACGACCACACCGCCGTGCAGCAGCTCCTCATGCTCGCCTCCACCAACGAGATCGTGGAAGAGCTGAATCTCGGCGCCCGCGCCCTGCGGAAGGCCGCCGGTGCCCTCACCGGCCCGGAACATCTCTTCGCCCTGCCCGGCGGCGGCGAACTCGCGCTGTCCATCGGCGACCAGGTACTCCTGCGAGCCAACGACTACCGGAGCAAGCGCAGCCGGGGCGAGAACGAAGACGTCCTGAACGGCTACCGCGGAATCGTGCGGGCCGTGGACGAGGCACGCCGGGTCCTGGTCGAGTGGCGCGAGAAGACCGCCGAGGGCCACCGCGACGTCGCCGAGTGGGTCGATACCGATTACATCGCACAGGGCGGACTCGGCCTCGGTTACGCCATCACCGGCCACAAGTCCCAGGGCCTGAGCGTCCAGGAAGCCCTGGTCTACGGCCCCGGCGCGCAAGCCAACGCCCTCTACACGATGATGAGCCGCGACAAGAAGGAGACTCACCTCTTCCTCCCGCTGTCCGTCTACGAGACCGACGCGGACCGTGCTCGCGCAGGCGAAGCGCTCACCGACCAGGAGCAGCTTGACCGCGCCGTCGCGGGCCTGATCCGCGAGGTCGAGAGCGGCACCGAGGAACGCATGATCCTCACCGAACTCCCGCAGTCCGCCATCCCCGCCCACGTCCGGGACGTGGTCGCCGACCTGCCGACCCCGCGCGCTCCCGGCACGGGCAACGCCCACGAGGCGGAAGACATCGAGGACACGCCCAAGGTCGAGCAACGACGCGCTTCGGGTTCCACCAAGCGGTCGGCGGCGCCGTTCACCGCTCCGGACAACGGGCAGACGGCCGCCCGTCCGTACGCCCACCTCAGCACCCAGGCCCTACGCGACGCCGCGCGCAAGGCTGCCACAGCCGCGCGCGCCACAAAGACGGCGGCCGAGAAGGCAGAGGTCGCAGCCGACCATGCCGAACAGCAAGCCGCCGCAGGAGTCGGCCCGAATACGCTCGCCCTCAGCCGTCGACTCCAGGACGTCGACCACCGGGCTACGACGATCCGTGAAGTTCGAGCGCTGAGCGGTGTTGTCGCGGAACGGACCGCTGATCTGTGCGGCTTCGAGGAACGCCTTGAAGGGCTCCAGCGGCAGCTGACCGCCACTGGTCGATTCGGTCGGCCGGTGCTGCGCGGGGACGCCCGGCGGGCAGTCGAAGCCGACCGTGACGCACTGCTTGGCGGGCAGGAAGGGGCCGGACGTGAACTGGAGCAGTTGAACAACCAACTCCGCGAACTGGCCGAGACCGCAGGCCCCGCCGATGAATTCGAGGCCGTGATGACCGAAGCGAACATGCCCGAGCAAGAGATGACTGCTCTCCTGCGACGCGCTCAGGAGAAGGACAACCGAGGCGCCAAGGGTCTCCGCGCAGAGGCTGTCATTGCACGCACGACCGCCAACGGCGCAGCTCACCGCGAAGCTGGCCTTCGAGGCGAGATTGCGGGGCGAAGCCGGCCGAACGCCCATCGGTCCCACGCTGACGAGCTACCGGGACCGGCCCGGGGGCGACAGCCCGTGTCCTCTTACACCAACCACGCGGGGGCGGAAGCTCCGCACCTACACGATGTACCTGAACCTCCTCTGGCCGAACCGCTGTCGTAGGGATGCCGGCAGCAGGCCGCTCAGCAGCCTGAGCAATGCTCCCTCCGGTGACTGTGCCTTAACGCCCTGCGCAGGGCAGCGTCGGCAGCAAGGGGAAATCAGGGGTGACATGTCGGTTCTGGGGCTATCGTCACGCCATGAGTTCACCTACCCGGCAGCGACTGTCGGTTCGCATGGGCGCGGCCCCAGTGCCTGCGCTGGTGGAGGGAGTGCCCGCGTCCCTTGACCCTGCGCTCCGCGCCTGGATCTACGAGACAGCGGCTCAGGACCCGGAAGAAGCACAGCATTTGCTGATCCGGCTGGACCTCACACTGCCCAAGAAGTACGCCGACACGTACCAGCAGCAGCTACAGGAGCGGCAGTCGAAGCAGGCAGAGCTCAGCGCCCAGTGGGAGGCAGGCAAAGCGGCGCGGGGAGACAACACATACGTCGCCCCCCGACTGCCCGTGCCCATGCCACCGAACCCGTTCGCGCGCTTCTTGGCATACGGAACGGACCATGAGCTCCTCTGGGATGTCGTAGACGACCTGCTGTTCGCGCTGTGTCGGGAGCCGTTGTCACCCGAGACGTGGCCGGTGACAGCCTTCCTCAACCCCGATGCGCGGCGAACGAGGCGGATCATCGAGCCACTAAACCGACTGCTCGCCGAATCACGGTCGGTATACGAGGTCGCCCCGAACCAGCGCGGCCTCACACGGAGGATGGAGGCTGGTCTCGGCGAGGCACTCGCTCTGGCATCGGATGCGGCCCAAGACGGCGGCTACCCGAAGGCTCGGCGGCACCTGGAGCGGGCACGCGACAAGCTGTTCGCAGTGCGCCCCGACCCGAGCGGCGCCTATGTGGACCTGATCCGCGCGGTAGAGGCCGTGGCGTGCCCGATGTTCCTGCCGCTCAACCAGGTGCCCACACTCGGCATGGTCCGAGCCCACATCAAGGACGCAAAGACGAAGTACGAGTACGTGCTGACGGACAAGTCCGGGACAGCGGGCACCACCGATGCGGTGGTCGCGATGCTCACCGCACTGTGGGAGGGGCACAGCGACCGGCACGCCGGCGGTCCGCGCGAGGTCCCCGTACTCCAGGAAGCCGCCGAGGCAGCGCTGACCGTGGCGACGGCCCTGGTGACGATGTTCAGCACAGGGGCAGTCCGGTTGCGGCGCTGACGGCGCAGGCAGGCGAGAGGCCGCCAGCAGCCGAAGGCGCGGGGCTAGGTCATGCCGAACCCAGGACGATGTACTCCTGCATACCGGTGCGCAGCGCTCGCAGGGCCGACCGGATCAGCTTGTCCCGGTCGCAGTCACTGCTGTACTCGGCGGCTGTGCCGATGACGACTTCGCTGTGCTCCCGCGGGTCGAGCTTGATCGCGTCGATCTGCGCCGGGGACAGCTGGGGGCCCTTGTGGACGAATCCGAACTTCATCGGCCAGCCGTCGGCCGGGCTCCGGAAGATCGAGGTGAGGAGCGGGTGCAGCTTGGGGTCTGGGGCGAGCCGGATACCGGTTTCTTCGAAGCACTCCCGTACGGCAGTGTGCAGCGGAGTCGCGTCGTGAAACTCCATGTCCCCGCCAGGAAATTGGAGTCCGAGAGCTGGGTCGGCGGCGCGTAGCAGCACCGGGGCACCCTCGGTGGTGGTGCAGAACAGCGCCCCGTAGGCCGGGCCATGGGGAATCCTCGTCAGGTACTGGGGGAGCGGCACCCACCCGGTGATCGGGTTGGGCGGGGCGATCTGGCGCACCACGGACCGCCCGCCGTCGCTGACTTGCGGCGGCAGCTGGTCGGCGTAGGTCCAGATCTGCTCGTCGTGCTCGGCGGACAGGACCACTGCGGTCCCGGCCGGCACTGTGGCGGTGAACACGAACTGACGACTCGTGCGTCCCGGTTGGTTGGTGTAGTCGATGTGCATTGCATAGGCGAGGTCCAGGCCGGTCAGTCCGGCCTCCTCACGGAGTTCCCGGGCGGCGCCGTCGCGGATGTCCTCGCCGGGCTCTAGGCCGCCGCTGGGATACTCCCACCAGCCAGAGAAGGCTTCTTCCTTGGCCCGGCGGAGCAACAGCACCCTGCCGTCTGTGTCGGACACCAAGACGGCGGCGGCCAGCTTCTCGATGCCGTCCGCGCGGGCCTGGGCGCTCGCGGCGTCGGTGTCGATCGTCATACTGTTGCTCCTCGTGCGAGTTGGCGGTGCGGCACCCACCGCGTGGTGGTGTCCTGGCGCTGGTAGGGAACGTCGCTGCCACGATCCGCCTGGAGGGCGCGCAGGTCGGCGAACACGCCCCGGGGTGTTGGCGAGCTGGTCGAAAGTGCCTTCTTGCAGGACGCGCCCATGGTCGAGGACGACGATGCGGGTGTTCCGGTCGCCGGGTATGCGGGCACGACAGGGGGATTGCTGACTCTTCACGGGCAGGTCTTCTTCCGCGATCGAACGGCACAGGTGGACGCCGCGCTCTTCGGCCCGCTGAACGAGCCGGAGAGCTGGGCAACAACGTGGCCGGGCCGCCCCCGTGCCTGCCTCCGGCTCAGCTCGTACATGAGCCGGAGGCGGTATGGGGGCGGTGACCTATTTCCCGGGCCGTCCGAGCTGGTGGACCGTCCAGCCCGTCGCCCGCCAGGGCTCGGGGTCGAGTACGGTCCGGCAATCCACGAGCAGCGGGGTTGCGGGACGGCCAACAAGCGTCTGAGGGTTGGCCTGCTGGTACTCGGGCCACTCTGTGGCCAGAACGACGAGGTCTGCGCCGTCGAGAGAGGCGGGCAGGTCGGAGGTGTAGTCGAACTCGGGGTTACGGATCGTGGCCGTGGCCACGGCCTGCGGGTCGTGGACGGTGACGGTGCCGCCGGCCTGCTGGAGGGCCTGCGCGAGGGCGAGCGCCGGACTCTCGCGGACGTCGTTGGTACCGGGCTTGAATGCGGCGCCCCACACGGTGATCCGGGCTCCCTTGACGGGGTGGTCGCCCAGGGCGCGGGTGATGAGGCCCATGGCCACGCCGGTGCGGGACTCGTTGACCTGTTCGGCGGCTAGCAGGAGGGTTGCGGCCTGTCCGGCGCCGAGCTGCCGGGCTGAGGCGGTGAAGGCGCGGACGTCCTTGGGGAGGCAGCCGCCGCCGTAGCCGATGCCGGGTCGCATGCCGCCGCTGCCGATCCGGGGGTCGATGCCCAGGATCTGCACGATCTGGGAGATGTCGCCTCCGGCCGCCTCGCACATGTCCGCGACCGCGTTGATGTAACTGATCTTCAGGCCGAGGAAGCTGTTCGCTGCCCCCTTGGCAAGCTCGGCGGTCTGCGGGTCGCAGATGAAGATGGGGACACCGGCGTCCAGGATGGGGGCGTAGACGGCGCGGATGGCCTTCTCTCCCTCCGTGGTGGTGACCCCGGCGATGATGCGGTCCGGCCGCAGGGTGTCCTCCACCGCGTGTCCCTCGCGCAGGAATTCCGGGTTCCACACGACCTCGACGGCCGTACCCGCCGGGGCCAGTCGCTGCGCGAGGGCGGTGACCTTGGCGGTGGTGCCGACGGTGACGGTGCTCTTCCCGACGATCGTGCAGGCTCGGTCGAGGTGGGGGGCGAGTTGGCGGATTGCTCCGTAGACCTGTGCGGTGTCGTAGGAGCGGCCGTCGGCGTCGATGGGGGTTCCGACGCCGACGAAGTGCAGCTCGGCGAAGGCGGCGGCCTCGCCGATGTCGGTGGTGAACCGCAGTCGTCCGCTCGCGGTGTGACGGGCGAGCAGCTCGGGCAGGCCGGTCTCGTAGATGGGGCATTGGCCGCCGTTGAGCTGGTTGACCTTGGCCTGATCGACGTCCACGCCGATGACCTCGTGGCCGAGTTCGGCCATCGCCGCCGCGTGCGGGATACCGAGGTGACCGCAGCCGATCACGGAAACGCGCATTGCAGGGTCCTTGTCTGGTCGGGGGCACACCGTTCTCGGCGCGCCCCCTGACGCTATCGCTGTGGGAACGGGCTTGTGGTGGGCCCGAGTTCGCTCAGATGTTCACGTTGAGGAGTTCAGCCAGGTGGAGCAGGGCGGGGGTGGCCTCGGACCGCACGATGACGTCGCCCTCGCGGGCGCCCTCGATGAGGTAGGGCTTGTGGACCCCGTTCTCCTCGACGCCTTCGGTGTCGAGGTAGAAGATCTTCAGGCCGAGTTCGCGGGCACGGGCCTGGACCTTGCGTCGGTCGGCGTGCAGACCGATCACGAGCACCGCCTTGGCGTCCTCGGGGAACGGCATGTGGGGCGTCTTCTGGTCGTAGCGGCGCATGTACGCCTCCGGCAGCCCGGCCCGCGCGAACAACCTGTCGAAGTTGTGGGTCGCCACCGGGCCGGTCATGTGCCCGGCGTCGTGAAGGGCCTTCAACGCGCGGTGCGCGCTGGTCGGCTCTGCCAGGAGCAGGCGGCGGAACATGAACACCATGTCGTCCACCTTGCTGACCGGGTCCGTCAGCATCTCCTTGACCAGGAGGTCGGAGACCGGGGAGAGCGTGAACTTGAAGCCCTGGGTGAGGTCGTTGCCCGTTCGGGCGGTGACCCGATAGACCTCGTGCAGCCAGTGCAGCGGCGGGACGCCCGCCTCGATGCTGGTCCCGCATCCGGCCTCCACGACGAACGGCAGGTACTCCAGCAGGCCGGACAGGTCGGCGGCGTAGGCCGGCTTGCCGCGCTCCTCCTTGACGCGCATCCCCCCGGCCAGCACGTCCCAGGGCAGGTTGCGCGCGGCCCGGGTGAGGGCGAAGTCCACGGAGTTGATCGTGACGTCGAGCGAGGCGAACCCATCGGGGGTGTCCCGTCCGGCCCGCTCGTCCTGCGGGTGGTGGGTGTGCTCAGTGATCGTGGCGTACAGGTCGCCGTGGCGCCAGGACCCGGCCTCGTCGCCGGTCGGCTTCCACTGGCCCTCGGCAAGCCATCGCTCCAGGTCGCTCTGGTGTTCGGCGATCTCGCCGGCCGGGGCGAGCCACGACACGTGCAGGTACAGCTCCTCCAGCACCAGGCGGTCCATCGGCTGGGTCCGGTCGACTCCGTAGTGAAGCTGGTAGTGCACGACGCGGCGGCGGCCGTCCTCGTCCTGCGTCCAGCCGGACTGCTCCGCGTTGGCCGGGTCCTGGGTCCGCCGCCAGATGCCCTCCTCGACGGCCGGGCGGCGCTGCCCACTGGCCTCCGGGGAGAAGTGCGCGTCCCACGCGCGGACCTGCTCGGACGTCATGGAGTCGAGCACGGGGTGGGGCAAGAACATGGTGGTCCTCCTTGAATGATCGGGTGTCGGCCGGTGCGTGGTACGGCCTAGCCGTTTCGGTCCAGGGCGGTCACCGCATCGGTGAGCGCTGTGGACAGGTAGTCGAGGTCCTCGTCGGTCGAGGTCAGCGCGGGGGCGACGACCAGGCCCTCGCTGCGCGGGTCGCCGGCTCCGGTGAACGGGTAGAAGAACGCGCCGCGTTGCTCGCACGCCGCCATCAGCGGCCAGAGGAGACCGGGCGCCAGTTCCACGCTGTACAGGTGGCCAAGGCCCCGGACGTCCCGCACGCCCGGCAGGTCGGTCAGGGCCCGCAGGCGCGCGCCGAGCACCTGTCCGCGAGCCCGGAAGGCGGTGTGGTCGATCGACTCCAGCTCGTCCAGGACACCGAGGCACGCCGCCGCCTGGAGCGGGTGGGTGGCCATGGTGCCCATCGCGGGCAGCGGGTCGGCGTCCTCGTGCCTGATGAGCGGTGCGATCTCGGGAGACACCAGCACCGCGGCCACGCTGGTGTACCCGGCGCCCAGCCCCTTGGAGAGGATGACAAGGTCCGGCTCGGCGCCGGCCCAGTGGTTGCTGGCCAGGGGCGTGCCGGTGCGCCACAGCCCGGTCAGCACCTCGTCGTGGATGACGAGGACGTCCCGCTCCCGGCAGATCTCCGACACGCGGCGCAGGTATCCGTCCGGAGGCACGTAGGCGCCGCCCGTGCTCCCGTTGACGGGCTCGATCAGGACGGCGGCGACGTTCTCCGCGCCCCGGACGTCGATCGCCCGCGCCACGGCGTCGGCGCACGACGCGTCGCACCATGCCTGGTCGTGGGGGTGAGTAGGCGGGTAGGGCGCGGCGAAGGCCGGGCCGAGGCCGAGTGCGTCCTCCGGGCGGGGGCGCCGGGCATGGTTGCCGGCGAGCGCGAGGGTGAGCGCGCTCATCCCGTGGTAACAGAGGTCGTTGGTCAGGATGTCCGCGCGCCGCTTCCCGCCGCGCACCCTGGCGATGTTGCGTGCCAGGCCGATGGCGATCTCCACGCCAAGCGTGCCGCAGGTGACCAGCGCGACGGAGTCTTCCGGACGCCCCACGGCGTGGCACAGGCGCTCCATCAGCTCCAGCTGAATGTGGGGCCGTACGACGGCGGCACCGGCGAACGTGGCGAGGGAGAACTGCTTCTTGATACGGGAGAAGACCCGGGCGCTGCCCTGGCCGACGTTCACGCAGAGGAGTCCGCTCGATCCGTCGAAGATCCGGCGGCCGTCCGCGAGGTGGAGCCAGGGCCCGCGCGCCGCCACGACATCGAGGTCAGGCAAGGGCCGAGTTGACGTGAGCAGACGCTCGCGACGGGGTAAGTGCCGATTCACGGTTAGGTCCCTTCTTGGGTGCGCTGATCAGGTGCAAGTCGGTTGTGGTGCTGGTTTGTTGATGGTCGGTGCCGCTGCGGGCACCGGAGCGCGCGGCCGGAGACGGCGGCGACGATCGTGCAGCCGCTTAGGAGCTGGCCCTTAGATCAGAGCCGCAGTTCCGAGCGGAACACCTCCGGCGCCTCCTCCTCGGCCGACTCCAGCAGTGCCACCAGGGCCATCTGCGCCACCGAGACCAGCGCCGCCCGGAGCTCCTTGGTGGCGTGCCCCTTTCGGCCCACGCGCATCTTGCGCAGTTTCAACATGTTGAGCGCCGCGTCACCCATGTCCTGCTGCAGGTAGAGCAGCAGGAGGTTCATGAAGTCCGGCGCATCGTCGGAATACCCCTTCAACTGCGCGTGCTTGTCGCGTACGCGCTCCCAGAGGCGGTCCAGATCCATGGCCGAGTCGTTGTCGTTGGCGGCCTCGTCCGACAAGTCAGGCATCTTCTGCTCTCTGCTGGTGCCGATTGGCTCAGGTGGTATGGAATTCTGCGAAGGAAATCTGGAAGGCCGTCCCGGTATCCCATGGAGAACACCAGGACGGCTTGGCCCCACCATGTAGGGGCCACCCCCGCCGACCGAGCAGTTGTCGGGGGAAACTAGTTGGCGTTCATCTCCAGCCACAGCACCGGCTTGCTTACAGTCCACACGGTGGGCAGGTGGTCGGAGGTGCGGCGCAGCTCCTCTGTGTCGGCGACCCACGCGCTGATGGTCAGCGCCGCGAGGGACGGGCTGACGGTGATGCCGTCGATGCGCCGCGACCCGTACTGGTGCGGCTTGCCCCAGCCTGCGGTGATGCCGGCCGCGTCGTTCATGCCGAGCTTGTCCGCGGCGAAGTGGCAGACATCGATGTAGCGCAGCTGGTTCAGCACGCGCACCGGGTAGTCGTTGGTGACCCGGGTGCCGTCGCCAGTGTCGAAGGTGCGGTTCAGCCGGAAGACGACGTCGGCCTGGGCGTCGGTCCTCTCGAACTCGTCCCAGTCGGGCCCCTGGCCGGGCTCGAAGGAGTTACGGTCCATGCCGATGACGGTCAGCAGCCCCTTGTTGGCGAAGGTGCTGAACCAGTCGGCCTCGACTCGCTGCACCGCCGCCGAGAAGTAGCACAGGTGGTGCGAGACCAGCGCGAGCGACTTCTGACTGAGCGCCCCCGACCGCTCCTCCCGCATCTTCACCGTGATGTTCGCCGCCGGGTGCCACGGCATCCAACTGTGGTCGAATTGGTCCTGCACGACGAACGGGCCGTTCTTCCGCAGGAGGATCGCGTTCGCGTTGCGCGAGGCTCCGGGCAGCATCCCCTCGGCTACCTCGCGCACGGCCGGGGGTTCGGCCGCCGCGTAGCCGAGCATGTTCAGGCGCAGTGCGACCTTGTCCAGGTCCCCGGGTTGCATCTCCTGCCAGAGCACGATGTCGGGCCGCTGCTGGGCCAGCCAGTCGCAGGCTTGGGCGAGCTTGACCCCGTGCTCGACGTTCCACGAGATGATCTTGACGACGGTGTCGTTCGGCACGTCCATCTCGCGCAAGGGAGCTGCCTGTTCGCTCACGCGCTCTCCTCCGCGTTCCGTGGCAGATCATCAGCCCGGTACCCCTTGTACAGGTCCAGGGTGTGGCCCAGGATGATCGCGTCCAGCGCCGCGTGGGCACGCCGGACCCCGTGGGGGTTCATGTACTTGTCGAAGTCGGCGCGTGGCACGAACCGGTAGTCCACGAGCCCATCCCCGAGTTTGATCGGCGCGTCCCTCGACAACCGAGAGGGCACGTCATACAGGAAGTTGAACCCACGCGCGTAGCGCCCGGCCGGCACCTCGTCAATGAGGACCATGCGCCCGAGCTTGACGGAGATACCGATCCGCTCGACGGCCCGCGCCTGCGCCGCCTCCCGCCGGTCGTGGGCGGCCTCGATCATCGAACCCCCCACCAGGCCCCAGGTGTGCTCAGCACCCTCGTCGATCAGATACTGCTTCCGCACCAGGAGCAGCTGATCCGTCTCGTCCCGCAGGGCCAGGAGCACGCCCGCCCGGGTCGGGGTCGGAGTCGTCCAGTAGTCGCCTCGCGACATTTCCCCTCCTCGAATCCACCTCCCACCAGTGGGGAGGAAGTCTGTGGTGCGGGACCGGCCAGCCACGGAGCGGGTATGTCACTACCGGCCGGTCCCGCGATCATCCGCTAGCCGACGCGCCGGTACGGCGCGGGTCCGCGGGAAACCCCAAGTGCGGCGCGGGGGAGCCGCGGCCGTTCCTGGGGAACCTCGGGCGGCCAAGCCGCCTCGAACTCGCCCAGTACGAACTCGCGCCGGTGCGCCGCGAGGATGAGCTGAAGCTGATGCTCGTAGGGACCGACGCCCAGTTCCTTCAGAATCCAGACGGCCAGCTTGCGGGCCATGACCGAGTTGGTCAGCACGAAGGCGACCCCACCGCGCCAGGATGGCGTCACCGGGAGCACGTGCGGGCCGCCGAGCGTCACCCGGAGCATGTCGTTGTTCGGGCCGACAGCCGTGACGTTCAACTTGCTGAGGTCCGGCGGCGTGGCGCCAGCGCTGTTGCTGTGCTGACCACCGCTGGCGGATGAGTGCTTCATGACCTCACCGGGTCCTCTCGCACGAGTTCGCCGGGAATCACAGTGACCGGCCCGGCATGCCGACCCCAGCCGGGCTTCGTCACGCTGCGCATGATCTTCAGGGCTGCCATTCCCTGGGCGATGCACTGGCCGTCGATGGTTACCTCCGCGCCGATGCGCTCGCCGAGGCGCAGCATCAAGCGCTTGAGATGCTGTTGGTCCATGGCATCGAGTAAGCGCGTCGCTGCCTCCAGGGCCTCGCCCGGAGACGGGTTGACGACGCCAACCGCTACTAATCCGTTGGTCATGTGGGGATAACCTCCTCGATCGCGATCGAGACGCAGACCACCTTCCCGCCGGGGATGGGCGCGACCTCGAACGACTCGGACAGCGCCTCCGTGAGTTCCATCCCTCGGCCGCTCTCGTCTTCGGGGCCCGCCCGCCGCCGCCTGGGGGGGACGGAGCTGGTGTCCGCAACCTCGATGCGGATCAAGCCATTCGAAGGAGTGAACAGGGTTACGCGCACGGGGCGTTGGGTGTGTAGAACTCCATTGGTGACGAGTTCACTGACGACGAGTTCGACGGTGTCCGTCGGCACCTTGAAGCACTCGTAGGCGTTCTTGGCGAACCGGCGGGCCTTGGGGACGGACAGCTCTGCCGCAGGGAACTGACTCGACGCGAATACGTGAGCGTGTCTGTCTTCCAGGTCCAGCACGACTGCCTCCATCGTGTGGGGGTGCAGCTGCCGAGGTGCACGACATGATCACCAACGGTGGGGTGATGACCGTGCTGCGTGGTGATGACGAGTGTGTACCCCGTCACACCGTGTGCGCAACCCCAATGGGTAACCCAATGGGTCGACCCTCGGATCTTGCAACACTTCCGCTGGCGCTGGAGACTGACGGTTAGCCAGAAGGGAGGAACCAAGTGCCACCGCACTTCTCACCGATCACCGCCGGCGCCCTGGGCGTTGAACTGGGAGCCCTCCGCGGCACACTCGTGCTTCGCGAGGTGTCCAAGGGGACCGGGCTCGACGCCAGCGATATCAGCAAATGGGAGAACGGCAGCAAGCTCATCCCCGAGCGATCCCTGGAACGCCTACTCGACTTCTACGACGTCCAGGGGGAGCGCCGACGGCGCCTGCTGAACCTGCGGGAGAGCGCGACCAAGGTCCACTGGTGGGCGCCCTTCCGCGAGATCCTCGACCACCAGATGATTGGTGAAATCGAGGTCGAGGCCAAGGCGACCCTTCTGGAGGAGATCGTCGACGACTCCTTCGGCTACCTCCTCCAACACCCGAACGCTCGCCGGGAGAACGCCCAGTACTACTGGCAGCAGCCAAGCCCCGACGACGCGGAGCTGTATCTGGAGGTCCACCGCCGTCGGCGGCAGCGGTTGTTCGACAACCCGCCCCTGCACGTGCACGCGATCGTTCACGAGTTGGCGTTCGAGCGCTCGACCGACCCGGAGGTGATGGTCCCCCAGCTGACGCTTCTCAGGGACCTGACGGCCCAAGGTCATGTTGTCCTGCACGTCATCCCCAAGACGTCGGGCGCAGCGGGCAGGGTATTCTTCCGAGTCAAGCGGTACAGCTTCGATGAGGAAGATTCACCAACGTATGTGTTCTCCGAGGCACTTACCGCCGGGACTGTGCAAGAGTCGGAGCGCGAAGAGATCCGCTTCAAGCGAGCCTGGGCCCGCCTGTCCGCGCTCGCTCTCTCGCCCGAAGAGTCCAACGACCTCCTGCATCGACGTCTGAAAGACTGGCTGTGACGATCTCCCACGACCCCTACGCCCACGACGGTACCGAGAGCATCACGGCCCGGGTGAAGTCGTTCGCCTCCAACGCAAACACCGGATGCTTGACGATCGAGCGATTCCGGGATGGCTGTGTGGAACTCGGTGACGACAAGCCCGGCCGCGAGAATGACCGGATTCGTCTGACGCCGGCGGCGTGGTCGGCTGTCCACCGTGCCTTCGAGACGAAGGAGCCGCCGTTCGCCGAGTTCTACGACGCTGGCACCACCCTGGGCGTCGCGCTCAACTTGACGATCGGGCGGCTTCCGGACGGCGGCGTGGAACTCGGCGACAACACAGACGGCCACGCGGACGACAAGATCGTCCTCAACCAGGAGGAGTGGTCCGCTGTGCACCGCGCCTGGGAGGGCGGCCAGCCGGAGTTCGCCGAGCTCTACGACCCCGAGCACACCGAGGGCACGGCCGCTCTCTAAGTTCCGCGCGCTGCCGCTGCGCACGGAACGCGACGTCGCCCCCCGCACCGTTCGACCAAATCCGGCGCGGGGGCTGCTGGTTGCTGTGCGATTTCCTACCGGCGCCGGTGGCGACCACCACCACCCTTCACCGGCGAATACCCCGGCACGGGCACCGCCCGCGCCGCCTCGGAGTGGTTGACCGCCCGGCAAGCCGCTGGGTAGTTCTCGGCGACGGTGACCGGCTGCCATGCGAAGCCGTCCCACTCCAGGATGAGCCTTGGGGCGGCCGGGCTGACGTGGGCGCCGTGCTGCGGCCCGTCGGCGAGGGTGATCGCCCTGCGCTGACCGACAGGCCGTCTGCGCTGCTGGCGACCCTTCCACCACTCTTCCAACGGGATCTCACCGTCGTTCCGGTTCACCTTGGCCTCCATCAGATCGCCCAGCAGTTCGCCGGGTCGTCCAGCCACGCAAGCTGACCGTCGGAATCTACCGTCAGCCCGACTCGGTCAAGGCCCGGTTCGCCGTTTTCCACCCACCAGTGATGCGCCACCTCGAACTCCTCCCACAGCCGCCGCGGTCCGGCCTGGCGTACCACGGTCGGCGCGCCGTCCCGGAAGGTCGCCGACGCCCACGACGATCCGGAGAGCGCGTAGAGCCACAACGTCTGGCCGTTCTCGTGGACCTGGACGGCGTGGGTGAGGGTGGGCAGGCGCAGCCCAAGCACGAACGGGTACGGGTCGAATTGGCCGTGCCCGATCCAGGGGACGTCGGTTGTCGACTCGGCAGCCGGCATGTCCTGCGGGGCCGCCCAGACGTGGCGCTGGGAGCGCGCCTTCATGAACGCCACCGGGCGCAGGAACGGGCCCGAAGCGATGCCGTCGGCCGCGACGGTGAGGCGCACGAGGGCGTCATCGGTGGAGTAGTGGGTGCCCCACGGGGCGAGGATGATGCCGCCCGGCTTGGTCTGGGCGATCAGCGGGAAAGGCATCTCCCGCAGTCCGAACGTCACGATGGTGCGGTCGTACGGGCCCGCGTCGGGGCAGCCCGTCAAGGCGTCGCCGGTGTGAACCACCGGATTCAGCCCGGCCGCCTTGAGACGGTGCTTCGCGGCTGCTGCCACGGCGTCGTCTACCTCGCCCGTGACCACGTTGGTGTCGCCGAGGCGGTGCGCCAGGAGTGCGGCGTTCCAGCCGGTGCCGGTGCCCCCCTCGTACACCCGCATCCCCGGTTCCACGTCCAGGTCGGCGAGCATCGCGGCCACGACGGACGGCATGGACGCGGAGGAGGTGGAGACGCTGCCGGGCTGCTCGCCCTGGTGGTCGCCGTCGTCCCACTGGGTGACGATCGGGATGTCCGATTCGGCTGCCGCCAACCACCTCGCGGGGTCGGTGGCCTTGTTGACGGCCACGCTAGTGCCTGTGGCCATGTCGTAAGCCCAGAACAGGTCGGGCAGAAAGAGGTGACGGGGTAGCGCGGCGAAGGCCGGCGCCCAGTCGCAGGTCAACGTGCCGGAGTCGAGGAGGAACCGCCCCAGCGCGTGGCCGGGGCGGTCCGTTCCCTCGAAGAGGGTGTCGGTCACTTGCGGTGGCCTCCGTCACCGGGGGGCGGCCCGCCGTCCGGGGGAGGGGGCGGGGGCGGCGTCCAGGGCTGTCCGGGGACCAGGTCGGGGTTGCCCCCGCCTTCCTCCCCGCCGTTGGCCGTCAGGATCATGATGGTGCTCCTTCCATATGGGCGGATGGCGCAGTGATGGTGCTGCCCAGCCAAGGAGTTCGTCATGCTCCGGCTGGGAGTCGGTGGTGGGCGCCGTGGAGACGCATTCGACCGGCGTCGGTGGTTCACCGCCCGGCGGCCTGAGTGACCAGGCGAAGAACTAGGTGGTGGTTGCGGGGCGCCCGCCATGCTCGCTGCACATACAGGCCGGCCACGTGGCCGACGAGTGCAGAGCGGTAGCCGCGACGTCCTTGGGGTCGACGGGCAGGACGCCGGTGTCGCCGGTGATACTGCCGTCGGCGCGCCGGGTGTAGGAGCGGATGGTGAGGCCGCGGTGCCGCTGAGCCAGCGGGACGAAGTCGGCGCTGGTGGTGGTGTCGACGGTCACCGGCCCACCCGGCGACGACGACGGCGCTGGCTGGCGGCCAGCTGCGCGAGAAGGCTGGAGCGCCGGGAGGCACGGGAGTCGTCGAAGACGATGATGACCGGTCCCTCGGCGCCGCCGGTGTCGACGTAGTACGCCGGGTCTGCCGACCGTGGTTGCCGGTGCAGGCTCCGACCGGGGTGCCGCTGTTGAAGGACCGTCGACACGATGTCGCTCCTCACCGTCGGGGGTGGAGGCGGCCCCAGGGCACAAGGGGGTGGTGCACTGGGGCCGCTGGTCTGCCCCTGGCGATTCCTATCAGCTGGGGCGACATCTACGACGGTAGGGAGTAGCGGTATCGCTACTCAACGCGTTTGCGCGTTATTGCGGAAATTCAGGAGAAGGAGCCGGCCGCCGTGGTGACTAGGGCCTTCGCGGTGTCCCCGTAGACGGCCATCTTCGCCAACTGCTCGAACGCCCGTGCGTAGTCGCGGAGTTCACGCGGCTGCACGACCTCGATCTTGGCGGTCAGTGTCTCCACCCCCGCCTCCTGGTCGTCGTGCATGTAGAACGCCTCAAGCGGCCACACGGTCCGCTCGGCACCGAACGGGATGATTCCGAGGGAGACGGAGGGCAGCGGCAGCACGGTGAGCAGATGCTGGAGCTGACCTCGCATCGTCTCCGGGGTGCCGATCCGGTGCCGTAGGACACCCTCCTCCATCACCACGACGAAGCGGTGGTTGCCCTCGTAGAGGAAGCGGCTGCGGGCAACGCGGGCGGCAACGGCTTCGGTCACGTCATCCGGGGTGCCTTGGAACGCGGTGATGGTCTTGAGCAGCGCGGTGGCGTAGGCGGCGGTCTGGAAGAAGCCCGGCACGACGTTGGAGACGTACACCCTGTTCACGCGGGTCGTCGCGTACTGCCGAAGGCTTTTCTCCTGCACTCGGCGTAGACCGCCGCGGTGGATGCGGCGCCACTCCATGTGCATCGAGTCGACGGCCCGCGCGGTGGCGATGAGGTCCTCAGCCTGGTCCTCGGCTCCGCAGGCCCGGCACCACGTGCGGATGTCGCTGTCGGAAGGCTGGACCTTGGCGTTGATGATGCGTGAGGTCTTGGCGTCGTGCCAGCCGCAGCGCATGGACAGCTCATGCTGGTCGATCCCGGCGTCCTGGCGCAGGTGGGCGAGGCGCGCGGCGAGTGCGGCACGCGCGTTTTGGGCACTGGTGGACGGGGAGTCGGGCATGAGCTGTCCGGTGGCGGCTAGACGGTGTACTGGTCGTGCGGTGTGGCGCGCTCCCAGACCTGTTCGAAGGCGTCGGCGCAGAGCTTCACCGTGGCGAGGTCCTCGCGCGTCTCGACGCGCGGGTCCGCCCAGTCTCCGTCACCCGTGAAGATGTTGAAGCGCACGAGCCGGCCGTCGAAGAGCCAGAAGTCCGCGGCGGGCAGCGGAATACCCAGGGCGCGGCGGCGGGGGAGCCAACGGATCTGCTCCCCGGCGTCGATGTTCATCTGGGTACCGGCGTGCTCGAAGCGGATGTACTGGGTGACCGGCTCGGAGACGATGCGGGCCCGGCGCAGCACCACGCCGCGGTTGACGGCGTCGGCGATGAGGCCGAGCCAGGTGCTCCGTCCGGCCTTTTCCTCGGCCTCGGTCCACACGCCCTTCTGGAACGCCTCGAACGATGCCGCCTCGCTGGCGACCCCGTAGGCATCGCGCATCTCCAGGTGGGATGCGGAGTGCTGGGTGTTCTTCAGCAGCTCACTGAAGTCCGGCACGCTCTGCGTCATCACACGCCTTTCGGATGATCTCGATCATGCGGAACGGGAGCCGGATCGGAGTCTCTCCGGCGGGGATTCCCGTCTTGTGCCCGGCCACCCACTCGGTCCCCGCCAGCTTGGCCACCAGGGCCTCCTCGGCGTCCAGGCCCAGGAACACGAACTCGTGCGCGTCGGTGTCCACCCACACCGTGGGCGAGCCCTCCTCGCCCGTTTCCGGGTCAATCCCTACGAAATCTAGCGGCATGACCGTCTCCCCTACCAACTCGGTTGCAGTTATTTGCGCTTCGACCCTCCCGCAGGGGTGATGGGCCGTCAAGGGTGCGAACGCGCGGCAGCCCCAGGCCGTCTGACGGTGGTCGGCGGGGGACCGCTTCAAGTCGCGTACACCGCCTTCCCCAAGGGAACCGACCTGGCCGTCCACAGCTTTGAACACCTGATCACGGCCGCCGCCGAACTCAACGGTCGCCCACGCAAAGCGCTCGACTGGGAAACCCCAGCCGAGCGCCTGCATAAACTGCTCGCGGCCTGATCAAGCCGACCGCGTGTTGCAACAACCCCTAGAAACCGCCAACTCCGTTGCAGGGGTCGGCGTCGTCTCGAACGGAGACGGCTCAGCAGGGGATCGAGGGGCCCCGCGAGTTGCCCACGCCTAGAACGACGGTGAGGCCAGCGTTTCTGGCGGGGCTGCGTCAACTGGGATAGCCGCTTCGCTATATGCCGCATGCCGCCGTTTCGTCGTCTCCCGGGGAATGGCATGGGCCGTTGTTTCTGCCCGGGGTTCGGAGGTTTCCCGAGCTGCGGCCTTCGTGAACACCTGCTCGGCGCGGTCCGGGGTCAGCCGCATGGCGCCGTAGGGCCCGACCGCGTACCCCGTCCGATAGCCGTGCAGGTGTAGTTGCTCCACCGCCTGAACTCCGGCGTCGAGGTCCGGAGTGTCGGCCGGCGGGACGAGAGCGTGCAGTTCTTCCTGCCACTCCCACCCGAGGTCGTGTAGGACGGTTCGGGCCTCTTCCTTCTCCCACCCGTTTCGTGCCATCAGGCCGTGATGAGGGTCCGTCTCGAAGACAATGTCAGGGTTGGTCATCATCGCGCCGTGCCTCCGGATGGTGCCGTCGGTGTCGGGTGGTTGGCATCACCGGCAGCCTCTTCGAGCCATGCCGCGAGCTGGAAGCGCGAAGGACGGTCTTCGTGTCGCCCGACTCGGCACTCGTCCCCTGCTTTGCCCAGGGCCTTGTTCATCCGGGTCAGGAACCGGTCGTACTGCTCGTGCCAGACGACGGTGGAGCCGGGGTCTTCGTAGGCGTCGCCCCGAGCGAAGGCCAGCGCCGCGATCTCGTACCCCAGACCCTCGTGCTTCTCCCAGCAGGGTGGGATCACGTCCTGCGGCTGCCAGGCGTAGGTCTGGTTCAGCCAACGGCACACCGAGTTCAGCCACGCGGGCATCGGCTTGGCCAGTTCAGCCGGCAGGGCTCCCAGGTCCCACGGCGTGGGGCCGTCGACGACGGACTCCTCCGCGCTCCGCTCCGCGATGTACTCCAGGATCAGCGCGGGCGGCTCGGGGAAGGGCTTGAACAGCGAGAGCGGGTTCGTCATGCAGCAGCCCCCTGGACAGCCCAGGCAGCGGCGTGATCCTTGGCCTGCTGCTTCCTCGACTTGGCCTGCCGAAGTCGCTCTTCCTCGTTCGCGGCACGCAGTTCGCGGACGTGCCCCTCGATCTCCGGCCACGAGTCCCAGGTCCACATCCCGTCAAGGCGGGTGATCACCGGCGGGAGGTTGTCCGCGAGCACCAGGGCGTGGCCCTCGGGCAGCGACCTGATCTCGTCGCCGCGCAGGACAGGCTCCAGAGCCATGTGCGTAGCGGTCGAGTGGCTGCCGCGGTCCCCGCCGCTGGTGGTCTTCGTGGTGCGCTCCCGTTCGACCTGACCGCACAGGTCGGACATGTCCTTGAGGAAGGCGGGGTCCTTCGCTCCGCCGAAGACGACGACGTGGTTGGTGAAGCTCGCCAGCTCGTTCGCCGTGTCCTCGCCGAAGCGGGCGCGGGCCGAAGCCCAGCCCTGGAGGCCGTAGATCACCGTGATACCTCGGCCCCGGCCGTCTGCGACGCGTTGGCGAAGGCTGGGGATCGGCGCAACGTTCGGCGCCTCGTCCAGAGCAGCGAGGAGGGCCGGGTCGAGGCGCCCGGCCGGGGACGCGAGGGCGTGGACCTCGGCGACGTCGAGCAAGTCCTCCGTGATCGCCGTGGTCAGAGGAGCGACGCTGTTCACCTCCGAGTCCTTGCCGAGCAGGTAGATCGTGCCCCCTGCGTCAAGGAACTCAGTGAAGTCGGTGGGGACTTCACCTTCCCCTTGCAGAGCACGGATCACCGACTGGTGCATGAGGGGTTCGAGGGCCGCGTCGAGGGTGGAGGCCGTATTGCCGACGGTGCGGCTGTCGCCCGAGGTGGCGGTACGGAGCATGTCCGCCCACCCGGGTCCGGCACCGGGATGGGCGTTGAGGATGCCGATCGGCGCCGGGTCGGTCAGCTTCCGAGCCCACTTGAGCACCCAGTCCAGGCTGGCACCGTCGAGAGCTGCGGCGTGGAGGTACGCGGCGAAGATCTTGGCGGCCTGGCCCTTGTAGAAGGCGGCGCCCTCGCTGGACTGCGCAGCGACCCCGGGAGTCCGGGAGCCGGCGATGAACGCCTTGGCCCTCATCATTGCGACCTCCGTCTCGGCGGCGCCCGTGATCGGCGTCCACCGGAATCTCGGGAGAGAGGGGGCGATGCTCTGCGGGTCGAAGACCATGACCGGTCGCCCGTCGCGTCGTCGCGCGTCAAGGGTGAGTTCGACCAGGTCCGGCTTGGTCGAGGTGGCGAGCACTGGGCCAGCCCACTTTCGGATGGTCGGGGCGAAGAAGCGCGTCGTCTTCCCGCTGCCCATGGGACCGATGACCCTGCATGCCTTGTCGGCGCGGGACCACAGCTCGATGCCTTTCGGGCGCTGCGAGGTCCCCAGCGAGTAGCCGAAGTCGTGTGGATCAAGGTGGTGGCGCATGAAGTGCTCCGGAACGAAGGGGAAGGGCGACTCACGAGGTGGCAGAACATTTCTCCGCGAGGCTCACCGCCGCCGTGTGACTCGGGCTTTCCTCACCGCGGGTGAGGGAGGGACGGATCTCTGTGGCCTTGAGGACTGCTGCTGCCGACATCTGGCGCTTGAGCTGTCCCTTGTCGGCGAACCCGGCGTTACGCCGGGCCCGGTTCGTCACCAGCCAG
Organism: Streptomyces sp. CBMA123; assembly: GCF_014596465.1. GTDB lineage: Bacteria > Actinomycetota > Actinomycetes > Streptomycetales > Streptomycetaceae > Kitasatospora. Next base: position 31,777 of record NZ_MECK01000002.1, on the reverse strand, counting down.
ACGGTGGCCAGGGCTACCGCGCACACGGCGACGACGGCGTACAGGGCCAGGGACATTCCGTTCGGCAGGAAGTTCACTACGCGGCCCTCTGGGTAGCACGGGCGGTGAGGTAGCGCATGCGCCGGCCGCAGAGCCGGGACAGCGCCGCATCGGGTCCGGCACAGCGCGGCGGAGCGGTATGGAATGCACTGTGGAGGTCTTCCGCCGCGCGCCAGATGTGGGCGACAGCGGTACGGACGCGACCACCGGCCGCGGAGTAGTCGCCGTGGTCGAGAGCGGTGGCGAGGGCCTTCGTGCGCCGGGCGAGTTCGAGCGCGTCGGCGTGCAACTGGTCGATCTCCTGCCGTACTGCGCGTTCGTCGGCAAGGAGCGTGGTCTCGACGGCGGTGCTGGTCATGGAGGAGGCGCGTTCCGAATCTGTGCGGACCTGGTCGACGGCGGCGAGGTGCTGGTGGGTGTTCACGCGGCGTCCGGGTCGGTGCTGGTGAAGTCGGTCATCGAGCCGGAGGAGAAGCAGAGGTGCTGCTCGGCCTCGACCAGGAGGTGCTGGACAGCGGGGTAGATGACCTCTCCGACCACCCACAGCGCGATGCCGCGACGCAGACGAGTGATGTGGTCGGCCGTCCAGGACGGCAACCCCAGTCGGGCCACTGTCGCTTCTGCTTCGGCCTTCTTCTGGCTGTAGATCACGATGGTGTCCGCCATTTTCAGCGCGGCTTGGGTCTCCGGGCTGTCGTCGATGTCGGACAGGTGGTGGACGAGACCGACGAAGCTCAGCCCGTAGCCGCGTGCGAACTTCAAGAACTTCTCCAGCAAGGCGGCGAGTTGGGGGACGCCGAGGATGTGCCACGCTTCTTCGCAGATGAGGATGCGCTTGCGCTGGGTGTAGCGGCGGCATCCCGACTCGGGGTTCGGCCCGAGTTCCCAGGCACCGGAGCCGGCGTCGACCACCACGCGTTCGTGACGACTCGGCTCCGCCCCGCACTCGCACAGCGGTCGCAGCCAGACCTCTTCGAGGAACACGGCGATCACCGCGACGAGGATGGTCATGGCGACGCCGCCGGACGGGACCTTCGTCAGGTCGAAGACGATCATGTCGGCGTTGAGGTCCACGCCGAGGCTGGTGGGTCCGTCGAGCATCCCGGTCAGGTCGCCGGTCGTGTCGTCCTCGCTCCCACAGAGCCGGTCGAGGACGTAGGACGCTTCCAGGCCGTCACCGAGGAGTTCGTCTCGCGTCCGCTGCTTGGCCGTTGCGTCGGATTCCTCCGGCGCCCGGAGCGCTGCGGCGACGTCGGCCAGTACCGGGATTCGACCCAGGTCACCGGCCCGCTGGTGGGCTCGCCGGATCGCGATGCGCAAGGCGGAGCCAGCGAACTCGTCCAGTGGCCTGCCGAGGCCGAGTTCAACGATCGTCCGGACCAGCTCGACCTGCCGCTTGCCCGCGATGGCAGGGTCCATCGGGTTGATGCAGGAGGCGCCCGGCCCGCCGCCGGGGCTGAACTTCACCGGGGACTTGCCGGTCAGCGAGCGGCCGAGAGCGGCCCACTCGCCTTCCTCGCGCTCCTTCTGCTCCTTCGTGTCGAGGATGACCACTTGCCGTCCGAGGCGGATCTGCCGGGCGGCGTAGGTCTTGGCGAACGCGGACTTCCCCCGCCCCGTGTCGCCCATCACGATCATGTTCCCGCCAGGCAGGCCGTCGCCGAACGCGCTGAACGGGCAGTAGATGAACGCCTTCCCGGAATAGAGCTCGCGGCCGATGATTGCCCCCGCGCTGCCCAAGGTCGGCGGCGCCACTGGCAGGAACAGGGCCTGACTGGTGGTCGTCTCCGTGTAGAGCGGTCGACGGACTGTCTCGTACATCGGGGAGAGCGGGGAGAGGTCGAGCAGGTCAGTCACTTGATGCCTCCGGCGAAGGGCAGGGTTGTGGCGAAGGCACGGGCGTGTTCGAGGTCGAGCCATTCGATCCGCAGGTGAGCGTTGCGGGCACGGGAAGCGGTCGTCCGCTTGGTGCGCTCCAGCTCTTCGGCGCTCCGGGCGGAGATGGTGATGTAGCCGACGACAGCGGCACCGGCCGCGCCCGAGGAGGCCAGGGCCATGCCGCGCGAGCCGGTGGCACTCGCGGCGAGCTGGTCGCGGGGGTCGATGTTCTTGCCGCGCTGGCGGTCCCGGTTCATCTCCGCCATGTTGTTCGTGTCCTCCGCGAGCATCCGCTCCACGGCCTTGTCGTTCGGTTCGAGCTGCTGCGTGATGGAGATGGTTCGGATCACGTCAGGCATCCCGATCAGCAGGGGCGACAGGAAGTCGGGGCCGACTGGCGTGGTGGGCCAGGAGACCACGGCGGCCGTGGCGTGGAACCAGCTGGTGGTGGAGCCTGCGGCGCGGGTGGCCACGTGCGCTCCGTGGCGGACGTCGACGTTACGGGGGAAGGCGTGGGCCTGCTGGATTTCGGTGTCCCAGATGGCGTGGTCAGGGTCGTACGAGTTGCGGATGAAGGCCGTCAGTCGGCCCTCGTCCAGAGGCGCGACCACCGAGAGGTCGGCGTCCTCCGCACGGGACCACAGCTCGTCGAGGTATGCGGCCATCGCAGCGGCGACACCGTCGTCACCTGATCCTCGGGCCGAGCCCTCGGCGGCCAAGTCCCGGGTGAACTTCGCGTGGATGGTGATGTAGTACCGGTGCTCCTCGGCGCTGGTCGACACCGCGTTGGCCAGCACGTCGTACGAGTCCTTGAGCCACTGCGGGGCGTTGGCCGTCGCTGCCGACTCGTCGCGCTGCGAGATGAACCGCTGGTGTGCGTACGGGTCGGACTTCATCTGCCGGGCGAGGACCTGAACCCTCTTCACCGGGTGCTCCTCGACGTTGCCGAAGGCGTCCAGCAGCTCGCCCCAGCGCTCCAGCGTGACGATCTGTTCCGGTACGTCCTTGCCACCGAGACCGGGGGAGGCGACCTCCAGCGCGGCTGTGACGCAGCCGGCCTCTGGTTGGAGGACGACGACGGCCTTCTGCCCGCGGACCGTGACCGGAACCCAGGTCATGCCCGCGATGCCCTCGGGCTCCGCCAGGGCGGCATCCGGCGGCGTGCCGTCGCGCCGTACGCCCTCCTCGATGGCCGGGGACACCCAGACGCCCCCGGTACGGCCAAGTGCCTTGCGGTGGTAGCGGTTGATCCGCCACCAGCGGTAGAGGGTTCGCCGCTGGGACGTGCCCTTAGGCCGGTACGGGGCGTACACGATGACCAGGGCGAGCAGGATCGGCACGAAGAGGCCCGTCGCCGCGACGGCCGTCACCTTGTTGAAGAGGAGGCCGAGCAGGAGGCCGGTCCCGGCACCGGCGCCGAGGACGACCTGTTCGCCGAGGTCACGGCGGCCAACCAGCCCGGTGGGGCGGTGCTTTCCGAACTGATACGTACGAGTCGACACGGGTCATCGGTCCTTGCTGGGGTCTGGCCGGCCAGGTGCCTGTCCGCCAGTCGGCCGCGACTGCGGCGTGGGCGAGGCGGAGGGCCCGGGGCTCGGGGTGGTTCCCGGTGAGGGAGAAGGGGAGGAGTGCGCCGCTGCCGGGCGGGGCGGCGGTGCCGCCGGGAGTACTGATGCCGGGGCGGGCGCTGCCGGGGGCGGAGCCTGTGGCGGAAGCGGCCGTCCGGTGACCGGAGCAGACGGGGTGCCGGCGAACTCCTCCCAGTTCAGCGCCATCTGGGCCCGCGGTGCCGAAGGCTGGGCAGGAGCCGAGCCGACGACCGGGGCAGAACTCGTGCCCTGCGGGCGGGCGGTGGCCGGAGTGCCGGAGGCAGCGTTGCCGCCAGGCGTGGCCGGTGCCGGTGCTGGCACCGGGCTGACGACCGGGCCTGAGGTTGCTCCAGCCGGACGGGCAGCGTCCGGAGCGCCGGAGGCAGCGTGATCGTTGGCTGCGGACCAGTCCGGAGTTGAGCCGACGACCGGGCCGGAGGTGGTGCCCTGCGGGCGGGCGGTGGCCGGAGCCTCGGAGGCAGCGTGATCGTTGGCTGCGGACCAGTCCGGAGTTGAGCCGACGACCGGGCCGGAGGTGGTGCCCTCCGGGCGGGCGGCCGGAGCACCCGGTGCTCCGGTGTGGCTGCTGCTCTCGGGCTGGCCTTGGTCGGAGCCAGGTCCGCCGTTGGCGGCGTCGGCACCCTGCGCGCCGGGGGAGCTGGCGGCCTTGTTCTTCGCCATGTCGAGGCCAGCCTTGGCCACGGCCGCCCCAACTGCGACAGGTCCGGCTGCTGCCGTTCCGCCGCCCATCTTGGCTCCAGCGGCCTTGCCGCCCGCTGCCTTCGAGCCGCCGCCGACCAAGGCGTCCTGCATGTGCGTGTTGATCGCCCGATTGGCGTGCTGACCGGGCCCGTCGATCGCGGCGGCCGGCCCCGAGGACTGGGCAGCCTTCCGGTCGTGGTGGAGCTGGGCCATCTCGTCGCCGAACGCGGGCACCCACCTGTAGAGCGTGGCGCTCGCGAAGACGGCGAGCAGGAGGATCAGTGCCCCGATCAGAGTCTTGGAGACCGCGTCGGACATGCCACCGGAGGTGTCGCTGAGGACGGCTCCGCCGAGGCCGAGCAGCGCGAAGAGCACCGGCTTACTCAGGCCGATGGCGAAGATGCCGCCGAACCACTTCTTGCTCTTGCCCCACAGGTCGCGGTCGACCAGGCCCGCGTTCACGATGGGGCCGAGCGCGACGGCCACGTAGATGGCCGCGCCGCGGATCAGCAGCTCGATCCACATCAGCAGCGCGCCGAGCATCATGATGAGGTTGACCACCAGCAGCTGCCCCACGCCGTCCGTGGGGTTGGCCGCCATCACCTTGAGGAGGTTCGCCAGGAACGGCTTGAAGTTCGATGTCGCGTAGGGCTGGAAGATGGCTGTGACTTCGTCAATGGCCTTCATCAGCAGGGCAAGTGCGCCGGGCGTCATCGCGTTGACGACGAACTGGAGGAGCAGGAAACCGATCGCCTCGGAGACCGCCGTGGTCACCGCGACCCCGCGGACCGCCCGCTTGGCGACGGCGATCAGCCACAGCGCGACGGTGAGCAGGCTGCTGGCCGCGAAGATGATCGCGTACTGCTGCAAGAAGCCGGCCGACGTGAGGTCGATCTTCGTCGTGTTCTGGATCAGGTCCAGCATCTGCCGGAGGAACCAGATGTTGGCCTCGGTCAGCTTCTGGAGCAAGAACCCCAGTGGGTCCTTGACGAAGTCGATGGCCGCCTTCGCCTCGCACACCATCGGGATGTAGCAGAAGATCGAGTCCGCCTTCGCGGCCGGGATGAAGAAGAACCCGATGACCACGTTGACCACGGCGATCGTCTGGAGCCGGCGCCGCCAGCGGCCGGGAGCGCTCCGTTCGAGCCTCAGCAGGCCGGGAGCATCGTCACGCAGTCGCAGGCGCATCGCTGGCACCCCCCACGTCCGCGAAGCTGTCGGCGGAGTCGGCCTCGTGCATGGCAGGTGGTGACGGAACGAGCGGCCCCGACGGCGTGACGGCCGTCGTCTTCCACGTGCCGTCGACCCAGACCAGATCCACGGTCATCCGGAGGAAGGCGATCTGCGGGCGCTGGGTCTCGTCCTTGCCCGCGACCCCGCCGACCGACGCGGTCCACAGTTCGACGCTCGCGGCCTGGTCGGAGCAGGAGATGGTGCGGGTTGCCAGGGCCGCCGTCCGCGTGATCAGTTCGCTGCCGTCAGGCGTCGTGCCGTCCGTGCCGACCCCGCGGTTGTCCGAGACCAGCCGGGCCGTCGAGTCCGCGTCCGAGGTGACCGAGGCCAGCACGCTCGGTGCGGCGGTGGCCGCCAGCATCCGGTGCCGCCACTCGGCGTCGGTGAAGAACCGCGGGTCGCCGTAGAGCATGACGGCACTGACAGCAGCAGCACGGGCTCCCTGCTCGCTCCGCTCGTACGGCGCGGGGAAACCGCCCTGCGCGGTTGCGCCGGTCATGACGGGATCTTCTGCAGCGGCCGGCACGTAGCTGGCGAAGTCGCCAGGGACGTTGGACGCCTGTCGGACGTCGATCGAGGCGAACAGCCCGGAAGTGGTCGAACTGTCGACGAGCTTCCAGTCGTTGGACTCCCAGACCAGGGTGACCGTCACTGACTGGTACCCAACGGTGGGCGTCACGTGCCCGGCCGCGCTGCCGCGGACCGTCGTCGTCCACAGCCGGACCATGGCTCCCTGGTCGTCGTATCCCAGGACCCGGGCGGACAGGACTCCAGTACGGGCGATGGCCTGCTCGGCGGAGAGCGTGGGGTTGTCGCCCTGTAGCGCACTGACTGCTTGAGCGGCGGACAGGTCGGCCTTCTTCTCCGCCGCGTCGGCGGTGCCCTGGGCGGCCATGGCCGACACGGCCCGGTTCCGGTCGGCCGTGTTCGTGAAGAAGTCGGCACTTCCGCTGATCACGGTGTAGTTCGCCGCTGCTGCCTTCGCGCCGTCCTGGGTGTGCGGGTAGCCCACGGGGACGCCGCTCACCGTCTGAACGCGCTCCCCGCTCGCGTGCATGGTAGGTCGGGCGGTTGCCGTGGCGGAGACGGCGGGTGCGGAGGGGGCGCCGGTCGCGAGGCTGACGATCACCCCGGCCACGGTGACGGCTGCGGCGCCACCGGCGGCGACGCTCCAGAGCTTCGCGGACGGCCGAGGCGGCCCATCTGCCGCAGAAGAATCGTTTCGCCTTGCGGATCGAGAGGCCATGGGTCACACACCCATGCCGTACGTGATGGCGAAGATGGTGCCGAAGCTCGCCACGAGGAAGACGCAGGTCAGACCCCCGACCATCATGCCCTTGCCCCGCGAGCTCTCCATGGTGCTGTGACCCTCGCCGAACCAGCCCTTGGATTTGCCGACGCCCGCGAAGAACGCGCCGGCGCCGATGACGAGGGTGACGGCGGCCATGACGCCGAGGATCACCTTCGCCGTGGAGCCGAGCTTCGAGAACGGGCCCCAGTCCGGGGTCACGCCGGACACGACGTCAGCCCCGGCGGCGAGGGTGGCGTGGAGGGAGGGGTTGGCAGCGGCAGCGAGGAGATGGTACATGTTCAATCCTTTTGGGTTCATTAAGGCAAGAAACAGAAGGTTTGTGATGGTTTAGGCGATATGTCGCATTGCGACGATGGTGTTGATCGCGCCCGCCGAGCCGGTCCACTGGGTGAGCGGAGTGATCCGTACGACCGCTCCCGTGTGCGGCGCCTCGATTACCTGGCCGTCGCCGATGTACATCCCGACGTGTCCAGGAGCCGCTGCGCTGCCGTCCGATCCCGGGGTGAACAGCAGGTCCCCCGGGGCAAGTTGAGAGACGCTGGCCACGGCTGTGCCGGAATTGACCTGGTCGAAAGTCGTCCGCGGGAGGTTCACGCCGGCCGAGGCCCAGGCCATCTTGGTGAGCGAAGAGCAGTCGCAGCCGTCCGAACCCGTATACGGCGAGACGCAGTTGCCGCCCCACTGGTACCAGGTCCCCAAGGCCGTCCTCGCTGCGGCCACCGCCCGAGCGGCGCCGTCACTGCCGGGGGAGTTCGGCGACATGCTGTCCGCCCACTTCGCGGCCAGGTCCCGGATGTTCTTCACGTAGTCGCGGGTCTCGGCGTATGGAGGGATGCCGCCGTACTTGATCACGGCACCGCTGCCCGCGTTGTACGCGGCGAGCATGTTCTCCGCGGGGTCTCCCGGCACGCCCTTGACTTCGGCGGCTAGAACGCAGTCGTACTTGGCTTGCGCTGCAACGGCGTCGGCCGGGTCGAAGACGTCCTTGATCCCGTCGCCGTCCCCGTCCACGCCGTACTGGGCCCAGGTGGAGGGCATGAACTGAGCGATGCCCTGGGCTCCAACTGGGGACACGGCCTTGGGGTCGAAGTTGGACTCGGTGTAGAGCTGGGCGGCCAGGAGCGACGCCGTGACCTGTGGGCACTCGCCGGCGTGCTTGTTGACGAGGTCGCGGACCCAGCCGGGAACGGGAGCGTCGGTGGCGATGCCTCCACCCGGGCCGGTCTCCTGGGCGGAGGCGCTGTCGGCTCCGCCGAAGGTGGTCAGCAACGTGATTGCCGAGACGGTAAGCGCCGCAGCAACTCCGAGGCCCAGTTGTGTGCCCTTGCTCATCGGGTCTCGTCACGCCCAGGGCAGCGCGGTGACGCGCCAGCCCTGGGAGGTGTGCTCCAGGCGGAGGGCGAGCTGTTCGTTGCTGCGCTGTTCCGTCCCGGAGTGCGGGGTGGTGGTCAGGGTGTAGTGCACGCGAACCAGTGCGGAGGTCTGCGTCGGGCCCGGAGCGCCGTCGGGGGTGGCGGCAGAGGTGATCTCGACTGTCTGGATGGCCTGCTCGGCGCGCAGTTTGGCCCACTCGGCATCCTGGCCCGGCCGCTTCTGGCTCAGGTTGTCCACCAACTCGCCGGTCGCGAACTTGGCTGCTCGGCCGCCGGCATCGGCGTAGGAACCGTCCTTGCCGTCGCGAGCATCGTGCTCGGCGTAGGCCGCGGTGAACGCCCGCGCCGTCTGCTCGACGTCCGCCGGCAGATCGGTGCTCGGCGGTGTCGCCGGGCCTGCGGAGGCGCGGACCGCAGTCGGCTCCGGGATGCCCACCGAGACGGCGCTCGGCTGGGCGACCGAGGGGTGGGAAGCGCCCGAAGAGCAGCCGGTCGAGAGCGCGGCCAGCGTGCCGACGGCGCCCACGGCTGCGGATATGCGTATGAAACGGCTGGATCGAGGCATGCGGAATTCACAATCTTGGTGCGAGGGGATTTCGATAGATCGGGTGTTTCGGCCCCAGTGTGGACGGGGTCGCAACACCACTTCGCGGAGTAGGATTGCCCCTGCGGGCTTTATCGGCGATTCGGCGCCGTAGAATTAGGGGATCGGTGACAGCTCTGCGCCGCACCTTTCCTTGGGCTGTTCCCGGAGCCGTCGGCAGACCTTCATGCAGGTCAGATACCGATTCCAGTGACCGTCAACCCATGACATAGTTCGGGGGCGGTGCGTGAGAGGCGGTAGCTCATATCAAGGCCATCAGCCCCTCTCAGGAAAGGGGAGCCCGGCGGATGGGCTCCGACAGGCCGAAAATCGCCTTGTGGCGTTGGCCGTGCCTAAATCCTCACAGAGGTCTGCGGACAACTCGAATCAGCAAAAAAAGCCGGAACCTAATTCCTGGAATTAGGTTCCGGCTTCTTGGTCGAGAGGTTGTTTCAGTCGGTCTGGCGAAGGTGCTCGATCGCCACCCCGAGCCAGGCGGTGGCGGGCCCGGCGATCAGCAGCGGGGCGCACACGCTGTACGAGAGCACGAGTTCGCCCGGCCCTGCCGTGAGCTCGGTGAGGAGGCAGTGGTCGAACGGCATCCAGGTTGGCGAGCCGGTCGGCCTGAGCCGTACTCCCGCGGAGGTCAGGGCGAGGCGGGCCGGGGTGTGGTCACGCCAGTGCGGTTCGGCGGCGGCTTCGGCCTCGCGCCGCCGCCGGGCGTCGTGCGGGTTGGGCACCCACTGCCGGCCGAACGTCGGGTGGTTCTCCCAGTACCCCGTCGACCGCGGATATACGACGTCGGTCCCGTAGAACCGGGCGGCCGAGCACCACACGTCCGCGAAGATCGTCTCGTCCTCGGCCAGCGGGACGTCCGCTGCCTCGACCGGCACCAGCTGGCCGCCGTTCTGGAGATGAACCGCAAGCGCGGATGCTGCCTGCACGCCTTCGGCGCGGGCGGTCTCCTCGGCGCGGTTCTGCCGACGTCGCCACATGGCCTTTCCTTCCTGGTCAACGGGGCCGGTCGTGGTCGCTGCGGCGGGGACCGCAGCGACCACGCGACACCAATGCGATGAGATCACCAAAGGGCGCTGGAGGCACCGGCGGGGGCGGTCGCGCGCTGGTCCACCTCGTCCTTCAACCGGGCCAGGAGAGCCCCCATGCGATCGTTGCTGATCGGCTGGTGTGCTCGGACGGCCTCCTTGATCGCGTCGCGGCTGATCCGTCCGCTCTCCTGGTAGGCCGCTCGCGCGACCGGCAGCAGTTCCTCAAGCCACCCGTCGTCGGCGGCTTCCCGGTCCTGCGGGAGTTCGGCGTCGTCCGGGACGGACGGCTCGCCGCCGTCCGCGTGCTCGCGGACCGGCTCTGGAACCGGGGCCTCAGCAGCCGCAGGAGAGGGAACCAGCACCTCCCCGTCCGCGACACCGGCGGCCCGCCCGTCCGTCAGGACCTGACCCCCGTCCGCCGGGTCCGCCGCTGCCGACGGGTGAACACCCGGACCCTCCGTAGCAGGCGCTCCGTCGTGGCCGCTTCCGGACTTTCGCAGGTCAACGATCACGGGTACAGCAGCGGACGGCGCGGACGGGACGGCCACCGCTCCGGTCGCCGGCCCGAACTCCGCCGAGCGGCGCTCCGGCGTCTCCTCACCCCTCGCAGGCGGCTGGACGGCTTCGCGGACCGGTCCGGGACCGCCGTCCGCGCCGTCCCGGACGGACAACTCGGTGGTCCGCGCCATCAGGATGTACAGGTGGACCGAGCCCGCCAGCGCCAACGGCGCGAGCATCGACAGCACCGCGACGACGCTGTCCGTGAGGTGCAGCGCGGACTGCGCGGACTGCGGACCACGGTTCAGCGTGATCGCGTGCAGGGCGTTCGCGCCCAGGCTCGCCGCGGTGGCCGCCAGGAACAGGAACCAGGTGTACAGCCGGGCGAAGAACGGCCGGTGGCGGAGCAGCAATATCGCGCGGACGCCGTACGCAATGAAGCCGTCAACGAAGATCGGGAAGAGGTAGCTCAGGGACTCCCGGGCGTGGATCGCGACGGCGATCTGCCGCAGTGCGTCGTAGGAGAACGCGAAGCCGGCCGCGCCGAGCAGGGTGACCGCCGCACGGTCCCAGGCCGTCATGCTCTGCATGGGGACGGCCTTCTGTGGCGCCGCCTTCGTCGGCTCTATGGGCGTGCGGGCCATCAGAGGTTGCCCCCGTCCTGCGGAGCGATGAACGGCCAGGCCGGAGTCTGCGACAGCAGTTGGCCGAGCTGCTCCAGGGAGGTCACCTCGCGCACGTGCTGGCTGGGGCAGCTCATGCACGACACCCGCAGTGTGATGGATTCCGTGCCGCCATGGTCGGAGTAATACAGCTCCAGGTGCTGGCCGCCCACCGTGTCGAGGGAGGCGAACGCCTGGAGGTGCTCTTCGAAGGACAGGAGACCCAGCGTCTGCCACTCCAGCGTGGCCGCCTCAGCGCCGAGGAGCTGGTAGGCGTAGTGGGCCGCTGCCTTGGTGGACCGGGGGCCCCAGGTGCGGAAGGCGTCTTCCCGCGCCGCGGTCCGCCGCTTCTCACCAGCCGTGAGGTGTTCGGCCGCAGAGACCATGATCGAGTGGGGCATCGGGGAGCCTTCCAAGGAGTTGCTGGTGGAGATCGTGTTGCTGTCGACGTGGCCGTTGGCGAGACGGAGAAGAACGTCCGCGTGGCACGACACGTCTAGGGGACAGGTGCACATGAGGTCGAGGCCACGGAGCGCGCGGGCGAACTCGTCGGCGTATAGGCGGCCCACCGGGCCCCGGAGTGTGGCGGCGAACAGGTCCACCGCCTCCTCCGCGTCCATCGGCGCTCTGGCTGGTGAAGGGCTGCGCTCCCCGGTCGTGAACGGGTTCGCGTACGGGCTGAGAGGCCCCACGTATGCACAGGCTGTGGACAGGGCTGCGGCGTCCGGCGCGGCTCCTTGCAGGCGAACGGGCATCAGGCCGCCCTCCGGCCGCGCCGACGGTCCCCGCCGATCATCGGGACGAGGCTGGTCACCATCTCGGCCAGTCGGCTCGCCACCCGGGCCCCGACGAAGTCGGTCAGGTCCGGCCCGTTCTCGTCCCGGGCAGGCAGGTTGGACGTGATGATCGTCGGGAGGCAGTGGTTGTACCGGTGATTGATGAGGCGGTACGTCACCTCCTCGGTCCATTCCGAGGTCTTCGCCGTACCGAGGTCGTCCAGCAGCAGGTACTGCACCTCGCTGAGCCGACGCAGCTCACGCTCGGCAGCACCCATGACCTGGGAGGGCCGCAGCCGGCCGTACATGTCGGCCGAGTTGAGGGCGATCACCTCGAACCGGTCCGGGCCGCCAGCCGCGATCCTCCTTAGCGCCCCATACGCCTCGTGCGTCTTGCCCGTGCCGGTCTGGCCGGTCAGGAGCAGGGCACCGACAGTGGCGTTGTCAGCCAGGGCGCGATCGGCCCAGGCCGCGACCTCCGGGAGGGTCGCTTCGGCGTCGAGATATCGGGGCGGAGTCGCGGCGCTCCAGCGGTTCAGCGCGTACTCCGCGCGGGTCCGGTGGTGCCACTGCCGATCACCCGGGTTCGCCTCCGGTGAGTCGTCGCCAATCTCTTCCGGCACGACCTGTAGCCCTCTCGCTGCGAGTATCCGTTCCATGGCCCGAAGGGATGTGGCGCTGGCCGCGCGCTCTGGGTGGGCCATGATCAAAATCCGTTCTGGTAAGCGCTGGGCTGGGCGGTGTTCTGGAACGGAACCCGCGTTCCGGGCTGCCGCCGCAGCGGGACGACGTTGGTCTGTGCCGCCGGTGCCGGGGCCTGGTCCGGGAGATCCGCCCAGATGCGGAGCAGGTAGCGGGCAGACAGCGGCGGGCGGTCGGCGTTCCAGCGCCGGGCGACCATCTCGACCAGCCGTTCGTGCCCCCAGCGGGCCGAGAGGGCTGTTACCCGCTCCCACTCGGCTCCGGTCAGCCGCCAGCCGACGACCATCCCGGCAGCGGTCATCGCCGCCACCAGCTCCTTGGAGCCCTCCGGGACCTCGACCGAGTCCTGTCCGGCCGGGACTTCCCGGAGATTCGAAGCAGAAAAGCTAGCTTGCTTTTGGGTGGTAATACTCCCGTAGGGAGTATTACCACCAGGCGCAGGCGGGGAAGAAACTTCCGACTCACTTTGAAGCGACTTCCACCTTGAGGTCGCATCGGAGGATTTCCGGGAAGCACCTTCCTGGAATATCTCTCCGGATTGCGGCACATGAGAGTCCGAAGTGGGAAGTTCTGTTCCTGTATGCGCCGGAGTGTCGCCGGCCTGGCCGAGGAGGAGAATCGAGTAGCTGTTGGGATTGGCGGCCCCTCCTCCGCGCTCGCGGCTGAGTTCTCCGAGCGACGCCAGGTTGCTCAGGCACGTCGTGATCGAGCGGACTGTGAGCCCGGTCAGTCGCGATATCTCCTCCAGGGTCAGGGCCACCCGGCCCTGATCGTCTGCCTCTCGGGCGAGAGCCAGCAGGACAAGCCGCGAACCCCTGCACGACTTGGACTCCGCCCAGACCAGGGCCGTGGCTATTTCGCTCATTCGGAGTTCCCATCGAATATCGCTATGATCCGCGTCGGTGCGAGGCCGAAGGACTGGTCGTCTTCCGGGATGTACCCGTCCTGGTGTGGCTCCGGGGTGAGGTAGAGCTCCCCAGTCGGACGGTAGAAGTCGTGGGCTAGCCGCCAGTCCGCGACGTTGCCGAAGGTCCGGCGGATCAGTCGCGCCGCATCTTCTTCCGCATTGCGGCCGAGGAACATGCGATGGAAATCCAGCTCGAACAGGTAAGTGGCGGCCCGTCGCTCCGGGAAGATCCGGACAAGCACCGCAGTGCGCGCAATGTCGCCGATTGCTTCCCCGAGGCTTTTCCGCGTCGAGGCTGTAAGGTCGTTCTGAGGCATGGGGGAGGCTCCCGGACAGCAAGGGATTCCTTGCTGGAAGAAATCGTTTCCTTGCCGCCGTCAGGCAGCGTTAGCGCTTTGAACCGGCGGCGCAGCCAGTTCGGTCCGGCGCTTCTGCCGGTAGGTCCGCGCGAGCTTCAACAGGTACTCGTGTGTGATCCCGAGGCCCCTCGCCACGGCAGCGGCGTCACTCGTGGGGTCCGTTGCGAACCGGGCGATCACCTCGTTGCGCTCAGCCTTGCTCAACGCTGCGGTAGAGCCCCGCAGGGCCCGCACAACGGCCCCCTTGTCCGCGCGCTGCTGCCATCTGGACCGCAGAGCGGAGCGCTCCGAGGCGATCAGACCTCCGCGAATCCCGAACTCCTCGTCGTCCCGCAGGGCCTCGATCAGGCATCGGGCGGCTGTCGTCAGCGGGCAGGCCGCGCACAGATTCAGCGGCCCGACCAGGGAAAGGCCAAGCCGTTCCACCGTTTCCACCGGCTCGGACTGCGGACCATCCCCACGGGGGAAGAACATGTTGGTATTCCGCCCGGCACACCGAGCATTCTCGGCCCAGTGCTTTCCCTGGGCCTTCTCGGATTCCCTGATAAGGGGGTCCCAATCGCCCCGCAAAGCCGCCTCGGAGAGGTCGGATATTTTGGTTCTCATTTCGCCTCATGGTGCTAGCGGCACGCAGCGCCGTATCCGGCCCGGTGCGAGAAGAGGAATCGAGAGCTGTTGAAACTCTCGGCAATGGGGAGGCGTAAGCTACGCGGCTTCGCTGTCGACCGAGACTTCGGTAACAGGCTTCGCGAAGTTGTAGAAGCGCGAATCGCCAGGGACCGAGAACTCGACGTCGAGGTCGTCCGCGTCGGCCACTGCCGCCCTCACGCTTCGAGCCGGAGGAACACGGCCGGTTGTGCGGGCTCCGACAAGAGGGGGGACGTGCACGTGCAGTGAGTAGCTGTTCCTCCCGGCTGGGCCGCCGTTTCGGGGCCGAGCTCGCGCCCGGCTGCTGGCGCGGCCTGGCTCCCGCACGGGACGGAGAGGAAGCTGATGCGCCTGATGGCGCGCTCAAGCCGCCGCCGGCAGAGGCCAGATACTGGGGAAGGGATTCCCTTCGGCATGGCAAGCATGCGATACTCCATGGTTGCTAGAAACGCACGCAGCGGCCTCTCTCCAAAGATGTTCCGCTGCCCGCGTTGTAGTGAATCGGTGCCCCTCGGGGTGCTGGCCCGGCGTCCAGGAGTTGGTAGCTCCTGGACGCCTGGCACCATAGAGAAGGCGGAGCCCGACTAGCGGGTGCGATACAAAAACGTACACTATTTGCGTGGATGTATCAAGGTACTAAAGTTGCCCTGCCGCCGCCCCGACCCGCCCGATCGTCGCTGGAGTTCATGTGTCCCCACGTCAGTTCGACGGCAGACGCGTACGTGCTGTCCGGCGGGCCAAGGACCTTAGCCAGGGTGAGTTGGGCGCCAAGGTGAGCGTCGGCGGCCCAGCCGTCGCGCGATGGGAGAACGGCGAGGACCACCCCAAGGGTGAGAAGCTCCCCGCGATTGCAGCGGCGCTCGGTCAGCCGCTCGATGTTCTTTTCCCTCACGACGGGCCGCCGGACCTCCAGCTCCTGCGATGCGATGCCGGCCTCACCGTGGCGCAGGCCGCTGCGATCATCGGCACGAGCCGCGTGCCGCTGAGCAACGCGGAGTCCGGTCGGCGCAGGCTCAACGACGCCTATGTGCCACCGCTCGCAGAGGCATACGGGGTAACCGAGGAGGTCTTGCAGGCCGCCCAGGACTGCTCGTTCGGGCTTCGCCCCGCGGCCTCGCGTGACGAGCAGGCGTCGGCGCCCCGCACCATCGGCGAGAAGGTCAACTACCTCTTGGCGCACGGGTACGTGGGCCAGGAGGCGCCCTCTGGCGAGGAAATCGCGCGGGTCGTAAATGATCACGCGGGCGGGCCAGTCGTTACAGTCGAGGACATCGTCGCCCTTCGCGCGGGCGCCACAACCGAGGCTTCCGAGGTAGTGCGCGCCGGCCTGGCCGAGGCGCTCCAAGTCGACGTCGCCCTCTTCGAGGACGATGCCGAGGTCGACCCTGCGGCCCGCGAATTCCTGGAGGCGGTCCGTTTCCTCGGCTCGATTCACCGAGGACAGATTCTCGGGCTGGCTGCCCGGGGCAGCGGCGGGGGTCTGTCCGCCGAGATGATGGCCAAGATCAACGAGGTTGTCGGAGAGCTGAAGCACAAGCTGCCAGAGGTGCCGGACGAGGAGTGACGCCGTCGGCAAGTCGCCCTCGCAGGCTTGACCCCTGAGCGGTTTCCGCTACAGGCGTCGTGCCTGCTGCCAACGGTCGACCGCGCCCGGGAAGCAGGGCGAACGAGCTGTGTTACCGCCAGGCCATGCCCGACAACAGCGAAGGGACTGCGGTCCCGCCCCAGCACGGGGCGGGACCGCAGTCCCTTCGCTGTTCATGGCCTCGGAGCCTCACGATCGAGCTCTTGCTGCACCGAGATGTGGGCGCACACAGCGCCCGGCTACTACGCGGTGAGGTCTACGCCGAGCAGCTCGGAGAGAGTGGCCACCGTCTGCGCCGGGTCCTGGTTGTGCACCCCAGCCAGGCCAAGCTGCTCCGCTGCCTGCACGTACGCCAAGGTGTCATCCACGAAGATGGCCTCAGCAGCCGGCAGATCCATGAGCTTGAGCGTGACCTCGAAAAGGCCCGCGTCGGGCTTCCGCATCAGGTGGTGCTCGGAGATCACCACGACGTCGTACAGCCGCTCCAGGTCGTAGCCGTCGTACAGGTCCCAGGGTGCGAGGCCCACGGAGTTGGACAGGATGCCCACCTTGATCCCTGCGCGCCGTGCCGCCGCAGCCGCGTTGATCAGCAGCGGCTCAGGGCGAAGGTCGCCGAAGATGCGGCCCATCAGACCCTCGGGGTCGACGCCCAGCATCGTGCCGGCGAACTCGTTCCACTCAGTCTGGGAGACCGCTCCGCGCTCAAGGTCGCTGGTGATCCGGACGCCTGTCTCGTCCTTGTACAGGGCCGTGAGGCATGCGCCCTGCGGAAGGCCCTCGCGCTGCTCGAAGGCGAGCACCGCGGGCAGGAGCGGGGTGGTGAGCACTCCGCCGAAGTCGAGGATGAGGCCAGTGCGGCGGTTGGACATGCGGGAACTCCATTGTTGAGAGATTTCGGACGCCCGGACAGCGTCACGGCCCCGGCTACATATGGTGACGACAGTAGCTGTGCGTCGCAGACCAGGGGGCACCTGTGGGCGGATCGGGACGTATCAGTCCGCATACCCACGGTACCAAACCAGTTCATGGCGCGGATGGTGCTAAACCTCACTTGCCGGACCGCAATTCAAGATCGCCACGCTGCGACCCAGTGCGGCGGATATGAGGCCGCCCCGGGAATAATCGGGCGACCTCACTGCGAGCTACCGATCGGCCTTGAACTCCACTCTCGCTGAGCATACGAGAAGCTCCTGTGCCTGATCCTCTGTGGTATTCGAGTAGGCCGTGCTGACGCGTGCGAGCCACGCCGCTTCGCTGTCGGTATCAACGAAAGGCTTCTCTCGCAGAGGGGCTGAGGCGTCCACATTTGCTGGTGTGGTGTCAACGGCCTTGAGCGCGGCCTTAATCCAGTACGCCTCTGCGGTCGGCTCAGGATCGGAATGTGAGGCGGTAGCATCCTCTGCGGCGAATATCAGGTCTCGTGGAGCGTAATAGCGCAGCTTCTCACAAGCATCAGCAATGTCCTGGGTCCACCGGTCGAGGCGGACGTCAATGGGGACGCGCATGTGCATAAGTTCTGTGAGGCGCCTCCCAGGTGGATACAGGCTCGTCCCCGGGAATGCCTCCACCAGGTCGAACCAGAGTGGATAGATCCTGTTCAGGGTGCGCCACGTCTTCCACCGGGCTGCTGCCGCGCGGGTGGTGGGAATGCTCGCGCCGACGGCGACGAGCAGGAAAAGCAGGTCCATCCATATTGATTCGGCGTCGACGACAAACCGCACTGTGGAGGGGCTCAGGGGGAAGGCCACCGCGACCCAGAGGAGGCCGGGACGGGACAGTGAATGGACCAGTCCCATCCACATTGCAATCCCCATCAAGCCTAGCCCGATGCGCATGCTCGTACTCTCGGCCTGTCGCGCTGCCCTCGTCCACTGGTAGCCGCAGACCGTAGCCGTGACAAGGGGGAAGGCGTAGAAGACGGTCATGTAGACCGCGACTCCCCATTGTCCAGCATGGTCTATGAGGAAATCTTGGCTCTGTGCCTTGCGGTCCACCACGGTGAAAAATAGGACCGTGAGCAGGGTGACGCCTACAGCCCCCGCCTTATAGGACACGCGGGCGATCCAGCGGGAGACCGCTACGTGACGGGGCACAACTGCCTCCGTACTCTTCCCGTAGCTGGTCGCGACGTAGGTCAGGGCTGCGATGGTCGCCGCAGTGCTGGCAAAGTGTCTCAGCAGAGCGTCCAGGTCCACCACGGGAATGCGATCTACGGCACCCATTACTGCCGGCGTGTAGAGCCACAGGGCTACAGCGAATCCCGCATAACCGCCCCAGAGCGCCCGGCGGTGAGAGTCACCGTAGCGAACTGCGGGGAATCGCCATATGGCGATTGCGGCCATCACTACTGCGGTCAGGTATTTAAAGTAGTCGAACATGTAACCAGTGGTTGTCTATGCAGGCTACGTGCCTGCCGACCGGAAGGTCGGCTGACGGCGGCCTTAGTTGCCAGCAGGTGGACTGTTTTGTGCGGAGTAGTCATGAGGCCAGAAACGACACCTCGGCGGTTGCCGTACAATCGCGGCTAGCGTTTGCGCCGCGGCGGGGCAACTGGGTGGGCGAGCGAGGATTCCAGGAGACTGACCATGTCATCTCCCGTGATCGACTGGCGGCGCGCCAACCGCTTTATCAGTGAGGCCGAAAGCTCGGCCTGCTTCTCCTCGGGACTGTCAAAATCTACGCGCCCTTGGACCAGAGTCGACGGGAAACGGCGGATCACTTCCTGGCGGATACGTTCAGGGACGTATCGCTCGATCTCGGCAGCCGTCAGGGTGGTCCCGTGGTCCAGCCATTCGTGCGCAAGCTCATGCAGGATGATGTGCTCGGTTTGATTTCGGCTTGAACGGCGGCGGTAGAGAATGAGTGTGAACGCCGGTGCTTTGACTCGGAGGCCACATGCCGTGCCCAGCCCCCCATCGGGGTCATCCAGTGGCACAAGCCGAATCTGGCGACCCAGCGCTCCCTCCATATTTCGCACCAGCGCCTCGACACTGAAGGGAACGGGAGTGGGTAGGTCGGCGAGAAGGCGCATGCATTCCTTGACGAGTGCGCGCTGTGAAGGGTCTCTACGCCAACGCATAATCGCTCCATTGAAATGCTGGTGTTCTGCGCCGGCCCCACCCGATACTCGTAGCGAGGTGCTAGCAGTCAGGAGCGTGTGCTTGAGGTGCGCGGTGGCCGGTCGATCGGCGGCCGTGGCCACGCTCAATCGTACAAGGAGGGAAGTGCGATACGTCCGGTTCGGGTGTGTTGCGAAGGTCACGCTACATAGCGTGATGATTCCAAGATCGAAATTGAGCGGCGGCGTCTTAATTGATCTTTAGTGCCTTTATGCCGTCACAAGCCTGACCATGCACCAGGCCAGCGTGCCCGAACGGGGGCGGCGGGGCGGCGACAGCTTCGACACGGATGCGGGCAGGAGAATGCCGGCGGTGGCTCAGCCTGGCCGGACGGCGGGGCTTGGAGGGCTGTGCCTGTTCGTCGGGTTCCGCCGACTGGCGGGTGCCGGGCAGGACGGTGTCGAGATCGGGCCGGAGGAGAAGTTCGAGACGGGCTGCGGCCTCGGGACGGGGGCGGGCGTGGCAAGGCCACCCGAAGCAGGCACCGGAGGGGTACGGGGTCCGCTCGATAACGCTCCTACACCGAGTGCAGGTGGCCATCTGGGGGGCCTCGCTGTTGAGCTCCACCGTTCCGTCTCGTTCCTGGTCCTGGTCCTGGTCCTCTTCGACCGTACGGGCGCGTGACCCGCGAGCGAGACTGACCACGAGGTGAGGTCGACCACGTCGGGCAAGGCAAACGCGGCGGCCTCCGTCGCGGTTCAAACACCCCTTGTCCGTTCAGGGCCGGGGCTGCTACTTCTCCACAGGGCTGAGTCTCTTGGGGGTCGGCGTCAACGGGTTGTCCCGATGGCCCTCAGCCTCATCTCGGTAGCCGTTGGCATCACCCTGCTCTACGTCCTGGATGCGCCGTCCGACGTCTCCGCACTCGCGGTCGCCATGTTCGTAGGACTCGCCACTTCACTGCTGGTCACAGATCTCGATCCACAACAGCGTCGATCCTTCTGCTGGTCTTCGGCCCCTGGGCGCTCCCCGCCGTACTCGGCGCCGTGCCATCGGCTGGTCCCGGATCATCCTCAAGGCTCACGCCATCGCGCAGATCCTTGCTGGCACGGCTCTGGGTGGCACTGCTGCCTTGACGTTCGTCCTTCTTCGATAGCGAGGCTCAAGGGTCTGCGCTCACCGGCTGAGGCCCTCCGCCTCGCGACCGCCGTCTCCGGCCGCACCCTCGGGGCCTATCTCCGGACCAGCCACGGACCAAGGCTGGTGCCGAACCAGGTTTCAGCAGGTCAGGACATGTTTGCGCGGCGGTCTGTAAATCTGTCGCGCAAGCTACGCAGGTTCGAACCCTGCACCAGCCACAGGATAGAAAACAGCCCCCGATCTGCGGAAACGCGGATCGGGGGCTCTTTCGTGTGCCCCGGCGCGGGTGGGGGTAGTTGTTGCACATTGCTTGCAATTACCTCTGACAGGCAGCAAAGTGGGGAGTCGGGGGTGGGAGTCCTTCGACCGAGCTGATCGTCTTCCCAACCGGCGCCCGCCGGGACAACGGCTCACCCCACCCCCGCCAAGACCCCTCCCGTCGTGCCGCGCCGCGTCAAGACCGCGTCAAGGGCACTGGTGGCGGCGTCAGGAACACGTAGGGGACGGGCCCGGCCGGGGCGCGCGAACCGCAGGATTCGGAGCAACTACCCGACTGCGGAGGTCCGTCCGATGTCCAGCGCCATCTCCACCCCGGCCGTGACGGCCGACGAACCGCCGGATACCGGGGCGGGCGACGAGCGGCACCGGCTCAGCGCGCTCGGCGGGCTGGCGGCCCTGTCGCTGGACGCGATGGCCTCGGTGGCGTACGGCCCGGAGTCGATCGTGCTGGTGCTGGGCGCGGCCGGCGGGTACGGGCTGGGCTTCACGGTGCCGGTCACGGTGGCGATCGCCGTCCTGCTCGCGGTGCTGGTCGCCTCCTACCGGCAGGTGATCGCGGCCTTCCCGGACGGCGGTGGCTCCTACGCGGTGGCCAAGGCCCACCTGGGGCGCCGGACGGCGCTGACCGCCGCCGCCTCGCTGGTGATCGACTACATCCTGAACGTCGCCGTCTCGGTGACCGCCGGCGTGGCCGCGCTGACCTCCGCCGTCCCGAGCCTGTACGACGACCGGGTGTGGCTCTGCCTGGGCGTGCTCGCCCTGGTGACCGCCGTCAACCTGCGCGGCATCGCCGAGTCGGCGCGCTGGTTCATGGTGCCGACGGCCGTGTTCGTGCTGTCGATCCTGGCGATCATCGTGGTCGGCCTGTTCCGCGACGCCCCCGCCAGTACCGCGGCCGCCGCCGGCCACGCCTCGGTGCTGGCCGAGAACGCCACCGCGGTCGGCGCAATGCTGCTGCTCAAGGCCTTCGCGGCCGGCTGCTCGGCGCTGACCGGCGTCGAGGCGGTGGCCAACGCCGTCCCCTCCTTCCGCACCCCGCGGGTGAAGCGGGCCCAGCACACCGAGGTCGCGCTCGGCGCCCTGCTCGGCGTGATGCTGATCGGCCTGGCCGTGCTGATCGGCCGCTTCCACCTCCAGCCGGTCGACGGCGTCACCGTGCTCGCCCAGCTCGCCGACGCCTCGCTCGGCCACGGCCTCGGCTTCTTCGTCGTCCAGTTCGCCACCGTGGTTCTGCTCGGCCTGGCCGCCAACACCTCCTTCGGCGGCCTGCCGGTGCTGATGGACCTGCTCGCCCGGGACAACCACCTCCCGCACGTCTTCGCGCTGCGCGCCGACCGCCAGGTGTACCGGTACGGCGTGCTGTTCCTGGCTGCCGTGTCGGCCGCGCTGCTGGTCGGCTCCGGCGGCGACGTCAACAGCCTGGTGCCGCTGTTCTCGATCGGCGTGTTCGTCGGCTTCACCATCTGCCAGGTCGGCATGGTCCGGCACTGGTACCGGAACCGCCCGGCCGGCTGGCGCCGGAAGGCCGCGCTGAACGGCTTCGGCGCGGTGCTGACCGGCGTCGCGACCCTCGTGGTGACCGGCACCAAGTTCACCGAGGGCGCCTGGGGCATCGTGGTGGCCCTGCCACTGCTGGTGGTGCTGTTCGAGGCGATCCACCGCAGCTACGGGCGGATCGGCGAACGGCTGGAGCTCGGCCGGGTGCCGGGCGCGGTGACCCGCCAGCGCAGCCTGGTGGTCGTCCCGGTGACGGCGATCACCCGGCTCACCCGGGACGGCCTGTCGGCGGCGCTGTCGCTGGGCGACGAGGTGTTCGCGGTGACCGTGGTGCACGACCCGGCCGACGCCGAGGCGCTGCGCCGGGACTGGGAGCTGTGGCAGCCCGGGGTGCCGCTGCTGGAGATCCCGGAGGGCCACCGGCGGCTCGGCCAGCCGATCGCCGACTTCGTCAACCGGCTGGGCGAGGAGCACGCCTACGACCGGCTCACCGTGCTGATCCCCGAGGTCGAGCCCGCCCACTGGTACCAGCGCGCGCTGCAGAACCGGCGCGGCGCGGTGATCGACCGCGCCCTGCGTCGGCACACCGACGCGGTGGTCTGCCGGCTGCGGATGCGGATGTGACGGCGGGAGCCGGCGGGCTCGGACACTGACGGGTGAACCCACGGGCCCCGGTACGGCTGCGAAGCCGTACCGGGGCCCGACGCATGTCTCCCGCTCAGCCCGGGCACGGCCGGTCTCGGCCTGGTCACGACGGTCTCGGCCCGGTGAAGCGGGCGTCAAGGTCGCGTCAACGGACCGCATTCACCCGTATGGAGGGCGTCAGGGCGCCCTAACGCGGCCTAGACGGCTGGTTTGCTGCATCTGCCGGCCGTCCGCCGGTGCCGCACGGAGCCACTCGGCCCGTCCGCGGCATCTCCCGAAGCACGCTGGTGGAGCCCATGTCCGATCTCATCTACGTCGGTGTCACGGTTGCCGTGTTCGCCGTCATCGCCCTGATCGCGCGGGGGGTGGAGAAGCTGTGAGTGCCGAAAACATCGCTGGTCTGGTCGTGGCCGTCGCTCTCGTCGGCTACCTCGTCGTGGCGCTGATCTTCCCGGAGAAGTTCTGACATGGGATCCACTCTCGCGGGCTGGATGCAGGCCCTCGCCCTCGTCGGCGCGCTGGCCCTGTGCTACCGCCCCCTTGGCGACTACATCGCCAAGCTCCTCACCACCGCCAAGCACCTCAGAGTCGAGCGCGGCATCTACAAGGTGATCGGCGTCGACGGTGACGCCGATCAGCGCTGGCCCGTGTACCTGCGCTCGGTGCTGGCCTTCTCGGCCGTCTCGGTGCTCTTCCTCTACGGCCTGATCCGCCTCCAGGGCTACCTGCTGCTGAACCTGGGCGTCAAGCAGATGGAGGGCCACCAGGCCTGGAACACCGCGATCTCCTTCGTCACCAACACCAACTGGCAGTCCTACGCCGGTGAGTCCGCGATGGGCCACCTGGTGCAGATGTCGGGCCTGGCGGTGCAGAACTTCGTGTCCGCGGCCGTCGGCATCGCCGTCGTCGCCACGCTGATCCGGGGCTTCACGCGGAACAAGACGGACCGGATCGGCAACTTCTGGGTGGACCTGGTCCGCATCAACCTGCGGCTGCTGCTGCCGCTCGCGCTCGTGTTCGCGCTGGTCCTGGCCGCCAACGGCGTCATCCAGAACTTCCACGGCTTCCACGAGATCACCGGCCTCGCCGGTGACGTCCAGAAGATCCCGGGCGGCCCGGTGGCCTCCCAGGAGGTCATCAAGGAGCTCGGCACCAACGGCGGCGGCTTCTTCAACGCCAACTCGGCCCACCCGTTCGAGAACCCGACCGGGCTCACGAACTGGCTGGAGATCTTCCTCATCCTGGTGATCCCGTTCGCACTGCCGCGGACCTTCGGCCGGATGGTCGGGGACAACCGCCAGGGCTACGCGATCGTCTCCGTGATGGGCCTGTTCTGGATCGCCTCGGTCGCCCTGCTGACCCTCGTCGAGTCCCAGCACCACGGCACCGCCCTGCAGGCCGCGGGCGGCGCGATGGAGGGCAAGGAGCAGCGCTTCGGCATCGCCGCCAGCACGCTGTTCGCCGCCTCGACCACGCTGACCTCGACGGGTGCGGTGAACTCCTTCCACGACTCGTTCACGCCGTTCGGCGGTGGCATCACGATCTTCAACATGATGCTGGGCGAGATCGCGCCCGGCGGTGTGGGCTCCGGCCTGTACGGCATGCTGGTCCTGGCCATCGTCGCGGTGTTCGTCGCCGGCCTGATGGTCGGCCGCACCCCCGAGTACCTGGGCAAGAAGCTCGGCGGCCGCGAGATGAAGTTCGCCTCGCTGTACATCCTCACCACCCCGACCATCGTGCTGGTCGGCACCGGTGTGGCGATGGCCCTGCCGGGCGAGCGGGCCGGGATGCTCAACTCGGGTGCCCATGGCTTCTCCGAGGTGCTGTACGCCTTCACCTCGGCCGCCAACAACAACGGCTCGGCCTTCGCCGGCATCACGGTCAACACCGACTGGTACGACACCGCGTTCGGCCTGGCGATGGTCCTCGGCCGCTTCCTGCCGATCGTCTTCGTCCTGGCGCTGGCGGGCTCGCTCGCCCAGCAGCAGCCGGTTCCGGCCACTCCGGGCACCCTGCCCACCCACAAGCCGCTGTTCGTGGGCCTGCTGTCGGGCGTGATCCTGATCGTCGTCGGCCTCACCTACTTCCCGGCCCTGGCCCTCGGGCCGCTCGCGGAAGGTCTCTCCTGATGTCCACCCCTACGCTCAACCCCGCACCGGCCGACAACCCGGCCGAGCCCGCCGCGCCGCACAGAGTGCAGAGCGGCCTCCTCGACCCGAAGCTGATCGTCGCGTCGCTGCCGGACGCGGTGAAGAAGCTCGACCCCCGGGTGATGGTCAAGAACCCGGTGATGTTCGTGGTCGAGGTGGGCTCGGTGGTCACCACCGTCTCCGCGATCGCCAGCCCGTCCGTGTTCGCCTGGGCGATCACCGTCTGGCTCTGGCTCACCACGATCTTCGCCAACCTGGCGGAGGCCGTGGCCGAGGGCCGCGGCAAGGCCCAGGCCGACACCCTGCGCAAGACCAAGACCGAGAGCGTCGCCCGCCGGCTCACCAACTGGCCCGCCACCCAGGACGAGGAGGAGGTGCCCGGCACCGCGCTCCAGCTCGGTGACCACGTGGTGGTCGAGGCCGGGCAGGTCATCCCCGGCGACGGCGACGTGGTCGAGGGCGTCGCGTCCGTCGACGAGTCGGCGATCACCGGTGAGTCCGCGCCGGTCATCCGCGAGTCCGGCGGTGACCGGTCCGCGGTGACCGGCGGCACCAAGGTGCTGTCCGACCGGATCGTGGTGAAGATCGCCTCGGAGCCCGGCAAGTCCTTCATCGACCGGATGATCGCCCTGGTCGAGGGCGCCGCCCGGCAGAAGACGCCGAACGAGATCGCGCTCAACATCCTGCTGGCCTCGCTGACCATCGTCTTCCTGGTCGCGGTCGTCACCCTCCAGCCGATGGCCACCTTCGCGGGCGCCCCGCAGTCGATGATCGTGCTGGTCGCCCTGATCGTGGCGCTCATCCCGACCACCATCGGCGCACTGCTCTCCGCGATCGGCATCGCGGGCATGGACCGCCTGGTCCAGCGCAACGTGCTGGCGATGTCCGGCCGCGCCGTCGAGGCCGCCGGCGACGTCAACACCCTGCTGCTCGACAAGACCGGCACCATCACCCTGGGCAACCGCCAGGCCGCCGAGTTCCTGCCCGCCCCGGGCGTGGACACCGACGAACTGGCCAGCGCCGCCCAGCTCTCCTCCCTGGCGGACGAGACCCCCGAGGGCCGCTCGATCGTGGTCCTGGCCAAGACCGAGTACGGTCTGCGGGCCCGCGCCCAGGGCGAGTTGACGCACGCCACCTGGGTCCCGTTCACCGCTCAGACCCGCATGTCGGGGGTGGACCTGGACGAGGCCGACGGCGTCCACCAGGTCCGCAAGGGCGCCGCCGGGTCCGTCTCCAACTGGGTTACGGAGAACGGTGGTTCGGTCGGCGACGAGGTCGCCACCCTGGTCGACGGCATCTCCGCCGCCGGTGGCACCCCACTGGTCGTGGCCACCAAGGTCGGCAGCAAGCCGGCCCGCGTCCTGGGTGTCATCCACCTCAAGGACGTGGTCAAGGAGGGCATGCGGGAGCGCTTCGACGAGCTCCGCCGGATGGGCATCAAGACCATCATGATCACGGGCGACAACCCGCTGACCGCCAAGGCGATCGCGGAGGAGGCCGGCGTGGACGACTTCCTCGCCGAGGCCACGCCCGAGGACAAGATGGCCCTGATCAAGAAGGAGCAGGAGGGTGGCAAGCTGGTCGCGATGACCGGCGACGGCACCAACGACGCCCCCGCGCTCGCCCAGGCCGACGTCGGCGTCGCGATGAACACCGGGACCATGGCGGCCAAGGAGGCCGGCAACATGGTCGACCTGGACTCCAACCCGACCAAGCTGATCGAGATCGTGGAGATCGGCAAGCAGCTGCTGATCACCCGTGGTGCGCTGACCACCTTCTCGATCGCCAACGACGTGGCCAAGTACTTCGCGATCATCCCCGCGATGTTCGCCGGGGTCTACCCGGGCCTGAAGCACCTCAACATCATGGGCCTGCACAGTCCGCAGTCCGCGATCACCTCGGCGATCATCTTCAACGCCCTGGTCATCATCGGCCTGATCCCGCTCGCCCTGCGCGGCGTGAAGTACCGCCCCTCCGACGCCAGTTCCCTGCTGCGCCGCAACATCGGGATCTACGGCTTCGGCGGTCTGGTGGTGCCGTTCGTCGGCATCAAGCTGATCGACCTGATCGTCCAGTTCATCCCCGGCCTCAGCTGACGCGGGAAGGAGAAACACCATGTCCAAGCCCCTGCCGACGACCATCCGTACGCACTGGACCGCGCTGCGCGCGCTGCTCGTGCTCACGGTGATCCTGGGAGTCGCCTACCCGCTGCTGGTCACCGGGATCAGCCAGGTCGCGTTCAGCGACAAGGCCAACGGCTCGATCGTGAAGTCCGACGGCAAGGAAGTCGGTTCCAGCCTGCTCGGCCAGAACTACAACCTGCCCAAGGTCAACCCGGACGACCCGAAGGAGGACCCCAAGCCGGACCCGAAGTTCTTCCAGCCCCGGCCCTCCGCCAACAACTACGCCGGCGACAACTCGGGCGCCTCCAACCTCGGCCCGAACAGCGACGACCTGCTCAAGGCCGTCAACGACCGCCGCGCCGCCGCCGCCGAGTTCGACGGCGTCGACCCGGCCAGCGTCCCGGTCGACGCGCTGACCGCCTCCGGCTCCGGCCTCGACCCGCACATCTCGGTGGCCTACGCCAAGGAGCAGGTCAACCGGGTCGCCAAGGAGCGCAACCTGCCGGTGGAGACGGTCGCCAAGCTGGTCGACACGTACACCGAGGGCCGCTCGGTCGGCTTCCTCGGTGACGAGGGCGTCAACGTCGTGCTGCTCAACAAGGCCGTCAGCGAAGCGAAGTGACCGAGCAGACGTGACCGAGCAGAAGTGACCGAACAGTGACACCGCACCCCGTGCCGGGGTGACCGGGCCGACCCGGGCGCGGGAGGATGCCTCCCGCGCCCGGGTCGGCTGCCCCGTATCCGCAGACGCGTACCGCCCAGCCGTCGACTCCTGATGGAAAGAAGCAGTGCTCATGGCCCGCGACCTCACCCCCGGCTCCGGCACCCGCACCGGCCGCCTGAGGGTGTACCTCGGCTCCGCCCCGGGGGTCGGCAAGACCTACCGGATGCTGGACGAGGCCCGGCGCAGACAGGAGCGCGGGGCCGACGTCGTGGTCGGGTACATCGAGTGCCACGGCCGCCGTCACACCGAGGCCATGATCGACGGCCTGGAGGTCCTGCCGCGCGTCCACCGCTCCTACCGCGACGCCGAGTTCGAGGAGATGGACCTCGACGGGCTGCTCGCCCGCCGCCCCTCCGTCGTCCTGGTCGACGAACTGGCGCACACCAACATCCCCGGCGGCCGCCACGCCAAGCGCTGGCAGGACGTCGAGGAACTGCTCGCCGCCGGGATCGACGTCATCACCACCGTCAACATCCAGCATCTGGAATCGCTGAACGACGTCGTCCAGAAGATCACCGGCATCCCGCAGCGCGAGACCGTCCCGGACGAGGTGGTCCGTCGGGCCGACCAGCTCGAACTCGTCGACATGGCGCCGCAGGCGCTGCGCCGGCGCATGGCCCATGGCAACGTCTACAAGGCGGAGAAGGTGGACGCCGCGCTCTCCAACTACTTCCGGGTCGGCAACCTCACCGCCCTGCGCGAACTCGCCCTGCTCTGGGTGGCCGGGCGGGTCGACGAGGGGCTGCGCGACTACCGGGCCAGCCACAACATCGACCGGGTCTGGGAGACCCGCGAACGGGTGGTGGTCGCCCTCACCGGCGGCCCGGAGGGCGAGACCCTGGTCCGCCGCGCCGCCCGGATCGCCGTCGCCGCGGGCGGCGAGCTGATGGCCGTGCACGTCTCCCGCAGCGACGGCCTGGCCGGCGCCTCCTCCGCCGCGCTCGCCCAGCAGCGCCAGCTGGTCGAGAGCCTCGGCGGCAGCTACCACGTGGTGGTCGGCGACGACGTCCCCATCGCGCTGCTGGCCTTCGCCCGCGCCCACGACGCCACCCAGCTGGTGCTCGGCACCAGCCGCCGCGGCCGGATCAACCGCTTCCTCACCGGCCCGGGCACCGGGCAGACCACCGTGGACGCCTCCGAGGACATCGACGTCCACATGGTCACCCACGAGTTCACCGGCCGCGGCCGGCTGCCCTCGCTGGGCCGGCGCCACTCCAGGCGCCGCACCATCCTCGGCTACGCGGCCGGCTTCGTGGTGCCCTGGCTGCTCACCGCCGTGCTCTCCCAGGCGCACCGGACCATCAACCTCACCACC
This sequence comes from Streptomyces sp. CBMA123, assembly GCF_014596465.1. GTDB lineage: Bacteria > Actinomycetota > Actinomycetes > Streptomycetales > Streptomycetaceae > Kitasatospora. The sequence continues at coordinate 2,953 of NZ_MECK01000002.1, read as the reverse complement.
GAGGCGCTGATCTTCCAGCTCGGCGTGGTCATCGTGGCCCTGCTCGGCGGCGCGATGTCCGCCCTGCTGGCCGCGTTCATCGCCTCGGTGCTGCTGAACTACTACTTCATCCCGCCGGTCCACAGCCTGACCATCGGCGAGACCAACAACATCGTCGCCCTGGTGGTCTTCGCCGCCATCGCGCTCACGGTCTCCACGGTGGTCGACCACGCCGGCCGGCTCACCACCCGGGCCGCCCGCGCCACCGCCGAGGCCGAGACCCTCTCCACCCTGGCCGGCAGCGTGCTGCGCGGCGCCGACGCGCTGCCCGCCCTGCTGGAGAAGTCCCGGACGGCCTTCGGCATGCAGACCGTCGCCCTGCTCTCCCGCTCCGACGGCGAGGTGCTCGCCCACTGCGAGGCCGAACACCCGGACGACGCCGGGGCGCGGCACGAGACCACCGAGGTCCCGGTCGGGGCCGATGCCCTGCTGGTCCTCACCGGCCGCCGGCTGCCCGCCGCCGACCAGCGGGTGCTCACCGCCTTCGCGGCCCACGTCGCCGCCGCACTGGAGCGGGACCGGCTGGCCGTGGTCGCCGCCGAGGTCGAGCCGATCAAGGCCGCCGACCGGATGCGCACCGCGCTGCTCGCCGCCGTCAGCCACGACCTGCGCACCCCGCTCGCCGCCGCCCGCGCCTCGGTCGGCTCACTGCGCAGCCCCGACGTCGAGTTCTCGCCCGAGGACCAGGCCGAACTCCTCGCCACCGCCGACGAGTCACTGGTCAAGCTCACCCGGCTGGTGGACAACCTGCTCGACATGAGCCGCCTCCAGGCCGGCGCGCTCACCCTGCACCTCACCGAGACCCACCTGGACGAGATCCTGCCCAGGGCGCTGGACAGCCTCCCCGACCCGTACGCGCCGGTCCAGCCGCTGGACCTGGACACCGCCCCGCCGGTGCTCGCCGACCCGCCGCTGCTGGAGCGGGTGCTCGCCAACGTGATCACCAACGCGCTGCGCTACAACGCGCCCGGCGCGCCCGTCCTGGTCACCGCCAGCCACCACGCCGACCAGGTCGAGATCCGGGTGATCGACCGCGGCCCCGGCATCGCCCCCGAGGACCGCGACCGGGTCTTCCTGCCCTTCCAGCGCCTCGGCGACACCGACAACACCACCGGCGTCGGCCTGGGCCTGGCGCTCTCCCGCGGCCTCGCCGAGGCCATGGGCGGCAGCCTGGAGGTGGAGGACACCCCGGGGGGCGGCACCACCATGCTGCTCACCCTGCCCGCCGCCACCTCGCAGTTCACCACCGAGCAGCTCACCACCGAGCAGCTCACCGAGCAGCTCACCACCGAGCAACTCACCGCCGAGCAACTCACCGAGCAGTTCACCGCCGAGCACTTCGCCACCGGGGAGGAACCACCGCACCATGAGTGAACGAAGTGAACGGACCATCGACAACTGCGAGATCCTCGTCGTCGACGACGAACCGGCCCTGCTGCGCACCCTGCGGATCAACCTCAGCGCCCGGAAGTACGCCGTGCGCACCGCCGCCAGCGGCGGCGAGGCGCTCGACCGGGCCGCGCACTCCGCCCCGGACGCCGTCCTGCTCGACCTCGGCCTGCCGGACCTCGACGGCATGGACGTGCTGCGCGGACTGCGCACCCACAGCGCGGTGCCGATCATCGTGCTCTCCGGCCGTTCCGACGCCGCCGACAAGATCGGCGCCCTCGACGCGGGCGCCGACGACTACCTCACCAAGCCGTTCCTGATGGACGAACTGCTGGCCCGGTTGAGGGCGGTGCTGCGCCGGCCGCTGAACCCGGTCCCGTCGGGCCGGCCGGTGATCGGCGACCACACCGTCGACCTCGCGGCCACCACGGTGCTCGGCCCGAGCGGCCCGGTGCGGCTCACCCCGACCGAGTGGCGGATCCTCGGCCTGCTGCTCGCCAATCCCGGCCGGCTGGTGCCCGGACGGCAGATCCTGCGCGAGGTGTGGGGCCCGGCCCAGGAGGCGCGCGGCAACTACCTGCGGGTCTACCTCGCCGGGCTGCGCCGGAAGCTGGAGCGAGATCCGGCCCGGCCGCGGCACCTGATCACCGAGCCGGGGATCGGCTACCGCTACGTGCCGTGACCGCGCGGGGCGTCAACGGGCCGTCAAGAGGGGCCCGGTGGGCGACAGGAGAGCGTCAAGGCCGGTCGGGGCGGTGCTCCGTGGTCGTAGTGTCAGTGCTGGAACGAGCGGGCCCTGCTCCATGTGGGGGAAGCCTGGGGCCGCTCCAGCCGCCATCCAAGGGCGGCCAGTAATGGGGGAGGGGCGCGCGATGCGAATCGCGCGCCCCTTTGGTTTCCGCCGCTCCACCCGCCCGTCGCGCCTGTTCAGCAGCCTGTTCAGCGGTCCGTTCAGCAGTCGGTGCAGCGGTCGGTTCAGCAGTCCGTGCCGCCGGACTGCCGGGGCAGCGCCAGCGCCACGGTGTCCGCGAACTCCCGTACCGCGCTGGTCCGGCTGACCACCCGGCCGCTGTGCACCACCAGCCGGCTGTGCCCGCCCGCGAGCGCCCCGGCCAGGCTGTCCCCGCGCACCGCCAGCAGCTCCGCCGGGAACCCGGCGTCCACCCGGACCGGCGGCAGTCCGAGCGTCGCCCGCGCCTGGTTCGCCACCGCGTCGTACGCCGCGCCCGGGTCCAGCTCCCCGCCCGCCGCGAGGAGGTAGGCCGACTCCAGCGGATCGGCTCGGCCGACCGGGTTGGACTGGTCCCGCAGAGCACCGCTGCCGGCCGCCATCGGCACCCGGGCCGCGGCCAACTCCCGTACCAGGCCGGGCCGCGGGGCGGCCGGACGGCCCTCCAGCCCGGTGCAGCCGCCGTTCTGCGGCAGCCAGACCACCCGCACCCCGCTGGTGGCCAGCACCGTGGCTGCGCCGCGCGGCAGCGCCCCGCACGGCCCGAGCGCCACCCGCGGCCGCAGCGGCGCCAAG